>NZ_CP041216.1:3018333-3327500 GCF_020511155.1 Shewanella glacialimarina | reverse complement strand
GCATAATTTTTTAATGCGCTGTTGCAAATCATTTTGCAAAAATCAAAAACGGTTCCTTGGTATGAATTAAATTCGTTACCTTTGTTTTTGTATTTGCTTATCCTACTGCTTTAAGCGTGCTGGCAAAAGACCAGATGGTGAGAATATCACTGTTTATCTGGAATTAATTTTGAACAAGGTCTCTTAAGGCTATTTTGTGGAGCTTCAGATGGATAAAGTGCTTATTCGGCAGTTAAAAATTGATACTGTGATAGGGATTTATGAATGGGAAAAAAAGATCCATCAAACTCTATTGATTGACTTAGATATGGCTTGGGACAATCGTTTAGCTGCGGCCAGTGACAATTATCAACACGCCTTGTGTTATGAAACCGTTTCAAATCGTTTAACTGCGCTGATCATTGAAAAACCTATTGAGTTAATTGAAACCGTTGCGGAGATGATTGCCCAGTGTTTACTGAGTGAATTTAACGTACCTTGGGTCAAGGTTGTGGTTATGAAGCCTGGCGCAGTGCAACATGCCGATTCTGTTGGTGTTGTCATTGAGCGTGGCAGCATTTAATTTTAGCTCATGACGAGTCACTTCTTAAAATAGCGTGGACGAATAAACTTAATGGCAAAGATTTATATCAGTTTAGGAACAAATATTGAACCTGAACAACACCTTAAAGCTGGCCTGTTAGATTTACAACAGCATTTTGGCCAACTATCTTTATCACGAGTGTATGAAAGTGAGTCTGTGGGTTTTAAAGGGACTAACTTTTTAAATATGGTCGCCAGTACTGACACTGATATGTCTATTGCAGAGGTTGTGGCTGTGTTTAAGATGATTGAGCAAACCAATGGTCGTATTCGAAGTGAGAAAAAGTTTAGCCCGCGTAGTTTAGACATTGATTTGTTACTTTATGACGACAAAGTGACTGTTCAGCCCGTTGAGTTACCTCGTGGTGAAATTTTATTTAATGCTTTTGTACTTTGGCCGTTGGCGGAGTTAGCACCTCATGTTTTACATCCTACTGTGGGTCTTTCGTATGAAACGCTTTGGCAGCAGTATGACAAACAGCAACAACAGTTATGGCCTGTTAATTTTGCTTTTCCAGCCCAATTACGGCATACAATTGCTTGAGCCTGAGTCTCTGTGCACGTGATGGTTAATTAATACTGCCGTAATTTAAGTGTATGTAAATTTAGTAAAAATACCAAAATGCAATCTAAACAAGGACAAGTATGGAATCGCTACAAGTTATATTTTTAGCTTTAATTCAAGGGTTAACTGAGTTTTTACCTATATCAAGTTCGGGGCATTTAATTCTTCCTGCTCAATTATTTGGATGGGAAGATCAAGGTCTCTCTTTTGATGTGGCTGTTAACACCGGTTCACTCTTTGCTGTAATTATTTACTTTCGCCTTGAAATTGTGTCGCTTACACAGGCGTGGACCAAGAGTTTGGTGACAAAGACTCAAACCCAGGAAAGTAAATTATCCTGGTGGATTGTGTTAGCCACAATACCTGCGGTCATAGTGGGTTTTTTAGCAAAAGATTTTATTGAAACACACTTACGCAATACGCTCGTTATTGCGATAACGACCATCTTTTTTGGGCTGTTGTTATGGGTTGCTGATCGCATGTCAAAGGCACAATTGAATGAATTTCAAATGGGTTGGAAAAAAGCGCTATTAATTGGTATTGCGCAAGCGATGGCATTAATACCTGGTACATCTCGTTCGGGTGCGACGATGACAGCGGCGCTAATGCTAGGGCTCACCCGTGAAGCCGCGGCGCGTTTTTCATTTTTAATGTCGATACCGGTTAGCTGCGGCGCAGCTATTTTAGTCATTAAAGATCTTGCCCAAAGCCCGCTACCAATTGACTATCAAGCACTAACTTTAGGCCTGGTGGTATCATTTGCTGCAGCTTATGTCTGTATTCACTACTTTTTAAAGTATATTAGTCAAATCGGTATGACCCCTTTTGTGATTTACCGACTAATATTAGGTAGCATACTGCTTGGTCTATTGTACCTATAGCCGATTATGTTAGTGAATAATGAACTAAACGGGTAAATTTACCCGTTTTTTATTGCTAGTTTTTATCTTCCCCATTAAAAGTTTATTTAAAATATGATGACCCTACCTTTAGTTTGCCCGACCTGTTCTCAACCATTGCATCAACATGAAGCTTCTAAAGGCTTTTATTGCGAAGCTAAACATCATTTTGACCGCCTTGAGCAAGGCTATTACCCTTTAGTAAAAGTGAAGGCGAAAACGCCGCAATCTTCTATTTCACGCCAACAAATGCGCGCGCGCCAATTTTTATTACAAAGTGGGGTTTTTCAGCCTTTAGTAGATGCGTTGCAACAAAAAATGTTGGCATTAACAGCAACTGCTGAAAATGAGCTCAATTGGCTTGATTACCAATGCGGTGATGGGTTTTATTTAACGCAAATACATCAATATTTAATGACACATGGGATAACCCAACCTATGGCGGTTTGGGGCGTGTCAGACGCCGAGAATGCCTTATTTGCAGCGTCCAAAGGTAACACGCCAGCAAGCTTGATTTTCTGCTCTACTAAGGTGCTGCCATTTGCCAATCAAAGTATGGACGTGGTGACCTTATTTGATGCACCTATCAAAGGGCAAGAATGCCTTCGAGTCTTAAAAGATGCGGGGCGTATAGTGTTAGTACAGCCCAGTAACCAGCATTTATGGCAAATTAAACAGCATGTTTATCCAGATTTAGTCGAGAAGCCATCACAACTTAATATCCCTAAACGTTTACTCATTGAGTCGCAGCAACAAGTCTCTTTTGAAATTGATGTTACAGGTGATCAAGCGGTTAATTTATTAGATAGCTCGTTGTTTGCTTGGCGCGCTAATGATGAAATTCGTCACCAAATTAAGTCATCACCAATCAGTGGCTTAAAATGTGAGTTTGATATGATAGTGCTAAAAAAGATCTAGGATACTAATCATGTTTTCGGGCTGGCCGTAACGGGACTTTTCTTAAATATTTTGCTATTGATAAAAAAGTGAACATTGTTCTGCTAGTTCGTTATTAAATGAGCGTTCGGCGTTAATGGGTATTGTGTTACAAATGACGTAAGAGCAAATAAGGAGAGAGTTGTGGCTATAGGTAAAGCTACTATCGCTGATAGATCCTTGTTTAGTGTGAGCTGACAATTTCACCTAAAATCTAAGTCTTCTGAATTCTAAGTCACTTACTATCTAATATACTCGTATAAAAACTTTAATAGCAGAAACAATTAAGGCTTGAAGTTGGTTCAAACTGGATACCAGTTGAACTACATTCAAGCCCTAATAATCAACCTATGGATATAAGCTAATTCTGTATAGCAATTCTTACTTTTTGTAAGAAGAAGCCATGTTGTCTAGACGGTCATTAGCACGTTTAGCTTCTGCTTGAGCGTCCATTGAAGCAGCTTTAGCGCCTTTAACATCAGCAGATAGTTTGCTTTGCTCAGACTTTAAAGAACCAACTTCTGCAGATAGTTGATCAACTTTGTTACCTAAGTTTGCAACGCTTTCTTCTAAAGCAGTAGTGTTAGCACAGCCACCTAGTAAAGCAGTCATAGCAACACCAGCAATCATCAGTACTTTCTTGTTCATGGGTAAATCCTTTAAAATATAGGTTGTAGTTTGGGCGCAAAAGCCTATGCCTTTGCAGCGGCGTAATTATGTCACACATTTTTTTTTATGCTATAGGCAAAAAGAAAAATGTTCCTCTAAAGTAGCTAAATAAATGAAAAATGCAAGTATTTAGGCATTTATTAGGTCTTTTCGTGCACAATATCGATGTCAATAGTGAAATATCCTAAAAACGTTGCAATAAAAACAGCTTTATCCTATTTTTGTTATTGTTTTTTATAAGCATTTTATATCGATTTTTCAGGTTTGAGCTTGCTTAAACTCGCTGACCTGCTCAATCCGCTTAAGTTGTAACTGTTGTTTAATTCCTGCACCTGTAAATCCTGCGGATATAATGTGTTGTACATCAATATTACTGGCTACTTTAAAACATGCGTTTAGATAGTGTTGTTGAGGGTAATCTGCATTTTCAAAGCCGGTTCTGCCGCGCATATCTGCGTGACAGCAAAGCAAAAGCTGCTTTAATCTATGTGGTTTACGCCAGAAGTCAGCTTTATCGAATATTTTGATAATGGTTTCGACGCGCAATTCTGCTGCATTGTGAATATTTTGATGCTGGTCGCTGACTAGCATGGCTAAATCACAATGCTCATTTGGCACACGCAAGCGTTGACATAGTCGTTTGATAATAGGCACACCTTTTTGACCATGACCATGGTGTTTGGGCAAAGTTTCTTTTGGGCTAACCGCTTTACCTACATCATGGGTTAATGCCGCAAATCGAACTGCTTTGTCGGTTGTTAGTAAGCTGGCTTGCTCCAGTACCATTAAAGTGTGAATACCAGTATCAATTTCAGGGTGCCACTTTTCAGGTTGTGGGATGCCAAACAAAATGTCAATTTCAGGTAAAATGACTTTTAGGGCGCCGCAGTCGCGTAATGTGTTGAAAAAAATTTCTGGGTTATCGCCACTAAGTACTTTATCTATTTCTTGCCATACGCGCTCAGGTGTTAAATGTGCTAGTTCGCCTGAAGCTGATATATGCTGCATTAAGATCTGAGTTTCTGGGGCGATAGTAAAGCCTAGTTGATGAAAGCGCGCTGCAAAACGTGCTACTCGCAATACTCTTAACGGGTCTTCAACAAAGGCATCCGACACATGACGCAGTACTCTATTCTCAATATCATTGACTCCGCCATAAGGGTCAAACAATTGGCCTGATGTATCTTCTGCAATGGCATTAATGGTTAAATCTCGACGAAGTAAATCCTGTTCTAATGTGACATCGTTAGAAGCATCGCAGCTAAAACCTTGATAACCGTTACCCGTTTTGCGTTCTGTTCTGGCAAGGGCATATTCTTGTTGGGTTTTAGGGTGCAGAAAAACGGGGAAGTCTTTACCCACTTGTTGATAACCTTGGGTCCGCATTTCGTCAACATTACTGCCAACCACCACAAAGTCCTTATCTTTGATGGCAAGGCCAAGTAATTTGTCGCGCACAGCACCACCGACTAAAAAGATCTTCATTTGACATCACTTTTAACTAATTGATGCTTTAAAGCTTACCAGAGTTAGATTTTTGCGGCTAACTTTTGACAAGCTCCCTCGCAAGCATTAACTTGAGCCGTCAGTTTTTGTTAAGGGTGCTAAGTAGTATGTATAAAGCTTTTTATGGATTAAATGATAATCCATTTTCCATTGCTCCTAATCCGCATTACATGTTCTTAAGTGATCGTCATCGAGAGGCTTTGGTTCACTTAACTTATGGCTTAGGCGAAACCGGTGGTTTTGTGTTGCTAACAGGTGAGGTCGGCACCGGAAAAACCACGGTATCAAGGTGTTTATTGCAACAAATACCTGAAAATACCGATACGGCTTTTATTCTTAATCCCTCTTTGACTGAGCAAGAGTTATTAGCGACTTTGTGTGATGAGCTGGGAATTACCTATGCAGATAATCCGAGTATAAAAAAACTGACTGATCTATTAAGTCAGTATTTATTGAATAATCATAAAAATGGCCGCAATACAGTATTGATTATTGATGAAGCACAGCATTTACGTTCTGAGGTATTAGAGCAGCTCAGATTACTGACTAACCTTGAAACCGATACTAAAAAATTATTACAAGTGATTTTAATTGGTCAGCCTGAATTACAGCAATTACTGAAACGCCAAGACTTACGCCAACTGGCACAGCGGATCACTGCGCGCTATCATCTTTTGCCCTTAGATGGGGCTGAGTTAGCTCTATATATTCAGCATCGTTTGCAAGTGGCTGGACGACATGAGCCTTTGTTTACCGCTAAATCTATCCGAAGATTACATCACTATAGTGGTGGTATTCCACGCTTAACTAACCTGTTGTGTGAAAGGGCATTAATGGCGGGTTACGGCCAATCAAAAGTGCCGATTGATCATAAAATGATTGATCAAGCCGCTAAGGAAGTTTTAGGCGATATAGAAGAAAGCAATAATAAGTTTTGGTATGGCGTGATTGCTGCCGCAGCATTAGTCACTTTTGCGGGGGCTTTTTATCTATTTAATCAAAGTAGCCAAGATATAAGTGTTGCCTCAGTGGCTACAATCTCAACGGCTAAAACACCAGATCTTCAAAACCAAGCTCAGCAGGCATTGGCTGAATTACCGACTTCAGAGACAACACAAGTATCTCCTCCAGCTGTGCCAGCCAATACCAGTGCATTGAATGCAGAGCAACGGGTGATGCAGCAAGCTATGATGCAAAGCCAAAATATTGATGTTGCCTTTGCGGCATTATTTGGTTTATGGGATATGCAGCCTATCAGTGAGCTATCGCCATGCCAGGCTGCGCTGCAGCAAGGACTAACATGTTATCAACAGCAAGGTAATTGGAATAGCATTATGCGTCTTAATTATCCTGTGGTCGTTTATTTGCAAGATTCAAAAATCACGCCTTTTTATGGCGTTATTGTTGAGCGCCAATATGAGCAAATTTTACTGCAATTGGGCGAGCAACAGTTTTGGGTAGGTAAGGATTGGTTTGATCGCCATTTTAGTGGCACGTTTGAAATACTATGGCAGTCGGAGCAAGCCATGCCAAGAGAAATAGGTCAAAGCTCACCACTAGCGCAAGTGCAGTGGTTAGAAAATAGCTTGGCGATGATTGAACAGCGCCCTGCACGTTTAATCAATCAGTTTGATAGTCAGCTTGAGCAGCACTTAATGTCGTTTCAACGTTTGCATGGTTTAAAGTCCGATGGCATAGCAGGTAGCCAAACATTAGTCCAAATCAACTTATATTTAAGCCAAACTGGACCAAGATTGACCGCGGCGGAGCGCCGATAATGTCGATACTATTGGATGCGGTAAGCAAGCAAAAACAACAATCAACGGGTGTGCATGACGCTATAATGACGCCGCGTCCGGTTTTACCACCGGTTAAACCCAAGCGACCAATGATTATGAAGCTAACGCTACTTAGCGTTGCAGTGTCGGCGGCCATTATGGGGGCGTGGGCTTTAGATACTTTGTTGGATGCATCTCATAAGCGGCCTCAAATAGTTAGCGATAACACTCAACAAGCCGCTATCGTGCCTGCTACTGCGCAACAAAAATCCGCTCCGCAAGTTGTTGCTTCACAAGCTTTGGAAGTGATGCCTGAGGCCAATGTTAGTGAGGAGTTTAGTTTAGCGGGTAAGGTCGCATTACCTATGGCTAAGCCTCTATTGGCAGCCATAGCAATGAACGACTCGCAACCTAGCTTGATGTATCAAGCATCAACTAACTCATTTAATGATAGCTCCCAGCAAGGGACTAATATGGATGATAAGCAGTTGTCGTTAACTCAATTACAACAACTTAGTCAGCAATACGATCAACAATTACAGCAGGCATATCAGCATTCTAATGTGATTCAAAACAATGATGTTGAAGAGATTGAGCCAATTATTCTAGGTGCTAACGCGAATCAACGTGGATTAAAAGAATTAGAAGCGTTGAAGTTACAAGTTAATATGGCTGCCAATGAAGTGGATTTTAAATCTGTGCGTCAACCGGAGAGTAATCGCGATGCCAACCGTGATAGTAATCTAGCAAGTGCTTTTGCGGCGGCATTGAAAGATGTTGAGTATGAGCAATCAGCAAACAAAGATGTTACTGAAGCCAAATTAGACCCAATTCCTCACCCAAAGCCACAAGGTATTCCGAAATACGGTGATCTGCCTGCCAGTATTCAGCTTAGCGTGCCTGAGTTTAATATTGTTGCTCATGTGTATTCAAGCGACCCCAATAATCGCTGGCTAAATGTTGATGGTAAAGAGTTACAACAGGGCGATATGATCCAGGGTAAATTAACTATTATAGAAATTCGCCCAAGAGATATTATTTTAGACATTAATGGCCAAGAGTTTAAAGTGCCGGCGATATAGGTATGAATGTGGTAAGAAAAAAGGCGCAACTAGCGCCTTTTTTGATCTTAACTCAGCTGATTTTACTGAAGCATAGCGGAGTTATTTATGTTGTGATTAGCCATGTAGATGATTAGCTAAAAATAACGTCAGTGAATATCCGACGCAATAACACAGTAATAACGCGGGAACGTATTTCAAGTAGCTCACAAAAGTCAGTTCTTGTACCTTACTCATCGCAATGATACCCGCCGCTGAACCTATCACTAATAACGATCCACCCACGCCCACAGAGTAAGTTAGTCCTAGCCACTGTGAGGTTGTTAATACTGGATCCGCTTTTAGTAAAGCAGCCGTTAGTGGCACGTTATCTAGCACAGCTGAACCTACGCCAGCAAAAAAGTTAGAAATACTTGGGTCATACATTGTATAGACTTCGGTCAATAAATGTAATGTGCCGATTTCTTTAAGCATGCCGACCAATAATAAAATACCAAGGAAGAACAACAGAGTATCGAATTCGACCTGACGGATGTATTCTAAAATCTGTACCTCTTCATCTTTAGATTTACTGCTGCGACCGACTAAAAACATCACTGATAAGCCTGCTAAGAAGGTCAGTACTGGCGGAATACCAAACAGCACGTTTAACACCATAGTTAACACGATTGTGGTTAAAAATATTAACCCAATGATGATATCAGTGGTCTGGTAAATTTGTGTTACGGGGGTAGTGTTAACAGAGCCTTCGGCCTTTAATGAAAACAATACCGCTAATAGCAGTACGCTAACAGAAGCTGGGATAAACAGTACTAGCAGTTCAGAAATATGCACTTTTCCTGCAAGGAAAATCATCAAAGTGGTCACATCACCGGTAATGAGCGCTACACCACCTGAGTTAACCGCAAATATAATTAGCACAGCCATACGACGACGCATTTGGCTGTCTAAGTTAAAGGTTGTTAATAAGCCTAGTGATACTAAGGTTGCGGTGACGTTGTCACAAAATGTCGAAAGGATTAATGAAAAAAATCCTACTTGCACCATCAGCACTCGCACAGAAACCTGCTGTGGAAAGATTTTTTGCACTATCATTTGGATCATACCTTTGGCATTCAGATAGGCAACAAAGGTCATTGTGGACATTAAAAATAGCCATAATGTGGCAATTTCTAATAAGTTTTCATTTAACTCTTCTGAGATAATGGCCGTTTGTTCAGGAGACTGAGCGGCAATAAATAAGGTTATCCAGGAAATACAGCCTAAAAATAAGGTAGTTTTGGCTTTATTAATGTGAGTAACTTCTTCAAGCACAATACTTAACAGCGCAAGTATTGCAAGTGAGATAAGAAAGGTATGTAGCATGACTGCAATTCCAACTCTATGTTGTAGGTAATTAACATCATTACCGTGAATTTTTGCTAACTTAATTTAGGCCTGTTTTAAGGTTAAATTAAGCTTCCGGTAGGGCGGTGCGATCAAATCACACAACAGGGAGTTTCGCAACTGAGATCACAGTTATTTTGTCAATAATCGACCAAAGTAGTGGATAAAAAATGATTACAGTGAAGATAAGTAGGAATTTGTTAATACAAATAAAAAATAGGATAAACAACTTAGTTATTTATCCTATTTTTGTTATCAGCAGTCTGTCTAAGCTAAAATAGACTTAAACGATGAGACTGATTTATTTCATTGCCGCAAAAATACGGTCAACAGCGGCTAGAGTATATTCAATTTCAGCATCACCATGGGCCATTGACATGAAGCCTGCTTCATAAGCACTCGGCGCCAAATAAATACCTTCATCTAACATAGCATGATAAAAATGACGGAAGTGCTCCATGTTGCATTTAGTCACTTGAGCAAACGAAGTCATTGGCGTTTTATCTTCAGTGAAGAAGAAACCAAACATGCCGCCTACATAAGTAATATTTAATGGTATACCATGCTTGTCTGCTGCAGCTTTGAAGCCCTCAGCCACGCGTTTAGTTTTATCTGCAAGCGCTTGGTATAAACCAGGCTCACATAATGCATCCATTTGGGCTAAACCTGCTGACATTGCAATAGGGTTACCAGACAAGGTACCAGCTTGATAGACAGGGCCGGTTGGAGCAATGAACTGCATGATATCTTTACGGCCACCAAATGCGCCTACAGGCATGCCACCACCAATTACTTTACCAAGTGTGGTTAAGTCTGGCGTTACGCCGTAGTACCCCTGTGCACCGCTCATAGAGACTCGAAAACCTGTCATAACTTCATCAATGATCAGCAAGGCACCAAATTCATCACA
Source organism: Shewanella glacialimarina (assembly GCF_020511155.1). Lineage (NCBI taxonomy): Bacteria > Pseudomonadati > Pseudomonadota > Gammaproteobacteria > Alteromonadales > Shewanellaceae > Shewanella > Shewanella glacialimarina. The sequence goes on along the minus strand of NZ_CP041216.1, from coordinate 3,317,208 downwards.
AATAGCACGCAAGCCTTGCAAGAAACCTTCAATCGGTGGAATACAGTTCATGTTGCCAGCAACGGGCTCAAGGATGATACAAGCGATACTTTCTGGGTTCTGCTCAAATATAGCGCGCACAGAATCAAGGTCGTTATAGGTTGCGGTTAAGGTGTGCTTAGCAAAATCTTCTGGAATACCAGGAGAGCTTGGTTGCCCTAGAGTTAATGCGCCAGACCCCGCCTTCACTAATAAGCAATCAGCATGACCGTGGTAACAGCCTTCAAATTTTAAAATATTGTCACGGTTAGTAAAACCACGTGCTAAACGGATTGCACTCATGGTGGCTTCAGTACCAGAACTGACCATACGAACTTGTTCTATTGATGGCACCATTGAAATGACTTTTTCAGCCATTTTGACTTCAAGCTCTGTCGGTGCACCAAAAGATAAACCATTTTCAACAGCATCTAGTACCGCTTGGCGAATTTTAGGATGATTATGGCCTAAAATCATCGGTCCCCATGACCCGACATAATCGATATATTTTTTACCATCGGCATCATAGATATAAGCACCGTCGGCTTTTTCGATAAATAATGGTGAACCACCAACGCCGTTAAATGCGCGAACTGGCGAGTTTACGCCGCCTGGAATGGTTTTTTTAGCCTGTTCAAATAGTGTTTCGGAACGGGTCATCTTTAATCCTTAATTTATTGCTGCTGATTAACGATCAGCTTTACGTGAATACCAGTTAACTGGGCACTCATATTTTTCGAGTTGATTTTCAACACCTAAAGTTAATGCAAACAGTGCCATGCGGATCAATAAACCATTGTCGGCTTGACGAAAAATCGCCAAACTTGGGTGACTATTTAAATCATTGTCCAGTTCATTTGCCTGTTCACGAGAGTCCCGTGGCAAAGGATGCATGATCACTGTGTTTGACTTGCAATGTTGGGTGTAAATATTGTGATTTAAACGGAATTTACCCCGATACTTGTTGGCTTCTTCCTGTGAAGGGAAGCGCTCTTCTTGAATTCGGGTTAAATAAAGAATATCCGCCTGATGTAAATTACCTTCAAGTTGTTCGGTTATTTTGATCTTATGGCCAGCATTTTCAATGTCAGTGATCACATAGTCAGGCATTGCTAATTCAGTTGGTGAGATTAATGTGAACTGAATGTTTTTATACATGCAAAGTAAACGTGACAGCGAATGCACTGTTCTGCCGTATTTTAAATCGCCGACCATCGCAATATGCATACCATCAATGCCCATGCCTGAATGACTGAGTTCTTTTTTAATGGTAAATAAATCCAGTAATGCCTGTGTCGGATGCTCATTTGGACCGTCACCACCGTTAATTACCGGTACTCGACTGCCTTCAGCAAACTCTTTTACTGAGTAGGCATCTGGGTGGCGCATGGCGATCACATCAGAATATGTCGATAACACGCGAGCGGTGTCATATAACGATTCACCTTTAGATAGCGAGGAAGACGCCATTCCTGTTGTTTCACGTACATGTCCACCTAATAGATTAAATGCACAGCCAAAGCTGACACGGGTTCGAGTGCTGGGTTCAAAAAATAAGTTACCCAAAATCGCACCTTCTAATACTTTAGTGCGTTTTTCACGCAAAGCATAGGGAGTCATTTTGTTAGCAACATCAAAAATAGTGGCAATTGAATCCAGATTTAACTGGTTTACGGAAAGGATATGCGAACCTTCGAACTGAGTCATCAGCCTGATTTCCAATGTTTAGGGGGTAAATCACTGACTTTTAGAAGCAGTTAATCTACCCAAGTTATGTAGGGGGGCTGAGACGAAATTGTAGCAGACTATTTTGTACAGATAAACTAGCTTACGGATTACCTGTCATCAAATGAATGGGATCATCGTCAGATAAATAAGCCTCATCAACTTGTTCTAATTGGTTGTAGCTAATCATGTTGCGCAGACCGTCAATATAAGCCTGACCACGTTCAGAATACTTATCTAATGTACCAGCAAGTTCAAGACCGGTAATGGGCTGATTGTTTCGCCTAAATTTAGCGCGTAAATTACGCAGTTCTTGATAGGCATCATGGGTGTTGATATTGATTAAATAACCTATAACGGACTCAAGTGGCGAATCAAAACGCGCGATACCGTAATTACCTAATTCTGTGCGTTGCTGCTTAGGCATCATACCATTACCGCTAAAGTCCCATTGACCAAAAAAAGCGTTACCTTCAACGGTAAAACGTGATGTTGCCCAGCCGCTTTCTTCTGCAGCCTGTGCTAATACTAACGAAGGAGGCACAATATCAACTCTATTAAGTAGAGTCGCTTTTTGTTCATCGGTTAGAGTTGTCTTGCTATCTAATACGGTCGAGTCAATTACTTTATATTTTTGAGCTAACTTCAATACTGTGTCGTCGTCGTTAGCGCTAATTTCAATATATCGCCGTTCTAGCAACATTTTTTCATTACTGAGTAAAATGAGTGGCGCCATTAAGCGAAAGAAAATCATTTTCTTTTCATCAACCGGAATGTTATGGGCGTTTTGCTGCCATTTTTCAGTGACGGTTTCAAAGGTCAAACGAGGAACTTCGCGATTACCTTGCTGCCAACTTTTCGAGTTATAGTTAATTGAATCAAATAAGTTTTTGATATTGTCTAGAGAATACACCAGCACTTTTTTAGGTTTTTTTGTAGGGCGATTATCTGAGATTAAAGCAAAACTATTTTGCAATTGATCGGGTAAGTTATCAGCAAACTCAGTTAAAGGTGCAACCTGAATGTCTAATGAGGAAGTTTGATCATTATTGCTAGCTTCAATTTTTGTCGCCACGGTTGCTATATGCTTAGCTGAGTCGCGCTCATCGTTTTTTGATGTGGTATTTTGTGCTGATATTATGGCGACATAAATTATTATAAATAGGGCCAATAAGCACACAAATGCCAATACTCTTTTGCTTATTATCTTCATATATTTTGCCTATTCTTGTCCAGAGCGTATTTCTTGGAGTAAGTTTGCCCAGCTGATCACGCCAATGACATTATTAGGGCTGTTACGGTAAATATACACTTCTCCAGTGCGTTTAGCCGCTAATGCTTCATAAGCTTCATTAAGTGTAGCTGAGTCAGGTAAGCCAACCATTGGGTGGCGGGATAGGGTGGTTTCGTCCTCAAATGACTGAATTTCTAAGCGCAACATTTCAATTTGGCCTTCTGCATTGCGGACTAACACAGGTCGACCTTCGGCGCGTTTCAATACTTCAAGTAATAATTCGTTATCGTCATTGACTACAACGAAACGCCTATTCATCAGTACCCGTACACCTTTTTTCTGCAGCCCCTGATTCATCGGCGCGACTTTATAATCTAATCCCATTATTTCAAGTTGTTTAATAAAAATAGAGCTAGTATTGAATCCTTGATAAGCAACTAAAAAAGCGGGGATTGTGACAAACATTGCCGGTAAAATAATGGAGGCGTCATTGGTTAATTCAAGTAACGCGACCAAGGCCGCAAGTGGCGCACTTAAACACACTCCCATCATTGCTGTCATGCCTATTACGGTATAAAGACCTACATAGGGCGCAATAGATGGAAATAAAGCACTGCTGATTAAGGCTAAAATAGCGCCAACTAAAGCCCCTATACCATACAAGGGGCCAATTAATCCTCCAGGTACACCTAATCCAATGGCCGCAATTGTCGCCAACATTTTGCCTAACAACAAGGCGATTAAAAACCATAAGTTAGGGGATTCGCTAATGGCTTCGTGTATGGCTAAATCGCCTGAACCTAGTGCTTGGGGCAATAATATGCCAATGATGGTGGTAACCGTTCCCGCAATGAGTAACCGATATATTAATGGCCAATGTTGGCCCGTGGCAGTAACTTTTAATAAAGTGTGGTTGAACAGCGCGGCGGTGCAACCCAGGCCCAAACCGCCCAGTAATAAAATAGGGTAATGGTCTAGTGGAATACGAATAACGTTAATGAGGTCATATTCGTGCACATTACCAAATACAATTTGGCTTGATACTGCACCGCAAATGGCTGACAACATAATAGGGAAGAAGTAATGTATTTTATATTCTCTGACAATCACTTCAAATACGAAAAGTACTGCGGCTAATGGGGCATTGAAGGTTGCAGCTATTCCTGCTGCAATACCACTTGCACACATAATACGGACACTGTTGTCAGGTAATTTAAATTTCTCGGCCATTACACTAGCACTCACAGCACCTAAATGAATCGCAGGGCCTTCACGACCGACTGAAAAATTAGTGACTAGTGCAATTAATGCTTGAAAAAATTGTCCCGCAGCAGATTGAAGAGGCACTTTACCGTAATGCATTTTGAATCTATGTAACACATAAGCTATGCCCATACGGCGATAGCGCTTAGATCCCAATAGCGATAATAACCAAATCAGTAGCGCACCTATTAAAGGTAGATAAGAACGCCAATCTAATAGGATATTATTTAAGTTGGTTGCATCGGTATGGTTGTAAATATCTGCCCAAACCAGCAATAAACGGAATAGAATAATCACACTGGATGCAATAATCGCAAACAGTAATGCTAACGCACATAACTGAACACTGATCTTCGCCTGTGATAATTTATCGCGAAATTCATTGTTTAGATATTTGCGTGTTGCCCTCTTGGCGTGAATAATGGCAGCTTTGTTGAGTTTAAGTTGCACTGTGATGCTCTTGCTTCCCTGTGTTAACTTGGACATTGTATTTTATTAAGGGCTTGTTACCTAATGCTAAATTATCATCGTTTACTGGATAAGTTAAAAGTAATTGAGCGTCAAAAACGCGCTTCAGGCACTTATTTAATTACATTAGTGCTCATTGCATTTATCACTGGCGCATTATGTCATCAAATTTGGCTGTCATTTGCACCAGAAGCCGCACCTAATAGTGAAAGTGGTAAACGTAAGCTTATACTCGAACTTGATCTACAAGCCAAAGCACTCGCAAGTCGCAACCTTGCGCTAACTATAGAACAAGAAGCCAATAAAAACTTGCAGCAAATGTTTAGCGATCAATTAATTCATCAAAAAAATCTTGAAAAAGAGCTGTCGTTTTATCGTAGTTTAATGATTCCTGACGCAGAGGTTGAAGGTGTATTAATTCACGGAGTAGAGCTTAACCGCGGTATATTACCAGAGCAACAGCAGCTTAGAGTTATCCTAACTCAACAACAAAAACGCCAAGCTAACTTAACCGTGTCAATTGATGCTGATTTTATAGGTGTGCAAAATAATCAAGTATCTGAGTTGAATTTAACTAAATTGACAGATAAAAAATATAATATCGATTTTAAATATTTCCATATAATGGAAGTCGATGTTACTTTGCCGGACAGCTTTACCCTACAGCGTGTTAGGATAAAAGTGAAGGTTAAACCCGCCCGAGGTATTAAAGGCGGTGTGGTTGAGCAGGTGTATAATATTGAAGATATCGTTTCAACAGGTACTTAAGTCACAGGCTGTAAAAAAGAAGCGCGGGTAATACTTGAACAAAACAGTCAGGTATTAGATAATTCGCAGCAGAAAATTGAAGTAAGAGGTAATAATGACTGAACAAACTGATGCAGCAATGCCGATACAATTTACCGATGCGGCGGCGAGCAAGGTAAAAGGGCTGTTAGAAGAAGAACAGAACCCTGAATTAAAACTGCGAGTTTATGTTACCGGCGGTGGTTGTTCAGGTTTTCAGTATGGATTTACTTTTGATGAAAAAGTAAACGAAGGTGACTTCACTATTGAAAAGCAAGGCGTACAGCTAGTGGTTGATCCAATGAGCTTACAGTATCTTATGGGTGGTGAAGTGGATTACACATCAGGTTTAGAAGGTTCACGCTTCTTTGTTAAGAATCCAAATGCCACAACAACCTGTGGTTGTGGCGCAAGCTTCTCGGTATAAGCCAAACTTATTGATTGATACTTAGCAAGAAAACAAAAAGCCGTCATCAGACGGCTTTTTTTGTGATTAGGGTTTGCTTATTGGAACTAACTCATGATGTTCATATTTTGTCGTGGTTTAAACCACGCCTTAACCTTAGCATTAAAGCTAATCCAAACCTGTATTACACCTATAATAATCAATGCACTAAAAATGACCCAATCAGATACTACAGCTTGGAATAACCCAAAGTCCATTGTTGTTGGCCCGGCTACTAAATTATCAGGGTCATACATGATCACAGGTAAAAAACTGTAAAACGCTAATTGTAAAACGCTATAACCTCTTAACATATATAGGGCTGCTTTTTGACGGCCAAATACCGCAACAACCATAAGTAACGTTAACAGGCATAGCATGGCACTTAACTCTGAAACAGAACCCGCGGCCATTAAACCGCTGATAGATGCCACAGTGTAAACCAACATTAATACTGCTAAGCGCTTGGGTAATTTAGGCTTGACTATGCCAGGCTCGATCTCTTTAGTATCTGCCTTTGGTGAGATTTCACCCGCTGTATCAACCATCACTTTAGCATCCATTGGATTATTCATAAGGTTAGTGCTTTGTGGTGTCTTTAGAGGTTAAGCGCTGATCTACTTCAAAAGGTGGCACAACGACACCTAAATCTTCTTGCACAGGAAATACAGCAATAAATAAATCATCATCTTCCATACCGCTAACCCAGCGCTCTTGAAATTCATCAAGGGGAATTGCTAATGGCTCGCAGTCTTTCCAGTCATCAACAGCCCACAGTGCAGCCGTTTCTTCTGATGGCCACATAGGAATACAATCTTCATCTTCAGTCGTTAGCATGACGCAACCATCGCTGTCTTGCAAAGACCAAATCATTTTGTGATTTTTAACCTGCTCAATCATATAGTCATAACGGCCTTCAGGCGTTAGTTGTAGTAATTCGGCAACACTTTTTTGTTTAATACTCATGCGATTCTCATATGGCTGCAATCAGCAATACTGTTATGAGTACGCCGATTTAAAACTAAATATTGGCGCATGATACCACCGACAGGATTATTTGAAAAAGAAAAGTCCGCAGTTAAGTGGACTTTTATGAATTGGATCTTGAATACAAAAATGATAGAGGAGATAGATTAAAACTGCCCAAAACCAGATCTATTAAAATGGCGTTAACTAGATATCATTTCGAATAACCGGAATTGAGTATAGGTTATTGAGTTATACAATCAGTACTACTGTAATTATTTTGACGAGTATCGTCCGCCTAATACAGCTTCTCTTCTTGCACCAGTAACAGCTGGTAGATTGGCCGGTAATTGACGGTGATGGCGCATCGCAAGCCAGGCAAAGGCAAATCCTTCAACCCATTTAGGGTCAATACCTATGTCTGTTGTCGTAGCCACCTTATAGCCAGGTACTAATAAGGCGAGTCGACGCATTAGTGCTTTGTTAAGTGCGCCGCCGCCGCAAACATATAGTTCACCAGTTGGGCTGAGCTTGTTAACGTCATTTGCTATGCTGTGGCAAGTTAAATCAAGTAATGTAGATTGAATGTCTTCTTGATCTAAATGACTAAATTCAGATAACTGCTGTTCAAGCCAAGCTTGGTTGAAAAGTTCTCGTCCAGTACTTTTTGGGTAATCTAACGAAAAATAAGAATGAGACAAAAGCTGTTTTAATAGGTCAGGGTTTGAGTTTCCTGAATCGGCCCAATCGCCATCTTTATCAAAAGGGAGTTCTTGGACTTGCTGGATAAAAGCATCAATCAGATTATTACCAGGACCTGTGTCAAAACCGATAACTTTATTAGAATCACCTGGAAGGTAGGTGATATTGGCAATACCGCCAATATTTAAAATGACTCGTCGGGTATCAGGTTGGGCAAAAATTTGTTGATGAAAAGCCGGAACCAGTGGTGCGCCTTGACCGCCTAATGCGATATCTTTGCGGCGAAAGTCAGCAATAACATCAATACCCGTCTCTACTGCGATAGTATTGGGATCACCAATTTGTAGGGTAAAGCCCATTTCTAAATTAGGCATGTGCCTGACTGTTTGGCCATGGGAACCGATAGCAATAACCTGGCTTGGGCTGACACTGGCATGGGTCAGTAGCTGATTAACGGCTTTTGCGAATAACAAACCCATACTGCGATCTATTCGACCTAAACGGTTAATTTCATCGGTTGAGGGTTGGCAAAGACGTTGTAGACCTCTGAGTAAATGTCCCGGAATTTCTTCAGTATGAGCACTAATCAGTTTCGGATAACCGTGACTAAAATCAACTAATACCGCATCAACACCATCCATGCTCGTGCCGGACATAAGACCAATATAATATTCTGGCTCAGACATGGAAGACTTCCTTAATTAGGGTAAAAGTGATGGTGAACCAATATAAGACAAATCGTAAAGGCTTATATTGGTTAATCAATTGAATGCTTATTATTGAGTACGTTAGTTACTGGCAACCATTTGCGCTTGGTGTGATTTTAGTTGAGCCATTAATAGCTTGCTAACATTTGCAAACTTGCCTCTTTCGCTACGTTCAATGGGTTCAGACTTAGGCAGATTAATTGTTCTTGGGTTTCTATGTACACCGTTGACTATAAACTCATAGTGTAAATGTGCGCCAGTCACGCGGCCTGTGCGTCCTAGAGTACCAATAACTTGGCTTTGTTTTACCATATCACCACGTTTAACTTTACGAGCATTTAAATGCAGATACTTAGTGGTATAGGTATCATTGTGTTTAATGAAAACATAGTTACCATTAAATTGATTATAACCCGCCTCAACCACTTTACCGCGCCCTGCAGCTTTAATCGGGGTGCCAATAGCCGCAACATAATCTACACCACGATGAGCCTTTATTTGACCTGTTACAGGATGCAGACGTCTTGGATTAAAGTTAGAGCTAACGTATTTAAAATCAACGGGTGAGCGTAAAAATGGTTTACGCATACTGTTGCCGTTTTCCGAGTAATATTGGCCATCTTTATAGCGAATAGCGGTATAGCGCTCACCCTGGTTAACAAACTCTACCGCAAGAATATTACCGGTACGAATAAACTGGCCATCGGCATATTCTTGTTCAAAAATTAGCGAAAAGTGATCGTTTTTACGAATATCTAACGCAAAGTCTATGTCCCAACCCAAAATATTAGCCAGCTGCATGATGTGATTAGCGGATAGCCCAGCATCAGCTGCAGCATTCCAAAAGTTACTTCTAATACTGGCAGTAATAAATGATTGGCGGGTTTCTAATTGTTTTTTATTAACGATTTCTTGGTATTTATCGTTGGCTTTAGAGATTACCAAAGTTGAAATTTTATCCATGCGATAACTTAGCTCGGCTAATTCACCCTGGGCATTTTTGCTAATAGCAATTTCTTCGCCTGGAATAATTTTAAGTAAATTCTTTTTCGCAATAGGTAAACTGGTGATGTCGTAAACATCTTTAGCCGTCAGGCCTGCACGGTTAAATAAGCCACCTAATGTATCGCCTTTTGCCACTTCATAATATTCAGCATACAGAGCATTAGGATCAGCAACTTCACTGGCTTGTTGAATTGCCTGCTTTTGAGTTTCTAACTCATTAGCTATATTGTCAATGACCTGGTCTGTTTCTGAGTCTGGTGACAAGGTATTTAAATGTGCAGCAAAAATCTCATCATCTGCTGTGGGGGCCGATAATGGTAGGGTATTTTTATCTGCTACTTTTGGGGCGCTAGGGCTTCTAAAAGCTAATGGCACCGATGAACTTGAGTCGGTTGTTAGCAATGATAATTCATCTGATGATGTCTGCTTAGAAGCTTGTGCATCCTCTGATGGAAATACCAAAATCATAGAAGTAAATATAGCTAATGTAGCTAAGGCTATTTGGTGTGCTTTAGGCAGCAACTTAAATAATGTAATCAGCTTTGCCATTGACTCAGTTACCAATTTCTCACTCTTGTTGTTATTGGCTAAGTGTACACTCTTTCATTTGCTGTGGCTAACAAGTAACATAGTCCTCTTTATTTTTATTTGTTAATGATTACGCTCTAGGAGTTGCAGTAGAGATGGCTGAATTAGATCAAGTGTTGGCAGAGATCAAACGTGGTACGGATGAAATTTTACTTGAGGCTGATCTCATTGAAAAACTTAAAGAAGGACGACCACTTAGGATTAAGTTAGGCGCAGATCCTACCGCGCCAGATATCCATCTAGGGCATACTGTCATTTTAAATAAAATGCGTACCTTCCAAGAGCTTGGTCATGAAGTCATTTTCTTAATTGGTGACTTTACCGGCATGGTTGGTGACCCTAGTGGTAAAAATAGCACTCGTCCGCCGCTAACACGTGAGCAAGTGCTTGCTAATGCTGAAACCTATAAAGAGCAAGTTTATAAGATTTTGGATCCGGCTAAAACACGTATTGAGTTCAATTCTAGTTGGTTAGAACCATTAGGCGCTGCTGGAATGATCCGTTTAGCTTCACAGCAAACGGTAGCGCGTATGATGGAACGTGATGACTTTAAAAAACGTTATGCGTCAGGACAGTCTATTGCGATCCACGAATTTATGTACCCACTATTGCAAGGTTACGATTCAGTAGCATTGCAAGCCGATGTTGAGCTAGGTGGCACTGACCAAAAGTTTAACCTACTTATGGGACGTGAATTACAAAAAGCAGAAGGTCAAAAACCACAAACTGTGATTATGATGCCTCTGCTTGAAGGTTTAGACGGTGTAAAGAAAATGTCTAAATCAGCCCACAACTATATCGGCGTCAGTGAGCCTGCAAACGAAATGTTTGGCAAAATTATGTCTATTTCAGATGACTTGATGTGGCGTTATTTTGAGTTACTGTCTTTCCGCCCGCTAGAAGAGATCGCAGGCTTCAAGCTCGATATGGAAAATGGCACTAATCCGCGTGATATTAAAATTACCTTAGCCAAAGAAATCATTGCACGTTTTCATGATGAAGCAGCAGCAGAAGCTGCCCACCAAGAGTTTATTAATCGCTTCCAAAAAGGCGCGATTCCTGAAGATATTGAAACAGTAACACTTGCTGCTGGTGAGGGGTTAGCGATTGCTAACTTACTTAAAGATGCAGGTCTAGTTGGGTCAACCTCTGATGGTATGCGGATGATAAAACAAGGTGCGGTGAAATTTGATGGTGAGAAAGTAGAAGATAGTCGTCAAGTGTTTAACGCAGGTTTTGAAGCCGTAGTTCAGGTCGGTAAACGCAAGTTTGCTAAAGTAGTGCTTAATTAAACGCCACTGTATTAAATACCACAGTGTAGACAACAAAAAGGCTCTTTGGAGCCTTTTTTATTGTCTGAATTTAAGGTTAAGGTGAATCGTTTATTGAGATTCCAGCTGATCGGCCATTGTTTGGTAATCCATCAGATCCATATGTTCTATTAAGCGTTGGGTTTTCATATCAAACTTTAGGGTAGTAACCCCCGGAACCGCTATATCAATAATTTTATCTGGTTTGCCATACTGATCCCCTGGACCACGCAAGCTATAGCTGCCGATGATGACCACAATGGCACCATTGTTAAACATATGCTCGATATTAAGTCGGTATTCAAGCACACCTTCATGGGCGCGGGTTAGAAAAGCAATAATCTGGCGCTCGCCTTTATATTCTACCCCAGCGGTTTTATCAAAAAATACGCTCTCACGGGTATAAAACTGTTTTAACGTTCTAAAATCGTGGTCGGTATAGGCTTCAATATATTGAATTGCAAGCTGTTGCTCAGCTGGCATATCACCAATATTCGCATGAGTTTGAACACTCAATAACAAGCAAAATAGTAGGCTAATTAAACGCACATCAAGGTCTCTTTGTTTTTAAATCGAATGCCGGTAAGGAAAGATGCCAGCGGATTGCACTCAATCTAATAATAAGCGTGCTAGCCATGGCTAAAAACATCGATGTCATACTATCTATTCCTGACAGTAAGCTCAAGGTATAACAGATACCGCCAATAATAGAGGCTGTAGCATAGATTTCAGTTCGTAACACCATAGGAACTTGTCGACATAATACATCACGAATAATGCCTCCGCCAACGCCAGTTATTAATCCCATTACTACTGCAATCATGCCAGAGTGACCGAGTAATAGGGCTTTTTGAGCACCAATAACCGTAAAAAGCGCTAAACCTAGGGCGTCAGCAACAGGTAGCGTAATGTTGGGTAACTTATGGGGTTTGCGGACCAAAATCAAACAAGCAACCACAGTGGCTAAAATCACTATGATGTAATTGGGGTCGGTAATCCAAAAAACTGGTGTAGAACCCAATAATGCGTCACGTATACTGCCGCCGCCAATAGCTGTAACAGAGGCTAATACCGTTACGCCAAAAGGATCCATACGATGTTTACCCGCGGCTAATGCCCCTGATAGGGCAAATACTGCGGTACCGCAGAGGTCAAAAAAGTAAATCCACTGGATCATTGACTTAACTCTTTTAAGTGAATGTTAAGTGCATCAACCGAAATACGAATTTCAATCACTGATAAAATCAACGAGTAAAGTAACAAGAGTAGACTTAATCCGAAAATAACTGAGCCGATTTGATTAAATCCGGTATACAAAAAAATCATGCATAAAACGCACAAAGCAAAACTGCTGACACCCGCTTCTTGCATTTTACGGATCAGATTAATACGTTGTTTGAGGTTTTTGATTTGGTCGTCATTGACGGGTTTACCTCGTTCGCTTAGCTGACGGATAAGCGCCGCTAGTGCAAAAAAACGATTGGTATATGCCAGCAAAAGTAACGAAATTGCCGGAAACAATAAGGCCGGAGTCGTTAATGAAACATGTAAATTATCGAACAAGGTCACTTTCCTATAAACGAGGATATATAAAACAAGCAGCCGCGGATAATACCGCTTTTGGCTAAAGATTTACATATTTTGCAGTAATGCCCACAATAAAGGCAATAAAATAGCTAATGCTAAAAAGAAAAACTTACCATTTTGAGCCGCTTTTATCGTAATGTGAATATGCTGATATTGGGGTAAAGAACCTGCTAAGACTTTGGTTAAATTCACTTTTTCAAAAGCGTTTTCAACAGCAACCCCTTTTGTATAACTGAGTGTTTTAGAAGCCGATGGCAGTATTATAAATTGTTGTGGTCCGCCAAGCTCAACTTTCAGCAAATTAGCGCCTAGATGTATGACACTGAAATCATTATTTAGCCCTTGAGTGACCTTGTCGGTAACTGCAATGCTTTTAACTCCGAGCTGACCAAACTGTATTGATAATGAAAATTGCCATAATAATCTAGGGATAAAAAACAATAGCCGATTAAATTGGCCGACAAAACTAGAAAAGTTAACAAACTTAGGTTGGTAGGGTGGCCAGCACAGCTCTAATTGTTTAAGTAAATGTGCAGCGATAACCATAGTTGAGCCACCTAAAGCAAAAAATATCACACTGGCGATACTGCCATAAATAGGCGCACTCAGTGTTTTTTCAATAGTGGTTTTACATAACCCCATGCTGGATAGCCGTTGGGTACTTTGACTGACCCATGGCGCTAGTATGACTTTGGCGGAGGCATTGTTATTTTTTTCAAGCGCTGTTTGAATGCGCTTTGCTTGATGAGTAAATTGGTAATCGCTGATGCAAACATACAATATCAGAAAATCAAAAAACCACCCATAGGCGGCAAGTTCAAGAAAAAAGGCTGCGATCGTTGTGATGGGAATGACCAGCAATAAAGTCGCTAATATTCCCGCCGTCATTTGCTGCGATGCCGAGCGTTTTGGGTGATTCACCTTTGCCGCTAATTGGCTCGCTAATAACCTAAACCATAATAAGGGTTGCCATTGTTTGGGCAGTGGCGCAAGTTGCGCCGCTGCAATGGCCGCTATAAGCACTAAGCAGCCTTGTATGAGCTCATTTTGCAAAAGTAGATTGTTCATAATGGTATCCTTCGCAAACTCATACCGTTAAGGGGTTAACCTTGCTGTGACATTACAATTGTTGCAGCAATGCCATGACCATCATAGCCGAATGATGGCCTGCTTTAATGATGTACGAGTCAAAATCGACAGGTGAGTCATTATTAGCATTGTCAGACAGTGAGCGAATGATCACAAACGGGGTGTTAAATTGGTGACAAACCTGTGCAATAGCTGCGCCTTCCATTTCACATGCTGCCATTGTTGGGAAGTTAGCTCGCATGATTTTAGTGCGCTCTGGATCGCAAATAAAGCTGTCGCCAGTACAAATTAACCCTTCAATAGCCTTAACTTCACCGAGAGATGATACCGCTTGTTGTGCCGCTTTGACTAATTCAGCATTTGGAATGAATGCCGCAGGTTGTTGAGCCATTTGGCCAATTTCATAACCAAATGCAGTGACATCAACATCGTGGTGACGCACTTCAGATGATATAACAATATCACCAATGGCTAAGTCATCAACAAATCCGCCCGCAGAGCCGGTGTTAACCACATGACTGACTGAAAATTTTTCAATCAGTAACGTTGTCGCAATACTTGCGGCTACTTTGCCAATACCTGAGCGGGTAACAACCACGTCTTTATCTGCAATTTTACCGCTTATAAACTCAATACCGGCAATGGTGGTATGAACAGGAGAATGAATAGCTTGAACAAGATGAACAACTTCGGGCTCCATAGCGCCGATAATACCGATTTTCATGGGGTGACCTTAAACAGTTTTATGCAAATTTATTAGGCCAATAATATACCATGCAGAAGTGTGCTTTGTGAAAAACTCAATCCAATATAAAACGACAACAAGATAAACTGCGGCTTTAGCCGCAGTTTTTCTGGTTGTTGATAAAGCCTGCTGTGCCCGGACTATTTTTTATAAACAATACCGTCTTTCATCACAAAGCTGACGTTTTCCATCAGGCTTATGTTTTCAAGGGGATCACCATCAACCGCAATAATATCGGCTAAAAAGCCTGCTTTAATTTGACCCAAGTTCTGTTGTTTTAATAACGCGGCACTATTGATGGTCGCGGCTTGCAATGCTTGGATGGGCGTCATACCAAACGTCACCATACGAGAAAACTGTTTGCCATTATCACCATGGGGATAAATCGCTGCATCAGAGCCAAATACCATTTTAGCGCCGGCTTTGACGGCTTTTCTGAAACTATCACGCTGCGCTTGTGAAACCTGCTTTTCTTTATTGATATTCGCTTCTGGTACACCATTAGCCTCACCAAATGCTAAGGTATACTCGGTATTGTAAATATCGCAGGACAAGTAAGTGCCAGCATCAATAGCCATCTTAATCGCTTCAGCATCCATAAAGCTGCAATGCTCAATACTATCAATTCCCGCTTTGATTGACGCTTTAATGCCACTCGTTCCATGGGCGTGTGCCGCAATGACCATGCCTTGCATATGGGCTTCATCCACAGCGGCTTTAATTTCTTCATCGCTTAATTGTTGAATACCAACTTGAGTCCCTTTTGAGAATACGCCGCCAGTGGCGCATATTTTTATTGCGTTAGCGCCGTACTTGATATTTTCACGCACTTTTGCACGTACGGCCCATGGGCCATCGGCTACGCCCTGTGCTTTTGACTGTTTTTCTGGGGCAGAAAAGTTGTCGTCGCAATGGCCTCCGGTCACGCTAATGGCGTGACCTACCGCCCAAATGCGCGGTCCGATAATATCGCCGGCGTTAATGCCGTCACGTGTAGCAATGACTGAGTAACCCGAGGCACCTAAGTCTCGCACAGTGGTAAAGCCTGCCATCAAGGTTTTTTGGGCATTTTTAACTGCTTTTACTGTTTGGCGAGGCACGGAATCATTTTGAGCTTCGAGAAAGTTATCATCAGCATCACCAGATAAATGCACATGCATGTCCATTACCCCTGGCAATAAGGTTTTACCGCTTAAATCAATGACGGTGTAATCCTGCTGATTGGTGATATCAGCTTGTTTAGTGACTTTACTGATTTGATTGTCAGTGACAATAATCGCCACATCTTTAACAGTTTTACCTTTGGCTACATCAACATAGGCATCGGCAATAATAAGCGTATCCTGTGCTAAAACGGCACTTGAAACAGATAAACCTAAAGCGAGAAGTAGGGCGTTATTTATGGTTGATTTAAGTGAAGTCGATTTTAGTAAGGCCATTAGGTATGGCTCCTTTACTGTTATATGAGATTCAAAGGATTGGAATTTATCATACGCTATGTTTAAGAAGGGTTGTTATCAATAAGTAGCGGGTTGGTAGGTGAGTTTGTAACAGGGTTTGTCGATTTTATGATTTCCACAAAAAGGAGGTGAGTTATCAATAGACAAAAAAAAGCACACCAGAAGGTGTGCAAATTCACAAGCAAACTCTTTTGTTTAGTCAATAAAGTTTAAAATGCCTAATGCAGCATCACGCCCTTCAGCAATGGCGGTAACCACTAAGTCGGACCCTCTGACCATGTCGCCACCAGCGAACACTTTTGGGTTAGTGGTTTGGAATGGATTGGCATCAGATTTTTTCGCTTTAACTAATCCCCATTCATTGGTTTCGATACCAAAATCATCAAACCAAGCCGCAGGGCTGGCTTGGAAACCAAACGCCACAATAACCGCATCAGCTTCTAGTACTTGCTCGCTGCCGGTAATCACTTCTGCACGACGACGTCCAGAGGCATCCGCGTCACCCATTTGGGTTTCAACGCATTCAATACCCACTACCACGCCATTATCAGCTGTAACAGCAACCGGTTGGCGATTAAAAAGGAATTTAACGCCTTCTTCGCGGGCATTTTGAACTTCACGTGCAGACCCTGGCATGTTGGCCTCATCACGACGATAAGCACAGGTGACGCTTTTGGCGCCTTGTCTAATCGCTGTTCGAACACAATCCATGGCAGTGTCACCACCGCCTAGTACAACCACATTTTTGCCTTCTAGGCTAATATAAGGCGTGCTGTCGTCACTTGTGCCCATCACTTTGTGAGTGTTGCCAATCAGATAAGGCAAAGCTTGCAATACACCCTGTGCATCTTCATTAGGTAACTTAGCTGGCATTGCCGTGTAAGTTCCCATGCCTAAGAACACCGCATCGTATTGGTCTAATAAGCTTTGAAAACTGATATCTTTGCCAATAGTGGTATTCAATTTAAATTGAATACCCATACCTTCCATTACAGAGCGACGGGTGGCCATAACTGTTTTATCTAACTTAAATGATGGAATACCATAGGTTAGTAAACCACCAATTTGAGGGTATTTGTCATAAACTACCGCTTGCACACCGTTACGGGCAAGAATGTCAGCACAACCAAGACCAGCAGGGCCGGCTCCAATAATAGCCACGCGCTCTTTACGCGGGGTTACATTGGATAAGTCTGGACGCCAGCCTTGGGCTATCGCGGTATCGGTAATGTATTTTTCTACGCTGCCTATGGTGACTGCACCAAAGTCATCATTTAAGGTACATGCTCCTTCACATAAGCGGTCCTGTGGACACACTCGGCCACAAACTTCAGGTAGCGTGTTGGTTTCGTGCACCAAATCCGCCGCTTCCATTATGCGACCTTGTTTGGCTAGCTCAAGCCAGTTAGGGATGTAGTTATGCAGCGGGCATTTCCATTCACAATATGGGTTACCACAGTCTAAGCAGCGATCGGCTTGAGCACTGACTTCTGGCTGGGTGAACGGCTGATAAATCTCAATAAACTGAGTCGCACGTTTTTCTGCCGCGTGCTTGGTAGGGTCAATACGACCCACTTCGATAAATTGAAAATCATTACTCATTTTTATTATCCCGCCTTAACAGCTAATTCAGGGCTTTTTTGCTCGATTTTTAATAGATCAGCAACGGCAACATTTTTAGGTTTAACCATGACAAAGCAGTCTATCCAATTGTCAAAATCACTTAAAATCAAATGGGCATGCTCACTGCCTGTTTCGGCAACATGAGTTTCGATTAAGCCTCTTAAGTGCTGGCGATGAATGGTTGATTCAACTTTCAAGGTATCGACTAACTCAGTATTGACACGGCGGTTGAAGCGGCCGAATTGATCAAATACATAAGCAAAGCCACCAGTCATACCAGCGCCGAAGTTCACCCCTGTTTTACCCAATACGACAACAATACCGCCGGTCATATATTCACAGCCGTTATCACCTAAGCCTTCTATAACCGCAATGGCGCCAGAGTTACGTACTGCAAATCGCTCGCCCGCTTGGCCTGCGGCAAATAATTTACCGCCAGTTGCACCATATAAACAGGTGTTGCCAATAATGGCACTTCGTTCACTTTGGAACGGACTACCTATCGGCGGGTGAATAACAATCTTGCCACCCGACATACCTTTACCAACGTAATCATTGGCATCGCCACACAGTTTCAAGTTTAACCCTGGGCTATTCCATACCCCAAAGCTTTGACCTGCGCTGCCACTAAATGCCAATGATATTGGCTCTTTAGTGCCCGCTACACCATGTAACTTGGCAATGTAACCCGACAGTGCGGCACCCACAGAGCGGTCGGTGTTATTGATGGCATATTGATAGGCATAGTTATCACCTTCATCAACGGCCTTTTTACAATCAGTTAGCAGAGTCTGGTTAAGTTGACCAATATCTAGCGGCGGATTAATTTCTTTCCACGTGAGTGATGAAGTGCTTGGCACGACAGGTTTATACAGAATGGGTGATAAATCTAGACCTTGCTGTTTAGCTGTCTGGCCTTCAAGGGCATATAACCATTCGCTACGACCCACTAAGTCTTCAAATTGACTGACACCCAATGCGGCCATCCACTCTCGTACTTCTTCGGCAACAAATTCAAAGTAAGTCATCACACGTTCAGGTAACCCATGATAATGGTTATCACGTAAGTTCTTGTCCTGAGTTGCTATGCCTGTGGCACAGTTATTAAGATGACAAATACGCAGGTATTTACAGCCTAATGCGATCATCGGCACGGTACCAAAACCGAAACTTTCAGCACCTAAAAGCGCAGCTTTAATGACATCGGTACCGGTTTTTAGGCCGCCATCAACTTGTAAGCGAATTTTATGGCGTAGGCCATTTTCAACTAACGACTGTTGAACCTCAGCTAGGCCTAATTCCCATGGAGAACCGGCATACTTCACTGATGTTATCGGGCTTGCGCCTGTGCCGCCGTCATAGCCTGAAATGGTGATCATATCGGCATAGGCTTTAGCCACACCGGTTGCAATTGTGCCAACACCAGGCTCAGAAACTAACTTTACTGAGACCAAAGCGGTAGGGTTAATTTGTTTTAAATCAAAAATCAGCTGGGCTAAATCTTCAATTGAGTAGATATCATGGTGTGGTGGTGGGGAAATAAGTGTGACACCAGGACGAGCATGGCGTAATCCGGCAATTTCAACACTGACTTTATGGCCCGGTAATTGACCGCCTTCACCCGGTTTTGCCCCTTGAGCAACCTTGATTTGCAATACATCTGCGTTAACCAGATAATGCGCGGTGACACCAAACCGACCAGAGGCAACTTGCTTAATGGCAGAGTTACGTTCAGTGTTAAAGCGACGCGCATCTTCACCACCTTCACCAGAGTTAGAGCGACCGCCTAAACGGTTCATTGCCACAGCAAGCGCTTCATGAGCTTCAGGGCTTAGCGCACCGATACTCATAGCCGCGCTATCAAAGCGGCTAAATAAATGACTTGCATCTTCTACTTTGTCTAACTCAATTGCGGCTAGTGAGCCTTTCACGCCAATCAAATCACGAAGAGTCGCAATTGGACGTTCATCTACTAATCTGGCAAATTGTTTGTATGCTGGATAATCTTTATTTTTTAAAGATGCCTGTAAGCTGTTTACCACATCAGGGTTGAAGCTGTGGTATTCGCCACCCTCGACGTACTTAAGTAAACCACCTTGTGGCAAGGGGACATGCGCACGGTATGCCGCGGTATGAAGTACTTTTTGATCATCAGCAATATGGCTAAAACTTGCCCCTTCAATACGACTGATCACGCCTTTAAAGCATAATTCGATGACATCACTGGCTAAACCGACGGCTTCAAATTGTTGGCTACAACGATAAGAGCCCACAGTACTGATGCCCATTTTTGACATTATCTTACGCAGGCCCTTTTCAATGCCATAACGGAAGTTAAGCATTAAGGATGTCACATCTTCAATGGCGTGTTTTTTAGCCATCGCCGCAATGGATTCATAGGCTAGGTATGGATAAATTGCCGTGGCACCAAAACCAATTAATACTGCAAAATGATGCGGATCACGTGTTGACGCCGTTTCAACAATAATGTTGGTGTCACAACGTAAACTTTTGTCGACTAAACGGGTCTGTACTGCGCCAACAGCCATTGCTGCAGGGATCACCTGGGCGTTTTTATCGACAGCGCGATCAGATAAAATCAACAAGGTGGTGCCACTGCGTGCAAAACGCTCAGCTTCATCGGTAATACGATGAATAGCTTGTTTGAGCGTTTCATGGGCATCGTAGTTTAAATCAACGGTATTGGCACGATAGTTAGTACTGTCTAATCCCAATAGTTGATTAAAATCGCTAAACAATAAAATGGGCGAGTTAAACATCACACGGTAAGCATTACCTGTGGTTTCGCTGAATAAATTTTGTTCACGTCCGACACAAGTGGCGAGCGACATAACGTGTTTTTCACGCAATGGATCAATCGGTGGGTTAGTGACCTGGGCAAACTTTTGACGGAAATAATCATACAATGATCGTGACTTTTTCGACAACACAGCCATGGGAGTATCATCACCCATTGAACCGATAGCTTCTTCGCCTTTGCTGGCTAATACCCATATCACTTGTTCAAGTTCTTCACGGGTAAAACCAAATTGCTTTTGATATTGCAATAAGGTTTTGGCATCAAAACGGCTTGAGCCTTGTTTTGATGGGTCGATGCTTTCAGCAGGTATCAGAGTTTGACTGTTTTTAGCCATCCATTCTTTGTATGGGTGGCGACGTTTTAAATCGTTATCAATTTCAAATGACTGATGCAAACGGCCATTTAAAGTATCAAGCACCAGCAATTCACCTGGGCCTACACGGCCTTTTTCAATCACTTCATCAGCAGCATAATCCCAAATACCCACTTCAGAGGCTAAGGTAAGAATACGGTCTTTAGTGATGACGTAACGAGAAGGGCGCAGGCCATTACGGTCAACTGCACAAGCCGCATAACGACCATTGGTCATTACGATACCCGCAGGGCCATCCCATGGCTCCATGTGCATAGAGTTAAAGTCATAAAATGCTTTTAATTCATCATCCATTTCTGGATTTGACTGCCACGCTGGTGGAATAAGCAAACGCATTGCGCGGTATAAATCCATTCCGCCAGATAACAACATTTCTAGCATGTTATCTAAAGAGGATGAATCAGAACCGGTTTCATTCACAAAGGGAGCCGCTTGTTGTAAATCAGGCAGCAAAGGTGAATTAAACTTATAAGCACGTGCACGGGCCCATTGGCGGTTACCGGTAATGGTATTAATTTCACCATTGTGGGCTAAATAACGAAACGGCTGTGCTAAAGGCCACTTAGGTGAGGTGTTAGTTGAAAAGCGCTGGTGGAATAAACAAATCGCGCTTTTTAATCTGATGTCGGCAAGATCGCTATAAAATGACGGTAAATCAGCAGGCATCATCAAGCCTTTGTAGACAATGACTTGACCCGATAAACTGGCAACATAAAAATCATCGTCATTGGTAATTTGTTGTTCAAGACGACGACGCGCCATGTACAAGCGGCGTTCTAAGTCTTTTTCACGCCAACCTACAGGTGCATTTATTAGCACCTGGTAAATTTGCGGCAAACTGTTGCGGCCAATTTCGCCCAGTACATCTGGATTAACAGGCACTTTACGCCAGCCGGCAACACTTAATGTTTCTCGTTGCAATTCTTTTTCTAAAATAAACTTAGCTTCGTCAGCTTTTTGCTGATCTTGACTTAGAAAAAACATGCCCACAGCAAACTTACGGCTTAAGTGCCAGTCATTTTCAGCTGCTATTGCTTCAAAAAATTCGGTTGGCATTTGCATTAATAGACCACAGCCATCACCTGTGCGTCCATCGGCTGCAATACCACCACGGTGTTTCATGCGATCGAGTCCATGAATTGCAGTGCGCACGATTCTATGGCTGGCATCGCCATCCATTTGTGCAATCAATCCAAACCCGCAATTGTCCCGTTCGAAACTGGGATGATATAAGCTCATACAAAAACCCCCTAAAACCTCTAACTATATACGACTCGGGGTAAATGTGAAGAAATTCCATAGATATGCACCCGAACCTCTCAAATTAAACTGAGTTTGTACAAAGGTCAAACGCAATTATTGCATGGTTGTGAAATTTTATTACTAAATAACTGTAATATTGCATCAGGTTTACGTTAACGTAAACTGTGTTGTTTTCTGTATAACCTTATGAATAAAAAGAATTTTAGAATGCCACTCTATATTTGGTAACTTTTTGGTAACAATCGCCTTGAATTGTTTTTGAAATAAAAATAGTGAATTTTATTTCAAACACAGTTGAAATGGTTCTTGGACTCTGTTGTGACTAAATATTCACTTTTAGTAATTTAAAATATACTGTTTATGTTTAAAACATTAACCCAAAGGCAATATAACCTCGATGTTATCAGTGGTTGAGTTGGTTTTCTTTGATTCAAGTCTAAAACAACCGTTTGATTTACTTTAATACCTCGAGCTGTTTTGTGTCTAAAATAGCTTAATTAGATGCTTAGCGCGATGTTATTTGAAGGTCGAGTTAATGCCGCTAGTTAATGAGATAAAATGGACCGTATAACGTAGGAATAAAGGCGTGAATGCTTTTGTCAGGCTTTATTATGTTTGTTTAGCTGCTGGTGTGTTGTTCTATTTTCTTCATCTAAAACCTAGATTATGGTGCGAATTGTTAAGATGTTTTTTTAAGCATGGGATAAGGTTGTTTATTTAATTGTTATCAGAGTGTTGTAGCTGACAGGTTTGAGAGGCTTACAACTAGCAAAGCTTGCATAGGGGCAAAGACGGGGTATTATAAAGCTAATTTTATAGGCTTAGACTTAGAATTTTAAATTAATTAGAGGTGCCCTAAATGTCCGTAACGCCGTTAGATGCAATTTTGGATTTGAACACGCTTGAGCAATACATCAGTGCAATCGGTGCTGGTACATTATTGAAAAGTGTTGTGTTGTTCGAACAATTGATGCCTGAGTATCTTGGTTGTTTGATTAAAGCTAACGATGACGGTGATAAAGAGGCCTTATGTTCTGAAGCGCATAAGTTTAAAGGTGCTGCAGGTTCTGTTGGTTTAAAGCGTATTCAACAGTTTGCTCAGCTGCTACAGCATGGCGAAGAAGCTAAGTGGGCAGATGAACACAAAACGTGGTTAGCTGAAATAGTTGAGCATGCTGAAAGTGATTTACAGCAACTTAAGTTATTTTTACAAGCTAAAGCATAATCGTATTCCAGTTTTTTTGTGTAATGTTACTGATATAAATACCCCTTATTTTAGGGGTTTTTTTTTATATTTTTTTAAATTTTGTGACCAAGTTTATCATGTTCATCTTGTTTTTCTGCCGTTGTTAATTCATTATTCAAATTACTATCCTTTGATATAATCGATTATATGAAAAGTCTTCCGAGTTTAAAAAATCTTTATTACCTGACTAACTTACATCAAGAGCAAAATTTTAATCGTGCAGCTAAAATGTGTTTTGTCAGTCAGTCGACACTCTCTAGTGGTATTCAGAACTTAGAAGAACAGCTTGGTTATCAATTGATTGAACGTGATCACAAATCTTTTATGTTCACCGCTATTGGTGAAGAAGTCGTTGAGCGAGCTCGCAATATTCTGACCGACGTAGATGATCTGGTTGAATTGGTTAAAAACCAAGGCGCCCCGATGACAGGGGAAATACGCTTAGGCTGTATTCCGACCATTGCGCCATTTCTGTTGAGCAGAGTTGTTAAACTCTGTCAAAAAGACTATCCACAGCTGTCATTATTATTGAAAGAAGATACCACAGAGCGTTTATTAGACGCGCTAGCCAAGGGAGAATTGGATTTATTGATTCTAGCATTACCAGTGGATACGAGTGGATTTCATAGTATGAAAGTGGGTATCGATCCATTTAAAATGGTGATGCATCGAGAGCTCTCATATGATGTGGTGCAGCCAATTGATTATCAATTGATGCCTGATGAAAGTATTTTTTTACTGCAAGCTGAACACTGTATTACGGGTCATGCTATTACCGCATGTCAGTTAGGTAATAGTGCAAAAATCAATCCTTTCGCTGCGACTAGCCTTCATACTCTAGTGCAGATGGTGGACAGTAAGCTGGGGACTACCTTTTTACCTCAAATGGCAATTGATGCGGGGATCTTAAATGACACCGAACTTAAAGTGATTGACCCACCTGGTGAAGCCCCATATCGTGAAATTGGTTTAGTATGGCGTCAAACAACCAGTCGGATAAGTACCTTTAGAACCCTAGGTTTGGCAATGCAGCAAAAATTAATGCCTCAAGCGATGAACAAATCTTAATTTGTTAATGAATGCGGTGATGTGCATAGGTGATGTAAATATCCGTTGGCTATGCTGTTATAGGTTATGCAGCCATTTACTATAACTTTGTGCACAGCTAAAGTCATATAGATTTTTGTTTGGTACTGACTGCATAGACTTCAATAGGGTGTTGTTTGCCTTTGAGTGGGACTAAACCTAAATCTTTAAGTTGATAGAGGCTGTCCTGTTGCTCTAAGCGGTGAGCAACGTCTCCTGACAGCAGCATTCTTTGTCCTAATGGGTTACATTGATCTTGCAGTCTAGCCAGTGTGTTTAACACATCACTAAAGAAACTAATCTCTTGTTTGTGTACGCCGACAACCGCAGCGACGACTTGACCGCAATGGGCTGCAGCTTTGAATTTAGGCACAAAACCATATTGTTCCTCAAAATACTTTCTTTGCCATTGCAGTTCACTACAAAATTCAAAGTAGATATTTAAACAACGATCTTCCTTTATGCCTTCTTCAAGTGGCCAGTAAATAAGCACAGCATCTCCCATGTATCGGTAGATTTCTGCATCATTTTTGATCACAGTATCAGCTAATAAACTAAAACTATCCTGGATCAAGCGTGAGAATCGATAGTCTCCCAATGATTCAGCATGTGAGGTCGACGAAGCCATATCAAGAAATAGAAATAGGCGTTGTTCATAGCGGGGTTTGTGATATTTACCAAGACCAATATTCAATAACACCCTAGGACCAACCAGTAAGGCCATTTGTTCTATAAAGGCTAACCCAACCCTAACAACGACCAAATAAATCACTAATGCTTGAAAAGAAGGGCTATAAAGAACATGTGCGGTGAGCATTTGTCTTAAGGTGACCATATGATTTTCAATAGCCCACATGTTCAAGTATTGGGTGATATAGGCAATAGTGGTTGCACCTAATAATAGAAATAATCCCTTAAAAATAACCGAGAAAATATAAGGTAAACGACTAATTGCACTGAAGTCGGCAATCAGATTTGACATCCAATGTAAGCATCCAAAAACACAGCCCATAAAGATCGCTAGAGTCGCAAGATCACCATTACCAATAGCCCATTGCGGTAATTCAGGCGTTTGTGCATATCGGAAGAACACGAAGGCAGCCATGGCAAAGCACCAAGCTAAAATGGCGAAGATGAGTTTTTTAAGTTGCTTTTTGGCTTTCAAGAGTAAAAATCAGATCCGAGATGAGCATTAAATAGAGCGGCAGTTTAACGAAAAACCCCTATTTGTGTTAGTGGTAATTGTGATTTAGATCAATAGAAGTTCAGAAAAGGTTCTTTTTATCTTAATAACCATTTAATAAGGTTTATTCAAACTAATAGGTACGCTTTACAGAAATGCATTCTTAAGGATTTGCTGGGTGAAGGGGATTTTCAAATAAAATCCTCGTGGATTGGATAATTGAATAGCCCCATCTGGGCCAATACTTTCCGTTAATGTTTGACTGTTTGCTGCCTTAGGTCGTAATTGCAACACTTCACCATGGCGAGCAGTAATTTTGTCTACTTTTCCCAGAGCAATTTTTTCCATGATTTCTTCCCAATCTTGCTTTAGTAAGGCCATTTCTATTGCTGATGGCGACCAAAGTAGCGGAGTACCAACCCGTCTTTGCCCTACTGGAATATGACGTTCTCCTTCGATAGGAACCCAAAGGACAGATTGAAGCTTGTGAAACACCACGCTTTGCTCCCAAGTGAGACCATGCATATCAGTCAGTGGTGCAACAGTGACATAGGTGGTTTCCAGTGGCTTACCTTTATGATCAATTGGAATGGTTTTCAGTTCCACCCCTAAGTGGATAAAGTCAGGTTCAGGTTTTGAACCGGCCATGGCACCAAGTTCCATTTCTATTAATTGTCCTACCCAACCTTTATCCCTTTTTAAGTCTTGAGGCACGGTAATACCATTTTCGAATGCAATGTCGGCTAGAGATACGCCCGCCATGTCATGGGCGCGCTGCATCAGTTCTGTCAGGCTTTGTGGTGATGGTTTTGGCATGAAATTTAAGCTGATGATGTTGAGTGATGGCAGTAGGTTATCAATATTAGCCTCTAGTGCAACCGTTTGTGTTAAGCAAATGAAAAATACCCTTCAACAGTTTGGTGAAGTCAGTCTGGAGAATATAGTGATGTTATTGCAGGCTTTTGGGGAATAATAACGGATTGGTTAAATAATAGTCGCTTATTTGGGGTGATGTTATTTATCCGCCAGAGAGTTCTTTAAGTTGATGAAATAAAGCCATTTAACGCATTTTAATTTATGGAATAAAATGACTTTAAAAAAGTTACACGCTTTTATCCCTAGTCTTTCCCACATAGTTATCCACAGATTTGTTGCATAACATGCTAAAGTTGTCGTCTTTAACCGAAGTAAAAGTGTGAGTCAATGACTTTTATGGCCATAAAAGGCATTTTATTTCAAAATTTCAGTTGTCATTTGTGAATAAGTTTTAGTGCAACCTTGATGTTGCGGGATAACTTTATTACTGGTCAAAAAGCGCTCTATCTTTATTTGTTCAATGCTAAAAATTCAGTATTGCTTTTTATATGACTGTTTTTAAAGTATTTATGTGTTTAACTCTAAGTTTGATAGTACTTTGTAATGAGTAGTTTTTTAATCAAATACTTAAGTTTACGGAAGTTTCAAACAGACATATCCACAGATTTTGTGGATAACGGGTATGTTTGGTGTAGTTGACTGTTGATAAGAATGCTTAAAAGATATAATTATCCCACAGAATGCTGAAAATAGAGGTTTGCTGATAAGCAAGCTTTGTGAAACAATCACATCAATGAAAATTTTGTGAAATTGGAGTCCATGTGATTGATAGCGACGGCTTTCGCGCAAATGTGGGCATCATTATCTGTAATCAGTCTGGTCAAGTTATGTGGGCGCGACGATTTGGTCAGCATTCTTGGCAATTTCCACAGGGTGGGCTTGATGAAGGCGAAACAGCCGAACAAGCCATGTATCGCGAATTATATGAAGAAGTGGGTTTATTACCTGAACATGTTCAAATTTTGACAACTTCTCGCTCTTGGTTACGTTATCGTTTACCAAAGCGGCTAATTCGACAAGATAGTAAACCTGTGTGTATCGGACAAAAACAGAAATGGTTTTTGCTACAATTAAAAGGTCATGACAATACCATTAACTTAAATTCTTCTGGCCATCCTGAATTTGATGATTGGCGCTGGGTGAGTTATTGGTATCCTGTTAGGCAAGTGGTGTCTTTTAAGCGAGACGTATACCGGAAAGTGATGAAGGAATTTGCAATAATCACGCTAGCTTTGCAAACCAGAGAGATTCATCACAATAGGCGAAGAGGCCGCAACCGAAATTAAGGGCCATCATTAAAGGATAAATAAAGTGTTAAATACACTTAGGGATATTACACAGGCCGTTGCCGCTGCTAACACATTAACAGCGGCATTATCGCTATTGGTTGTGCAAACTAAGCATGCTATGGCCACTCAGTGTTGTTCTATTTATCTTCTTGAGCAACAGCAGCTGGTGCTTTCTGCTACAGAAGGACTGCATCAATCTGCTGTTGGCCATGTTCGAATGCCATTAACAGAAGGGTTAGTCGGATTAGCTGCTGAACGCGAAGAAGCGGTTAATTTAGCTGATGCAAGAATTCACCCGCGTTTTAAATTATTCCCTGAAGTTGAAGAAGAAGAGTATCGCGCTTTTCTTGCTGTGCCGATCATTTATCAAAAAATGGTGGTAGGTGTCATTGTGGTTCAGCAACCCAATCCTCGCCAGTTTAGCGAGGGTGAAGAAGCCTTTTTAATGACATTAGCGGCGCAATTAGCCGTGGTGATCCGCAGTTTAAAAAATAAAGCGGCTATTACTAATGTGCAAGACCAAGTGGTCTTTAATGGCACCACAGCATCAAGTGGCATTGCAATCGCTAAGGGATTGGTACTCGGGGGGGTTATTTCCCTAGAACAAGCTGATTTAGCATGTGAAAGCATAGAGCATGAAACCACTCGGGTTAAATTAGCCATTAGTCGCAGCAAAGATATGTTAAGTGCTATTTCACAGCGATTTGAACGTGATAAAGCAGAAGATGTGGCCTCTATTTTTTCCGCTTTTAAACTGTTGCTCGATGACAGTAGTCTGGGGGGGGAATATGTTCGAGAAGTTGCCGCAGGTTGGCGAGCTGAATCTGCAGTAAGTCGAGTATCTATTCGATATATTGATCAATTCTTGGCAATGGATGATCCCTACCTTAAAGAACGAGCTAGTGATATTCGCGAGCTCGGTCAAAAGGTGCTGCGTCAGTTAATTGAGCCCGATAGGTTAGAGTTTGAACCTGAAACACCGGTAATTCTGGTTGCTAAAGAAGTCGATGCGACTATGTTGGCAGAATTTCCGCGCCATAAGTTAGCCGGTATTGTGACTAAACTCGGTGGTGTTAATGCCCACGCAGCAATCCTTGCAAGAGCTCTAGGTGTGCCTGCATTGGTTGGTGTTGAGCAGGTATTAGAGACCAATATAGATAATAAGCTATTGGTCCTAAACGCCAACCGAGGCCAGTTACTGGTGTCGCCATCACCCGCAGTGGTGGCCGAATATCAAGCACTTATTAGAGTCGATGCTGAAAAACAAAAACGCTTCTCTGCCGAGCTGTCTTTGCCTGCAAAGACACTTGATGGCAAACGTATTCATTTATATTTGAATGCGGGTCTATTGAGTGGGATTGAGTCTGATATTGCTGATGGAGCCGATGGCATAGGCTTATACCGCACCGAAATTCCCTTTATGTTGCATCAACGATTCCCTAGCGAAGCAGAGCAGATTAAAGTCTATCAAAGGGTATTAAATGCAGCGGGTGATCGCCCTGTTGTCATGCGTACACTTGATGTTGGTGGAGATAAACCCTTGCCGTATTTCCCCATTAAAGAAGACAATCCCTTTTTAGGCTGGCGAGGAATTAGGCTGTCGCTTGATCATCCTGAGTTGTTTTTAATGCAATTAAGAGCGATGTTACAAGCGGGTGGTAAAGGTAAACAGTTACAAATTCTATTGCCTATGGTCAGTAACCTAGATGAAATAGATCAAACTATAGAATATCTTGATCAGGCTTATAATGAGTTGAATATTGAATTGAATAGTATGCTGACTCGACCAAAAATTGGTGTGATGCTTGAGGTTCCTGCTTTGCTGTATCAGTTAGATGATGTGGCTAAGCGAGTTGATTTTGTCTCTGTAGGTAGTAATGATTTAACTCAATACTTGTTGGCTGTAGATCGTAATAATCCTAATGTAAGTTCACTGTTTGATAGCTATCATCCCAGTATTTTAAGGGCGCTAAAGCGCGCATTGGATGAGTGCCTACAGCATGATTTAGATGTCAGTGTTTGTGGTGAGCTTGCAGGTGAACCCTATGGTGCGCTTTTATTAGTGGCGATGGGATACACCAAGCTCAGTATGAACCAGGCGAGTTTAGCGCGAATCAATTATCTTCTTCGACGAGTATCGCATTCCCAATTAAACCAAGTACTGACAATTTGTTTATCTGTTTCTAATGCCACCCAAGTGAAACAAGTGCTGTTTGAATTTACTCAACAACATCAATTAGAAGATATTTTACACTAGTTTATATTTATCAATGTTAAGGGAATACCTTGGAAAATTTGTTACTGGTTTTTTCAATATGTCTTGGATTAGGGGCAATTGTAGGTTTTTTGGCTGGATTATTAGGTATTGGCGGTGGGCTGATTATCGTGCCCGCATTATTGTATATTCTGCCTTGGGTAGGCATTAACTCTTCTCTATTAACTCATGTCGCTATTGCAACGTCATTGAGCACCATTATTTTAACCTCTTTATCTTCAGCAACCGCGCACCATAAACGAGGTAACATTCCTTGGGCGTTATTTAAACCAATATTCCCTGGTATTGTTCTAGGGGCATTGTCAGCGGGTTTTGTGTCAGAAATGATCCCATCGGATCAGCTACAGCAAGCTTTTGCGATTTTTGTGGTATTGATGGCCATTCAAATGGCATTTCCCTTTAAGTCAAAAGGCGAAGGTAAGCTACCTCCTTCATGGGTGTTGTTTATTGTGTCTATTTTAATCGCATTAGTCGCAGGTATGATGGGAATTGGTGGCGGGGTATTATTAGTCCCCTTTTTAACCGTTTGCGGTTTACAAATGAAACAAGCGGTAGGTTTCTCCTCGGCAACCGGTTTTTTAATTGCTATCGCTGGAACGACGGGATATGTCATTGCAGGTTTTGATGCGCCTGATTTGCCCTCTGGTACCTTAGGTTACATTTATTTACCGGCATTATTCGGTATTATCATTAGCTCAATGATTTTTGCCCCTTTTGGCGTCAAAGCTGCGAGCACCTTACCTACGCCAATACTAAAAAAGGCCTTTGCAGGTCTTTTGTTGGTAGTAGGTTTGAAATTGATTTTTAGTTAATGATATTAGCCAACAGATATTAATATATTAATCAAATGTCACTTTATAGCGCCAATGCACAGAGTTTTAATTAAAGGGATCTCTATACTTTTAATTAACTGTGAGGTAAGTAGCTATTTGTTGAGCATAACTTTGCTACTGTGTCGTTATGTTGGCTTTAGTGGATGAGATGTATGCTAAGAGTTTTGTTAAATATAGCGATTATATTATCACTAGTAGGGCAGTTATTGATGCCTAGCTTCGCTGTGTCTAATGAAATGCTTAAGTCTTCACAATTGACGATATCTTCTGAAATAGCAATGCCTACTGAAATGGTCATGTCAGCCTCACAATCTACTACTTCTCTTCAAAAAATTAGCTCTAATCAATCAGTAATCATGGACACTGATTGTGATAATGACGCCAATTGTTGTTTAGGTGATATGAGTCAATGTATTAGCCATTGTCATGCTATAGCGAATGCCTTTATATTATTTTCTGGAATAGAGCTTACCGCTATATTACTCACTAGTACCAAAGTTAACTTACCTTTATGGGTTTCAACTCCTTCTGATCTATCAAGTCAAAACCCACCTCCTACAGCTTAATTTTTTATTTTAATCAGTTATCTACATTAATTAATAAAGATTTTGATGCTGCCATTATCAGCATCAAAAAGCTAACGGAGTTTATTATGAAAAAATTTATTGCTATCTCATTACTATCTTTAGCCAGCTCAGCATCAATGGCTGCCACTATCTCATTACCAGATTATTTGATTTTTACTGCTATCGATGGAAAACCGGTATTAAATAAAAGCCAATTAGAGGTTTCTTCTGGTCAACATTTAATTGAATTACAGTTTTATGAAGTGTTCTCCTCTGGGCCTGATGATACTAATTCTATTAAATCAGACTCGCTATATTGGAGCTTAAATCTATCTAAAGATGAAGATATTCAAGTGTATACCAAAGATATTTTATCTTCTAAAAATGCAAAAAACTTTATCAAATCACCGTTTATAACATTAGAAAGCGCGACTATTAAAGGTGAAACCGTTAAGTTAGTTAATCACCAAGAGTTAATGGCTATCATCATGAAACAACATACTAAAATGATGCAGCAGTAAGCTTCTAATAATAGGGCGCTCAAATGCGCCCTATTATTTTAATATTCAAACCTTGCTTGACCTGTGTGTAACACATAGGTTTATAGTCAAGTTAGTGTAATGTTTAATGCTAGCTTTGGGAGGCAATATGAAAGTGAATCAACTTGCTAATGAATTAAGTATCACCGCCGACACAGTGCGCTTTTACACACGTATTGGACTGCTTAATCCCAATAAATCGCCCGTTAATGGTTATAAAATTTATAACGGTGAGGATAAGTCGCGTATGCAATTTATCTTAAGCGCTCGTAAGCTTGATTTTTCAGTTGATGAAATTAAAGTGATTTTTTTTAAGACCGACCACGGTGAAAGTGCCTGTCATCTTGTGCGGGCATTAGTGAAACAAAAGCTGGATGAAACACAGCAGCAATTTAATGAAATGGTCAAACTAAGAGCAAGGCTTTCACAAGCCGTTGAGCAATGGTCAACCATGGCAGATAACTTGCCGACAGGAAACATGGTTTGTAACTTGATTGAAGGTACAAATCAAACTGACAGCTCTAAATCAAGCGTTGCTCAACATGACAATATCAAATTGATGTTAAGGGAGATTAAGTAATGGAGAACACAACACACTCAACTATGCAGCTCAATATTCTCGGAGCAGGCTGCGCGAGTTGTGTGGGCAAAATTGAAAAAGCGATTAACAGCGTGCAAGGCGTTGATTCGGCCGAGATGAACTTTGCCGACAGAACGGTACTGGTTAAGGGTAAAGCTGCTGCCGAGTTGATTATAAAAGCGGTAGAAAGTGCCGGTTATAACGCCACTCAAATCCAAGCTGAGTCGGCAGAAGATGCCATGAACGAAAAAGAGCAGGCTGATTTACAGCATTATAAAAGTCTATTACGCCATACCATTATCGCCTTATCAGTCGGTATTCCGTTGATGGTTTATGGACTTTTTATTGGCGAAATGACGGTATCAAGCCTATCAGAGCAAGTGGTGTGGGGACTGGTTGGTGTAGTTACTCTTGCCATTATGCTGATCTCCGGTAGGCATTTTTATATTGGTGCTTGGAAATCTTTTTTAAACCATAACGCCAATATGGATACCCTCATCGCCTTAGGAACAGGAACGGCTTGGATATATTCGATGTTAATTGTGGCATTTCCGCAGTGGTTTCCTGAGATGGCAAGGCATGTTTACTTTGAAGCGACTGCCATGATTATTGGGTTAATTAATCTTGGTTTAGCACTAGAAGTGAAAGCGCGCGGTAAGACCTCTGAAGCCATTAAGCGTCTTATTGGCCTGCAAGCTAAAACGGCTCGAGTTATCCGTGATGGAAAAGATGTCGACATCGATATTGCTCATGTATTACTTAACGATCACGTAAGAGTTCGTCCTGGCGAAAAAATCCCAGTCGATGGGGTTGTTATTGAAGGTAAAAGTACCATTGATGAGTCAATGTTGACCGGTGAGCCAATGCCGGTTGAAAAAGCTGTTGATGACAACGTTGTAACCGGTACTTTGAATAAGTCTGGATCAATCATATTTAAAGCTACTCGTGTTGGTAAAGATACCGCACTGGCGCGCATTATTAGTATGGTCAAACGGGCGCAAAACTCTAAGCCGCCGATCGGTCGTTTAGCTGATGTCATAGCCGCTTACTTTGTGCCAGCCATTATGATCATCGCTATTGTCAGTGCCATGGTGTGGTTTAACTTTGGTCCTGAACCATCGAGCGTATTTGCCATCGTGTCTGCAACAACAGTATTAATTATTGCTTGCCCTTGTGCGCTAGGACTGGCCACACCAATGTCGGTCATGGTCGGTGTGGGTAAGGCGGCTGAGTCGGGTGTGCTAATTCGTAACGGTGAAGCATTGCAAACTGCGTCTAAAATCACCGCCATGATTTTAGATAAAACCGGCACCATTACCGAAGGTAAACCGCAAGTTACCGATATTATTTTGGTTAATGCCGACAGTGAAGAGCAGGTCCTTGCTTTATCTGCTGGGATTGAAAGTCACTCAGAACACCCATTAGCCCAAGCCATTGTTGAAAGTGCGCGTGCTAGAGGTATTGATGCGATCAATACTGACCACTTTACTGCCATTTCTGGCAAAGGTGTAGAGGCGCAGGTTGATGGACAAACATTATTGTTTGGTAATCTCAAATTAATGCAAGACAAACACATTGATATTGGTCTCCATGAAGCTAAAGCCCAGGTATTAGCGGAAGAGGCTAAAACACCGATGTATTTGGCACTTGCAGGGCAGTTGTTGGCCATTATTGCAGTATCAGATCCGATAAAGTCTGATTCAATCGAAGCGATTGCGAGACTCAAAGACAGTGGCATCAAAGTGATTATGTTAACCGGAGATAATAGCGCGACCGCAGCCGCTGTGGCTAAAAAAGTCGGTATTGATGACTTTTTCGCCGAAGTTATGCCAGAAGATAAAGCCAAAAAAGTCGCTGAACTTCAGCAACAAAATGAAGTGGTTGGTATGACCGGTGATGGCATTAATGACGCTCCAGCGTTAGCCTTAGCGGATGTCGGCTTTGCTATTGGTACAGGCACAGATGTTGCGATAGAAAGCGCTGATATTACCTTAATGCGCGGCTCTCTTCATGGTTTAGCCGATGCGATAGCCATTAGTAAAGCAACGCTGCGCAACATTAAACAAAACTTGTTTGGCGCATTTATTTATAACGTCGCGGGTATTCCCCTCGCGGCAGGTGTGCTTTATCCAGTGTTTGGTATTTTGCTAAACCCAGTGATTGCCGGCGCGGCGATGGCCTTTTCATCACTGACAGTCGTGAGTAACGCTAACCGCTTACGTTTGTTTAAAGCTAAAGAACACTAGGAGGCTCAAGATGTTAATCAATTTACTGTGTATCGCATTAATCGGTTTTATTATTTGGTGGTTTTGGTTATATAAACCATCAAATGAAACTAAGGTTGACGCTAGCACATCTATACTGGTTAAAGACGGGGTGTATACGCCAGCACGAATTAAGATAGCGGCTAATACACCTACAGAAATAACCTTTTTACGCCAAGATAAATCCGGATGTTCAGCCACCGTCTTACTACCCGACTTAGAGATTAGCCAGGATTTAGCGCTGGATAAACCCACGACGATAGCGTTACCAGCACTGGAAAAGGGCGAATATCCATTTCATTGTCAGATGCAAATGTATAAAGGCATGTTGATCGTTGAGTAAGTAACCTGAACTCGGGATAATAAAAGGTTTTCAAACAGCCCTTTGTCTCGCTAACTGCGTTTAATAAACTTGCAATAGGCTAGCTATTGACGCGTTAATTCGTCTTGTTAGCAAAACAAATGGCAAGCTTGAAATATTTTACCCCTAATGCTTTGATATTAAGTGTTTTGCTTCCATCTCTTATCCCGAGTTCAGATTAAGTATTACAGGAGTTAAACAATGAGAGTTAACAAGACTCATATAAGAAAAAAAGAGGATAGTCGTGAAATATCAGAAAAGTGTCGTATTACGCCAAAGCTGTAAAGTTATAAGCGATATTGAATACCCACTTAAATAAGTAACCCTTGTTTAGAAAGGTATATTTCACTATCCTATTAACAGTTATTTTGGAGTCTCAATGCATAAAATCCGTTTAATCATGATGTTTGTTTTACTGACGTTTGTCGGTCAAACTTTTGCATCTGTGATTTTGCCATGCTTTATGCCTATGACAACCTCGAATATAACTGTTGATAAAGATAACGGCAGTGCATGCCATGATACCAATATGCAAATGAGTATGACGACAGCACAGAGCAATGACGCTATGAGTGATGATTGTTGTGATCAAACCTGCTATTGTCCTGTCGGTTCCTGCTTATCTGTTGCTTTAACGATGGTTATGCCAACGCTTAAATCTGAAGTCAGTTTATTTAATGCTGCAACAATGTTTACCTCAGCACTTATGCCTCAGTATCGCTCTTCTTTATACCGCCCCCCAATATTCGCCTGACATAGGCACAGTTACGCCTGTTTTTTGCTAACTGTCCTAGCCAATCACCTAGTTTCAATTTTTTAACTTTTTTAGTTAATAAACTCACATTAAACCGCGTTGTTTAATGTTACGAAATTTGATTTGGAGGCATGTTATGTCTGCTTTATATCGCCATTCTATTAGTTTTTTTCGTGTCATAGGTACGATTTTTATTCTGCAAGTGGTGGGAGTGATGTTACCTGCCCATGCAGCACAACCTGACTCTACTGCACCATTACTCACTGTTTATAAAGATGCCAATTGTGGCTGTTGTGAGAAATGGCTTACTCATATTAGTGAGCGTGGATTTAGTGTTGATGCTCACAATATTAACAACCTTTATGAGTTTAAACAGTCAAAGGGTATTCCTGCTTCGATGCAATCTTGTCATACCGCAGTGTCATCTCAAGGTTATGTGTTTGAAGGGCATATCCCGGCAAAATTCATTAGTCTCTTTTTAGCCTCCCCCCCTAAAGATGCTATCGGCCTAACCGTTCCGGCTATGCCTGTGGGCAGCCCTGGTATGGAGTATCAAGATAAATTTATGCCATACCAAGTATTACTGCTGAAAAAAGATGGCAGTAGCCTGGTTTACGCCCAAGTGAATTCGCTTGAGGAATCTGTGCAATGAAATCTCAATATATGATAAAACCCATGATTCAAACGACAAACAATGAACTCAACAACAGCCGACGCCGGTTTGTGTTTGGTGCATCTGCTATGTTGGCATTGATGTCGATTCCTTTCCCTAAAAATGCCTTTGCCAATGCGCTAAGCCAATCATTGAGCCAGCTTTCAGGCAAAGTGTTTGACTTATCAATTGACTATAA
Source organism: Shewanella glacialimarina (assembly GCF_020511155.1). NCBI lineage: Bacteria > Pseudomonadati > Pseudomonadota > Gammaproteobacteria > Alteromonadales > Shewanellaceae > Shewanella > Shewanella glacialimarina. Next base: position 3,280,327 of record NZ_CP041216.1, on the reverse strand, counting down.
AATGGTTAATTTTACCGGGAAATCTGCTCGCGCCACTGTGGTCAACCAATTACTGCCCGCGCCGTTATTACGCTGGAAAGAGGGGGAGACGGTCACCTTAAGAGTGAAAAACAATCTCGACCATGATAGTTCTATTCACTGGCATGGGATTATTTTACCCACCGAAATGGACGGTGTGCCTGGCTTTAGCTTTGATGGCATTAAACCCGGTGAAACATTTGAGTATCAATTTACCGTCCAGCAAAGCGGTACATATTGGTATCACAGTCATTCAGGTTATCAAGAACAAACCGGTTTATTTGGTGCTATTGTGATAGATCCAGCGACTCCCGATCCGGTCATATATAACCGTGACTATGTGATCATGCTGTCTGATTGGTCTGACGAAGCCCCAGAAAACATTTATGCCAAATTAAAGAAACAAGCAGATTACTATAATTACCGTGAGCGTACGGTAATGGATTTTTTCTCTGACGTAGATAAAAATGGCTTAGCCAATACGTGGAACGCTCGTTCGATGTGGAATAACGCGCGCATGAGTGACAGCGACATATCTGATGTGACCGGCTCAACTTATACCTATTTAATGAATGGCAAGGGCTGGTAAGGGTTGTTTAAACAAGATGAGAAGGTGCGCTTACGCTTCATTAATAGCTCTGCTATGACCATATTTGATGTGCGTATACCGGGCCTCAAAATGACTGTTGTTGCCAGTGATGGTCAGAACATTCAACCGGTTTCTGTGGATGAATTTCGAATCGGTGTTGCTGAAACATATGATGTAGTCATTGAGCCAGAGTTAGATAATGCTTACTGCATCTTCGCTCAAAGTATTGACCGCACCGGCTTTACGGTTGGTAACCTCACCTCAGATGCCAGTTTACATGCTCCTATTCCCCCAATGGATCCAAGGCCAGTCCTTGGCCACAGTGATATGGGTATGGACATGAGTGGCATGGACATGAATGGTATGGATCATAGCAAAATGGACATGGGCGCAGGTGATATGTCAGGTATGGATCATAGCAAGATGGCTATGGGCGGCGGTGATATGGCAGGTATGGATCACAGCAAGATGGCTATGGACGCAGGTGATATGCCAGGCATGGATCACAGCAAAATGGCCATGGACGCTGCGAAAGCGACAGTATCAGGACTAGGGCTTGCAGGCTTTGGCAGTAACAATGAAATTAAACACATTGACACCGAGTTCGGCCCACAAGTGGATATGCGTGCCGATGCCCCAAAAAGTGGTTTACACGATCCCGGGATTGGGCTGCGCGACCATCAACAACAATTCAACCGCAAAGTATTAACTTATGGCGATATTAAAGGCTTACATCCTACTTACGACACCCGCCAACCCAACCGTGAAATTCAGCTGCATTTAACCGGCAATATGAATCGCTATATGTGGTCTGTGAATGGGGTGAAGTTTATGGACGCCGCGCCACTAGAGTTTGAATACGGAGAAAGACTGCGGATCACCTTAGTTAACGACACTATGATGACTCACCCTATGCATTTGCATGGTATGTGGAGTGAATTAGAGACAGGCGATGCTGATTTTATTCCCCGTAAGCACACGGTATTAGTTCAGCCGGGTTCTAAGATTAGTTACTTGGTCACAGCAGATGCAAAAGGGCAATGGGCATATCATTGCCACTTGTTATTTCACATGCCAGGCATGTTCAGAAAAGTCGTGGTGAAATAAGGGGAATACAAATGAATAAAACGAATTTAATGGCCTTGGGACTGTTGAGTCTGAGCGCCACATTGTCCAGTTCAGCTGTGTTTGCCGGCGGTAATGATGACCCTCTATTAACAAAAGTCATGCTGGATCAATTTGAAAGAGGCGTCGATCCGCAAGATCCCACCCAGTTTAGTGCACAAGCCTGGTTAGGTTACGATTTGAATAAGCTGTGGCTTAAAACCGAAGGTGAATATTCAAATAGTGATAAGCAAGACCTTGAAATTCAGGCTCTTTACAGTAAGCCCATCGCACCATACTGGGATGTACAATTCGGTATTAAAACCGATATCAAACCGACGCCGAACCGTAATTGGGCTGTGATTGGGGTTCAAGGATTAGCGCCATATTTCTTTGATATTGACGCTGCCTTATTCATAGGTGAACAAGGCCGTACGGCTATGCGCTTGAGTGCGGAATATGAACTGTTAATCACTCAAAAGTGGATACTCACACCTGAAGTAGAAGTTAATTTATTTGGTAAAGACGATGCTGAACTTGGAATAGGCTCAGGCTTATCTGACGTCAGTGCTGGGCTGCGATTGAGATACGAGATTGTTCGAGAGTTCGCGCCATATATTGGTGTCGATTGGCGTCAGAAGCTGGGTAATACCGCCGATTACGCCCGAAGTGAAGGGGAAGATACACAAGAAACCCAGTTTGTTATTGGTTTTAGCGCTTGGTTTTAAGGCCTAGTTCTTACGCTCAGTTTTTACACTTATTTTTTATACTTAGTTCTAAGGCTTGGCGCTAAGATGTTTGCTAAGCCGATATTTAATCATTTATTTAAGCCATTTTTCGATCGTTATAAACAATAAAAAAGGAAATATCATGAAATTATTTAACCGCGTTTTAGTCGTAACAAGTCTGTTCTTTAGTGCTTCAGCATTTGCTCATGTCGGGCTGGTCAGTTCTCTGCCCAATAACGGAGCCATGCTAAGTCAAGCCCCAACAACACTTGAACTGGCCTTTACTGCTCCGGTGCGTTTGGTCAAATTAACACTTCAAGATGAGAAGCTGCAAAGCATACCGCTAACATTACCAGCAAGTACGAGCAGCCAAGCGGCATTTTCATTCACCCTGCCAGTATTAACCGCAACTCATTACACTGTTAACTGGATGATCATGGGGGACGATGGTCATAAGATGAAAGGTAACATGAGTTTTATGCTACACGGTTCAGGCTTAAACACTCGCAGCACGTCACCTATGCCGATGGAAAATGAAACAGAAGAACATAAAGCACATCAATAAGTGGATAAGTAAGCATGATATTAACCGTATTTGAAATATCGGCGTTGATATCTAAATGGGTTATCTATCTTAGTGTTGCCGCCGTGATTGGCGGCACATTGATGCAATATCTCATTAAGGGTCAACTTAATCTGAGCATTAGCGTTGCAAAATATATCGGCCTAGGTGCCGCTTTGGGATTGATTACCGTGAGTGTCAATTATTTTGCTCAAGTAGGGGCTTTTGCTGAAAGTGGCTTGATGGGAATATTCGATGCGCAGATGCATGCTTTTCTCTGGCCAACTCAGGTAGGGCAAACGGTGCTTTGGCGCTTAATCGGTTTTGGCGTAATGCTATTAGCCAGTTGGATGATGTTGCATAAAAAGAGTTATATCAGGCAGTTTTCCGCGGTATTAGCGACTATCAGTTGTCTGTTAATTGCTGTTACTTTTACTTTTATTGGCCACAGCACCGAACTGGGATTACTTGCACAAGGCTTAGTATTGATACACGTGTTGATCGTTGGTAGTTGGATAGGCGCATTTTATCCATTATGGAAACTCTGTAGCACCGATGACCACAGTGATGACAAGGTCTATGATAACCGCGTGATAAAAAATGTCATGGATACATTTGGTCGTTTAGGCAAAGTGATTGTCATTCTAGTATTGCTTTCGGGGATGGGAATGGTGTGGATGTTGTTTAATAGTCCCACTGAATTACTCAGTTCCAATTATGGTATAGCGGTCACCATCAAACTAAGTTTGGTGGCTATCATTTTACTTATTGCGGCATGGCATAAATTTGTTTTGGTGCCTAAATTAACTATTGAGAGCCCATCTCTCGCAAAACAAAAACTACAAAAATCGATAGGATTCGAGGCACTTGTTGGCTTGCTGATATTAGCAACAACAGCGGTCCTCTCCAGTGTGCTAGGTCCAATCAGTCTTGGATAATAGATATCAATACAACAGAGGAATAATGATGAAAAACAGATCGATAACAATATTACTAACGAGCGCGATGTTACTGATGTCAGCAGGGTACAGTGGCTTAAGTTTAGCTCATGGAGATGAAACTCATGTCGTCGAAAAGGCTCAGTTTATCGGCATAGATTCTGCAGCTGGCAAGGTCGTTACACAGTTCCACAATGCTTTACAAACAGGAAATGAAGCCATTGTTAGGCAATCATTAACGGAAAATGTCCAAATTTATGAAGGTGGTAAAGTTGAACGTTCACTGGTGGAATATGCCAGCCATCATTTACATGCTGATATGGCATACCTAAAAGGATTAACTATTACGCTCAAAGAGCATCAAGTCGCCATAACTGGTGATATCGCGATTTCTACAGCAATCAGTCATGCACAAGGTGAGTATAAAAGTAAAAGTGTTGATTCAATCACCATGGAAACCTTAGTACTGGTCAAGCTAGCCGATGGCAGTTGGAAAATCAGCCATGTCCACTGGTCGTAACGTTACCTTGTCCATTTTTAGATAAAGAATTGCCTTGAGCTATTTTTCGGTGCATCCCAGAAAAATTCAAATTATGCAGAGCCGTGATGCGGTATGGAAAAGGATTTCCCTAGCCATTGGGTGTGCATCAATATCAAACTGAACCATGGTTAATGAAACTTAACTTGAAATTGATTTAACTCATTGCAACTTTATATTTCAAAGTGCTATCGGGGGGAGTCCTCATTTGGTGAAGTATAGCTGCTATCCAGTCGACTTAAATGTGGACAGTTGAGAGTGCTATATGTCAGAAATGACTTATTTTTTGAAGTAAGTAGACATTAAAATCATCAAAATAAAAATACACTGAATCGATTCGCCACTTAATAGACATGACCCCATTTACAATTAATGCTTTCTCAGTTGAAAGCGCTAATCGTAAAAAGGGGATATTATTCACTTATCAAATATCGTCTACTGATTTACGACTTAGTTACACCGCAAATGGGTATTGAATAGCATCGTGATGCTCATACCCTTCCACCTTAAAATCCTCTAAGGTTACCCAAGTCTCAATGTCTTTGAGGCTTTTTATGTCTGGGTTAATAATCAATTTGGGCACAGCTAAAGGTTCACGCTTCAGTTGGATATCGCGCATAGGGGCTAATTGGTCTTCATAAATATGAGCATTAACAATTTTATGGTAAGCCTTACCGGGTTTTTTACCGGTTATTTGCGCCATTAATGCTAATAATACATAGACCTGAACCATATTGAAGTTTAAGCCAAGCGGCACATCACAGCTACGTTGAGTACTGTTTAAATACAGGGTGTCACCCAATAATGAAAAATGATGTTCGTACATACAAGGGCGTAAGCAGCCTAGATCAAATGCGCCAGGGTGTAGGAAAGTTAATATTTCGCCTCGATTATCTATACCTTTTGAAAGATCATCGACAATACCTTGCAATAAATCAACATGGCCGCCATTTGGTTTAGGGAATGCTCTGCCTAACGCACCATAAATTAACCCTAAGTCATCTTCGCCTTTACGATTAGGGTTGTTAAGCCATGCTTCATTTAAGTTTGCATTAGCGTCCCAGGTTTTTGTGCCCAACGCACGAAAGTCAGCGGCATTTTGATAACCGCGCATATAACCGATAATTTCAGCTATGGCCGACTTCCAAAAACTTTTCCGAGTGGTAACAAGCGGGAATTGATTATTGGCAACATCATAACTCAGGTCGGCATTAATAACAGTTAAACAGCGTTTGTTGGTTCTTTCATTATTAACCCAAGTGCCTTCGTCTACGATACGTTGGCAAAGATCCAAATATTGTCTCATGATGTCCCTGATTTTTTTAATGTGCTATAGATTTGATTATACCTATGAGTTGTTTGAGCATAAATAGCTTAATGCAGTTAATTGGAACGGTTGAAATATGCACAGTAACTTAGGCAAGATAAAGTGATTGAACTTTATTGTATAAGTAAATCATTAAGCTAGTGGTGCTAATAAGAATAAACAGGTTATTGTAGTGTTTAAGATCTATTAATGCGGCTTAGTATAAAAAATTATGATGTATTATTGAACCAACTCGGTTTTTTCGAGGTATTAGCTCGAAACATTCGATTATATTTATGTTATTCATTTAGTATAGACTCAAAGCATCGATTTTTAGGAGTTACATATGGAAAGAGCACTTAAAAACTTCTTGAGCCAAGAGTCAGCAGGGGGGATTATTCTGATGATCTCCGTTGCCTTGGCCATGATTTTAGCAAATTCACCACTGTCGGGTTTTTATGAAGGCTTCTTAAATACAGGCGTTCAGGTTCGTGTCGGTTCACTAGATATTAATAAGCCATTATTATTATGGATTAATGATGGCTTGATGGCATTGTTCTTTTTGTTAATCGGCTTAGAAGTTAAACGTGAATTACTGGAAGGCGCGTTATCGACTGTAGCTAAAGCGTCTTTACCCACTTTTGGTGCAATCGGAGGGATGCTATTCCCCGCATTATTTTATCTGATGTTTAACTATTCAGATCCTGCTACTCAAGTCGGCTGGGCTATTCCAGCAGCAACTGACATTGCTTTCGCTTTAGGTATTATGGCCCTATTGGGTAGCCGAGTACCTGTTTCGCTTAAAGTTTTTCTATTGGCTTTGGCGATTATTGATGACCTTGGTGTTATCGTTATTATTGCATTATTTTACAGTACAGACTTGTCGATGCTGAGCTTGATCATTGCAGCTATCGCAATTGTGTTAATGATTGTGCTTAATCGTAAAGGGGTCACCTCATTAGCGCCTTATGGATTGCTTGGTTTTATATTATGGGTTGCGGTCCTAAAATCGGGAGTACATGCGACGCTTGCCGGGGTAATTATTGCATTCTGTATTCCATTAAGGGCTAAAGATGGTACTTCACCCTCTGAGCATTTAGAACATGGCTTACATCCTTGGAGCACATTCCTAATCCTGCCCGTATTTGCTTTTGCCAATGCTGGATTATCGCTTGCTAATATGACGTTAGGCTCATTTGCTGAACCAATAACGATTGGTATTATTTTAGGTCTAGTATTGGGTAAGCCAATTGGTGTGCTATTGTTTAGTTATTTAGCCGTGAAGCTAAAGTGGGCTGAATTGCCACCAGGGATAGGCTGGGGACAAATAGCGCCTGTTGCTGCAATGTGTGGTGTTGGTTTTACTATGTCAGTCTTTATTGCTTCACTTGCCTTTGAAAACTCTCCAGCAGCATTTGGTGATTTTGCAAGACTTGGTATTTTAACCGGATCTTTACTTGCAGCATTAATCGGCTATTTCTGGTTGGACAAAGTGTTACCTAAGAAAGGAGCAAAATAATGAAATTACTATCCGTTATTGCTTTTACAGTCACTATGGGAGTGTTTACCACTCCAGCTTTTGCTAATTCATTTGATGTCTGTTTAGCCGACTCTGACAGTCCAAGCTGTAACAGTTATCTTGAAGGTGTGGTTGATGGTGCTTTAATGTACCGTAAAAATGTGCCTGCAAAGAAGGTTAATGCTGACGGGGGTTATGAGTCACGTGCACTTAAATACCGTGCCGGCAAACGTTATCAAAAAGCAAACGCGAAATATTGTGTCAGCCATATTCCTGATAGTTCAGACATTGTTGATGCGTTAACTGAGCAAGTTTCTATGGGTAATGTTAGCAACAGTGATGATCTTGAAACTGTGATTAATTCACTGATGGATTGTCGTAGTCAATAACGACTTCACTTTTACTGTGTTCCTATATAGAAAATCGCTCACTAATGTGGGCGATTTTTGTTTCACAGGAACTGACTCAGTGGCTGCCACATTAAGTGAGTTAAACTGTTTTTACTGTTGAGGGGTGTTTATACCTTCATTGCAAAAGATGTATTTTTTAAAAGGCTGACTCTATGCAACATCTTAATTATAATCATCTTTACTATTTTTGGATGGTTAAACGAAAAGGTTCGGTTGTTAAAGCTGCTGAAGCATTGTGTTTAGCGCCTCAAACGATTACTGGCCAAATGCGTTTACTAGAGGGAAGGTTGAAGGGCGCACTGTTTAAGCGAGTTGGGCGCAACCTAGAGGCAACAGAACTCGGTGAAGTCGTTTATCGTTATGCCGATAAAATGTTTAATTTAAGTAATGAAATGCTTGATTTGCTTAACTATCAAAAAGACTCCTCTGTATTATTTGAAGTCGGAATTGCTGATGCTTTGTCCAAAGCGCTGGTGAGCAGGGTGCTATTAACTGTTATTCCACATGATGGTTCGATACATCTTGCGTGTTATGAGTCTACCCATGAAAGCCTTATCGCTAGATTACGTGAACATCAGCTAGATATGATACTGTCAGATTGTGCTGGCGGGGCATTGAAGTACACTGATATTTTATCTAAAAAATTAGGTGAATGTGGGGTAAGCTTTTTTTGTGCTCATCCTATTGATGCTGAATTTCCTGCGTGTTTAGAGCAGGAAAAGTTGCTGATTCCTGGGATCCGAACATCACTTGGACAGCAGTTGCATCGCTGGTTTGCTGAAAAAAACCTTAATGTCAGTATTTTAGGCGAGTTTGATGATGCAGCTATGATGAAAGCATTTGGATATTTTAAACGAGGTATTTTTGTCGCCCCGTCTATTTATCGTCATGATATACTTTCGCAAGGAATGGTTTTGTTAGGCGAAACCACCGACATTAAAGAAGAATATCATGTCATGTTTGCTGAAAGGATGATCCAACATCCGGCAGTGAAAAGCTTGCTTGAAACTGATTTTACCGATTTATTTTCAGGATTAGATCAGCAAGTACAAGATTTTGATAATCGCTTAGGACTAGTGGACTAACCTCAACGAGGTTGACCTAAATTTTCGCAGGAGTATTGTGTTGGAATTAATGAATATTGCCAGAGTCCGCTGGGCTTGTCGCCGCGGAATGTTAGAGCTTGATGTATTGCTTCAGCCGTTTATTGAGGCACAATATCAAGATATGTCCGATGAAGATAAGCAAACTTTTATTCGTCTGCTAGAGTGCGAGGATCCAGAATTATTTGCCTGGTTTATGGGACATGAGCAATGCCCAGATACTTTGCTTGCAGCCATGGTAGTTAAAGTTCGTGGACGTCCAGCACCGTAAACAAGCCTCAAATAGCACTCACACAAGCTTGTTTGTGTTGAGTGCGTCGTTTAATCAGTACTTATGCTACTGGATAATTTTTGCTGTTGTCATGACAAGCTTCATTGCCTGGCCACAAATGGACTCAATTTTATTTAAAAGCTTTTTCTATATATTGATACTGCTTGTGCCTGTGGTTTTTGCTTGGCAGTTATTGGTATTAAGAAAATGGCAGTGTCAGATAATAATTGATGGGGCATTAGGTGGGCGCTTAGTAAATGGTCAATCATTTACTTTTGGTAAAGCGGCGTTTATTTGCCCGTTATTTTGCTTGCTATATCTAGAGTTTGAAGACGAGTCGCGTCAAATATGCTGTGTTTGGGCAGACATGCTAGATGACTCTCAATACAGAACCTTGTGTCGCCTTGTCAATCAAAGTCGCCCTGTATAGCAAGCCGTTTAATGGCTTGCTATACAGGTTTAGTCATCCACAGCGATTTAATCTATTAATTTGGCTGCAAAATAGTCGGTTGAGGATTATCAAGCAACTCAGGGTAATCAAGATTATAGTGAAGCCCGCGGCTTTCTTTGCGCTCCATTGCGCAGCGAATAATCAGTTCCGCTACTTGTACAAGGTTACGTAATTCAAGTAAGTTATTACTGACCCTAAAGTTTGAATAATATTCTTGAATTTCTTGCTGTAACATCATGCAACGACGCATTGCGCGTTCTAAACGTTTATCGGTTCTGACAATGCCGACATAATCCCACATGAAAAGTCTAAGTTCATGCCAGTTATGGGCAATAACGACTTCTTCATCTGAGTTACTGACCTTACTTTCATCCCATACCGGCACATTTTCTGGCATTTTAATTTTTTGCAATTGGCTTTCAATATCCTGCGACGCTGCGCGGGCAAACACTAAGCACTCAAGTAATGAGTTGCTGGCAAGTCGGTTAGCACCATGAAGTCCGGTGTATGCCACTTCACCTACCGCATATAAGCCGTTCAAATCTGTTTGACCATGTAAATCAGTCATTACGCCACCGCAGGTATAATGTGCTGCTGGTACAGCCGGAATCGCTGTTTTGGTAATATCGATACCTAATTCTAAGCAGCGTTGGTAAATAGTCGGAAAATGTTTAATGATAAAATCGGCCGGTTTATGGCTAATATCTAAATAGACACAATCTGAGCCCAAACGTTTCATTTCATAATCGATAGCGCGGGCAACAATGTCCCTAGGGGCCAACTCTGCCCGTTCATCAAATTCAGGCATAAAACGACTGCCATCAGGGCGACGAAGGTAAGCACCTTCTCCTCTTAATGCTTCAGACAGTAAAAAGTTTTTAGCTTCAGCATGGTATAAGCAAGTCGGGTGGAATTGATTAAACTCCATATTTGCAATGCGACAACCTGCACGCCATGCCATGGCAATACCATCGCCACTGGCAATATCGGGGTTAGAAGTGTACTGATATACTTTTGAGCTACCACCTGTGGCAAGAGCAACAAACTTGGCTGTAATCGTTTCGACGTGTTCTCTGTCTCGGTTCCACACATAAGCGCCTAACACTCTGTTTCCTGGGCGATTGAGCTTGCGAGAAGTAATTAAATCGATCGCATTGTAGCGTTCTAATACTCTAATGTTAGGGTGGTTTAATGCGCGCTCTTGTAATGTTGTTTGCACAGCTTTGCCTGTGGCATCTGCAGCGTGCAAGATACGGCGATGGCTATGCCCACCTTCACGAGTTAAATGATAGGGTGCATCTTTTTGATTGCCTAACGTTTCTTCTTTATCAAAAGCAACGCCGCAATCTATTAACCATTGCATTGAAGCTTTAGCATTTTCAGCGGTAAATTTCACCACCGCTTCATCACATAATCCCGCACCGGCAATTAGCGTATCACTGACATGAGATTCAATTGTGTCATCTTCATCAAAAACCGATGCTATTCCACCTTGTGCATACAAGGTGGAACCTTCGGCTAAAGGACCTTTAGAAAGTAAAATAACTGACGATTTTTCTGCTAAATGGAGTGCTAAAGTAAGCCCTGCAGCACCGCTACCTATAACCAAAATGTCAGATTGGTATTCAACTGCTTGTGTCATCGGGTATCATGGGTCAAGAAATGGTTCAGTAATGGTAAATCAAAACACCATACTTGGGTACATTAAGCCGATATTTTGTTCATGCTAGACGCGTTTATTTAGTATTTATTTGGCATAAAGCCAGCAAAATGAATTTTTTTTTATGTTTTATCGAACTTTTATCAAAATGCTCTGTCTACTTATATGAACAGGATTCGAGCGACTGAATATCAGTTATACAGATTTAGGAGTAGTCGGCTCGGATGAGTGGACAATATAGTGATCAACAATTAGTTGAGCGTGTACAGCAAGGCGATAAAAACGCTTTTAACCTGTTGGTAATGAAATACCAGAACAAAGTGATGAGCCTGATCGGACGATATGTTCGAAATCAAGCGGATGTGCAGGATGTAACACAAGAGGCTTTTATTAAAGCTTATCGTGCACTTGCTAATTTTCGTGGTGATAGTGCTTTTTATACTTGGTTGTACCGAATAGCAGTCAATACGGCAAAAAATCATCTCACAGCACAAGGTCGTAAAGCACCTGGAAGTGATGTTGATATTGAAGAAGCTGAATACTATGAAGGCAGTGATGCTTTAAAAGAATTTGCTTCGCCAGAGCGGTTATTAATGAAAGATCAAATGAGTAAAGTGATCTTTGATACCCTCGAGACATTGCCTGAAGAATTAAAGATAGCCATATCTTTACGTGAACTTGATGGTATGAGTTACGAAGATATTGCCAATATCATGGATTGCCCTGTCGGCACGGTAAGATCGCGGATATTTCGCGCCCGTGAAGCAATCGATAAACAGCTCCAGCCTCTACTGGAAAAGTAATAGCCTCTATTAAGATAGGTGACAAATGGTTAAATCAAGTCAAGAATGGGTATCTGCAGCGGTAGATGGTGAAGTTGATGATCAAACATTAGCTCAACTTGCATCTGATGTAGACTCTCATCAAGAATGGCAACGTTATCACATGATTGGTGATACGATGCGCGGTGAACTACCTGCGGCCATCGACTTAGATATTACAGCAAGCATTGCTGCAGCAATCGCACTAGAGCCAACGATAATGGCGCCCAAGGCGAAAATGTCTGAACAAGGTGCAGCTGTGGTAACTGCTAGTAAACCTTCAAACGTGGTTTCACTATTTAAACAGTTTGGTCAGTATGCAATAGCTGCCAGTGTGGCGCTTGTGGCCATTGTTGGTGTGCAGTCCTATGACCAAGATCCTGAATCGCCTTTACCTGTGTTTAATACTCGTCCTTTAGTGGGCACCATGTCACCGGTAAGTTTGCAAACAGGCCCAGTGGTTAATCAACAAGGTTACACTAATGAGCAAGTGCTTGAGCAGCGTCGAAGAGTTAACGCTTATATTCAAGACCACATGCTACAACAACGTTTAAATCCTAGTGTTGAAGCACAAAAAGCTAACACTGCTGATGTAAACCAATAACTTTTATTCTCCCTACAGCAATGGTGTAATAGGCTATTGCTGCTTTACCTTTTAGGAGTTAGCTTGCGCATTATCCTGCTAGCACTGTTAATAATTTCTCCCCTTAGTCATAGTGAAGAGTTGTCTGCTAAAGAATGGCTCACTCATATGAGCCAAGCACTTAGCGAGAAACAATTCAAAGCCTCTATTATACAAGTTCAAGCTGATCATGTCCGTCCTCTAGTGTTTGTTCAAGGACTGGTAGGCGAACAACATATTTCGTATGTAGAGTACCTAAATGGTCCCCCTAAAAATGCCGTTAAAGTGGGCAATAAAGTGACCTTTTTAGAGCATGACCAACCACCCTATAGTGTTACTGCTAATCTTATACAGGGGGTCTGGCCTGCATCACTTTCAGGCAATATTACTAAATTAGAACAGGGTTATCAGTTTGTTTTGGGAGGCCGAAGTCGTATAGCGGGCCGAGCTGGGCAAATGATCCGATTTATCGCCAAAGATGAGCATCGTTATGATGCACAGATTTGGGTGGATATGGAAACATACTTGCCCTTGCGATATGACACATTAAATCGTGATAAACAGCTGCTTGAACAGACTATGGTTATTGAGCTTGTCGAATTTATTGAATCTCCAAGCATTCTAGTCGAGGCCAGCAAACATAAATGGCCAGAGGTTATTAATCAAGCCGATCGCAAAGATGCCCAGGATTGGCAGTTTACCTGGTTACCTGAAGGATTTAACATGGTTGTAAGTGATAACCATCGCCTAATTGGTATTCACGAGCCTGTTGAATATATTGCACTTTCTGATGGTTTGGCCAATATCTCAGTCTATGTTGCACGTAAGACAGAAGGGCCGATGCCAGAAGAACTTGTCACCCGCAATGGTTTATCTATGGTGGTTGAAAAGGTGGGCAACGCTGAAGTGGTTGCGATTGGAAAAGTGCCCAGCGCAACTTTAGAGCGCATTGCCAGAAGTTTAGCGCTAAAATAAGCGCTCAAACCTTATTAATAGATATCAATGATTATGCCAGATGTTTCAAAGTCTCAACCGAAATTGCCTCAAAACGGCCCGCAAGAGTCTAGTGCCTTAATGGAGGAGCTTGCGCGCGTGGTTGAATATCAATCTGGTTGGGTTATGGTTGAGGTTGAGTTAAAAAGTGCATGTAATCATTGCAGTAGTAGTGAAAATTGCGGCACCTCTGCAGTTGCTAAAGCCTTTTCTGTCAAAACTCAACGTTTTGCTATTGCCAGTGATAAATCCTATCAGCAAGGCGATATGCTCAAACTTGGCTTACCTGAAAGTGTAATTATTAAGGCGGCAGCACTGGTGTATCTTCTACCATTGCTGGGGCTATTTATGTTTGCCGCTTTGGGTCATGTATTAGGGCTAGGTCTGGCGCTTGATTCTAATACCAGTGCCATGTTGATGGCATTAATAGGCAGTGTATTAAGTTGGCGAATAGGTAAATATTTTGCCCATCGAATTGAAGCCGATGCTCAACCTGTGATTATCAGTAATTTAGGTCAACAAGTGGATTTATTCCGTCAAGTTTAATGATTTCTACTTCTTGCATCATATCGATTAGCGCTATTTCTACCCTCATTTAAATATCAATGATGAATCTGATTGGTATTGCTACCCTAATCAGGTACAATTTGACACCATATTTTTCACCTTTTTTAGTAGTAGTCATTGCCTCATAATGAAACACATTAGAAACTTTTCAATTATTGCCCATATCGACCATGGCAAATCCACCTTATCTGATCGTCTTATCCAGGTTTGTGGCGGCTTAAGTGACCGCGAAATGGCTGCTCAGGTTCTTGATTCAATGGACATTGAACGTGAGCGTGGCATTACCATTAAAGCCCAAAGTGTGACCTTGGACTATACAGCCAAAGATGGTAATACTTATCAGTTAAACTTTATTGATACTCCAGGCCACGTTGACTTTTCATACGAAGTCTCTCGATCTCTTGCCGCTTGTGAAGGCGCGCTATTAGTAGTCGATGCCGGCCAAGGTGTTGAAGCGCAAACATTAGCAAATTGTTACACCGCCTTAGAGATGAATCTAGACGTTGTACCGGTATTGAATAAAATTGATTTACCACAAGCTGAGCCAGATAGAGTGGCAGCAGAAATCGAAGATATCGTTGGTATCGATGCCATGGATGCTGTGCGCTGCTCAGCAAAAACCGGTGTGGGTATTCAAGATGTACTTGAAGAGATTATTGCCAAAATTCCACCACCGCAAGGCAACATCGATGGCCCTTTACAGGCACTTATTATCGACTCCTGGTTTGATGCTTATTTAGGTGTTGTCTCATTAGTACGTATTAAGCATGGCGTATTAAAGAAAGGTGATAAGTTTAAAGTGATGTCTACTGGCATAAATTACAACGCAGATCGCGTGGGTATTTTTACGCCGAAAGAGAAAGACACCGCAGAATTACGTGCAGGTGAAGTAGGTTATGTTATCTCTGGTATTAAAGAGATCCATGGCGCACCTGTAGGGGATACGCTAACACATGCTAAGCATGGCGCTGAGCTACCTTTACCTGGATTTAAAAAAGTAAAACCACAGGTTTATGCCGGTGTTTTCCCTATTTCGACAGACGAATACGAAAATTTTCGTGAAGCGTTAAATAAGTTATCATTAAACGATGCATCACTGTTTTTCGAACCAGAAACCTCCAGTGCACTTGGGTTTGGTTTCCGTATCGGTTACCTTGGCTTGTTGCACATGGAGATCGTTCAAGAGCGTTTAGAGCGTGAATATAATCTTGATTTGATAACCACTGCGCCAACCGTTGTGTATGAAGTTGAAATGACTAGCGGTGAAGTTATCTATGTAGATAACCCATCGGATCTACCTGCACTGAATAATGTGACAGAAATCCGTGAACCGATTGTCGAAGCCAATATTTTAGTGCCAAAAGAATACTTAGGTAACGTGATTACCTTATGTATTGATAAGCGCGGTATGCAAACCAATATGGTTTATCATGGTAATCAAGTTGCAGTGACATATCATTTGCCAATGGCAGAAGTAGTTATGGACTTCTTCGACCGCTTAAAGTCGACTAGCCGTGGTTATGCGTCACTTGAATATAACTTTATTCGTTTTGACCCTGCTGACATGGTCCGTCTTGATATCTTAATCAATGGTGACCGTGTTGATGCATTGGCTATGATCATTCACCGTACAAACATTCGTCATCGTGGCCTAGCATTGGTTGAAAAGATGAAAGAGCTTATTCCAAGGCAGATGTTCGATATTGCTATTCAAGCTGCTATTGGTAGTCAGATTGTTGCACGTTCAACAATTAAAGCCTTACGTAAAGATGTTACCGCTAAGTGTTACGGTGGTGACGTATCGCGTAAGAAGAAGCTACTAAACAAGCAAAAAGAAGGTAAAAAACGAATGAAGCAAGTGGGTAATGTTGAGGTGCCACAGGAGGCATTCTTAGCAGTATTGAAGTTAAATGATTAATCATAATTAACCCAAAAGCTTCAAAGATGACGCCGCATTTAGCGGCGTTATCGTTATAATAAATTCAGTTTATCTGCAAAATCATATCAGTATTGAGTCGTTTAAAATGGCTTACACTGTTTGTGTTGATAATAACGTTCAAAGTGTAAGACTTATTTTAGGAGTTCTATCAGTAATGGCAGCTTATTTTTCTACCATTCTCGTGCTAGTCACCCTTATCAGCGGTCTGATTTGGCTTGTTGATGTGCTATTTTTTGCGCCCAAACGCAAAGAAAAGCTCGCCTTAGCCCAGTCTGGCTCGCAACAGCTTAGTGAAGAAGCTATTGATAAAATAATTCGTGAACCTGTGGTGGTTGAAACTGCGCATTCAATTTTTCCTGTCATTGCGTTTGTGATGATCCTGCGCTCATTTATCTACGAGCCCTTTCAAATCCCATCGGGCTCTATGATGCCAACATTGCTGGTGGGTGATTTTATCTTAGTTGAAAAGTTCAGCTATGGATTACGTGACCCTGTATGGCGCACTAAGCTGATTGAAACTGGTGAGCCTGAGCGTGGTGATGTATTTGTGTTCAAATATCCAGAAAATCCAAAAATTGACTATATTAAACGTGTGGTGGGCTTACCTGGTGACAAAGTCACTTACAGTAATAAACAATTAACTATTCAGCCAAAATGTAGCAGCGATAACGTTTGCCCTGATCCTGTCAGCATAGCACATATGGAAGTTAATCGTGGCGAGTTTACCCATGAAGGTGTTCCATTAATCCGTTACAAAGAAACGACGGATGGGCTTGAACACGACATTTTAGTTAATCCTTCTCGTCCCGATTTCAGACAACATTTTTATCAGCAGTCAGGCACTCAAATAGGTGAGTTTATTGTCCCTGAAGGGCAATATTTTGCTATGGGCGATAACCGTGATAATAGTACCGACAGTCGCTTTTGGGGTTTTGTCCCTGAAGAAAACCTAGTCGGGAAAGCCGTGGCAATTTGGATTAGTTTTGAATTTGACCGTGACGCAAGTGGATTGTTACCAACCTGGGTACCCAGCGGTGTCCGTTTTGAGCGCACAGGCGGAATAAAGTAATGGAGCCGATTAAAAACCTGCCTAGATTGTGTCGCACAATAGGTTATGAATTTAACGATATTAACTTACTTATTCAGGCGCTAACCCATAGAAGTGCAGCTAATAAACATAATGAACGCTTAGAGTTCTTAGGTGATTCGATTTTATCTATTATTATATCTGATGCCTTATATCACCAGTTCCCTAAAGCGACAGAGGGCGATTTAAGCCGCATGCGAGCTACCTTGGTAAAAGGCGATACTTTGACCATTATCGCGCAAGAGTTTAAGCTTGGTGATTATTTGTTTCTAGGCCCTGGCGAACTTAAAAGTGGCGGTTTTCGTCGAGAATCCATTTTAGCCGATGCCGTCGAAGCTATTATTGGTGCGGTATATCTTGATGCAAACATAGATGCTTGTCGCAGTTTATTACTAAACTGGTATAAACAGCGCCTAGTCAATATTAAGCCAGGTATTAACCAAAAAGATCCCAAAACTATTTTACAAGAACATCTTCAAGGTTTTAAGAAGCCTTTACCTGACTACCAAGTTGTCAAAGTAGAAGGTGAAGCCCACGATCAAACCTTTACGGTTGAATGTCGTATTACGGACTTAGCTAATGTCGTTACTGGCGTTGCAAGTTCAAGAAGAAAAGCTGAACAGCTAGCCGCTGCTCAGGTGTTGGAGCTACTGAATAAATGACCAAAAAAACTGACTTGCCAAGTCAACAAGCCGAGACTGCACCAGAGCCAAGCTTAAATGAATTATTGTCAAGGATGAACCTTGCTGCACCACAAGCCACTGCTCAATATGATGTGACTTACTGCGGCATGGTTGCCATTGTTGGTCGCCCTAATGTGGGCAAGTCGACTCTGCTGAATAAATTACTCGGCCAAAAGGTCAGCATTACCTCTAAAAAGCCGCAAACGACGCGCCATCGTATTATGGGTATCCACAGTGATGGCCCAAAACAAATTGTCTTTATCGATACGCCTGGCTTACATATCGAAGAAAAGCGTGCCATTAACCGTTTGATGAACCGCGCTGCGGCCAGCTCGTTAGCGGATGTGTGCATGGTTGTGTTCGTTGTCGATGCGATGATATGGACCGCAGATGATGAAATGGTGCTGCAAAAAATTAAGCATCATAATGATGGCCGTAGAATTGTTTTGGCTATCAATAAAGTGGATAACATCAAAGATAAGGAATCGTTATTTCCTTATTTAGAAGAGTTAGGCAAGAAGTTTGATTTTGATGACATATTACCAATCTCAGCCAACAAAGGCACCAATGTTCAACGTATATTAGAGCTGGCTCAGGTTTCATTACCCACAGCGCCATTTTATTTTCCTGAAGATTATGTGACGGATCGTTCACAGCGTTTTATGGCATCTGAAATTGTACGTGAAAAGCTTATGCGCTTTTTAGGTGATGAATTGCCCTATGATTGTACCGTTGAAATTGAGCAATTTAAGATGATGGAAAACGGTGTTTATCAGATTAATGCGCTGATTTTAGTTGAGCGTGAAGGCCAAAAACGCATGGTGATTGGTAATAAAGGTGAGCGAATTCGCACCATTGCCACCCAAGCCCGTTTAGACATGGAAACCTTGTTTGATAATAAAGTGTTTCTTGAAGTGTGGGTCAAAGTTAAATCTGGCTGGGCTGACGATGAACGCGCACTGCGTAGTTTAGGTTATGGCGACGATTAACCCTTTTGTTTTTGTCACTCTAAACACACGAACATGGCCACGATGAAACGTGGCTATGTGCTACATCACAGGGCTTATCGCGAGTCCAGTGTGATTGTTAACTTACTGATTGACGGTGTCGGACGTGTTGATGCCATTGCCCGTACTGGCAGTGGTAAACGTTCAATTAAATCAATACTACAACCGTTTCAGCCACTTATTATTCAATTTAGTGCCCAATCAGAAGCTAAAAACCTTTCTTTAAAAACGGTGACTCACATTGAAGCCGCTGCACCTGCTATTCCGCTCAGTGGTACTAGCTTGTATTCAGGTTTTTATTTGAACGAATTATTGGTGCGTCTGTTAACGGTTGATCATCAAGCAGAACCTTTATTTATAGCTTATCATCGCAGTTTAATATCCTTAGCAGAGTCATTTTGTTCCAGCCATTTACGTTTTTTTGAAAAAGCACTATTGCTTGAACTCGGCGCATTACCTTCGCTGCAATATGATGTTGACGGTAATGCGATTGAAGCAACTAGTGCTTATCGATTAGAGACTGATTGCGGTTTTATTCCAGTGCTACAACATAGTGCCGGTACATTTAATCACAGCCGAAGTGTAGTGCCGGGTGCTATGTTAATTGCGCTGCAAAATGAGCAGTTATCAGCAGAGCACCTCAATAGTGCCAAAGGTTTGATGCGTTTTTTACTCACGCCACTATTAGGCAATAAACCATTGTTGAGTCGTCAATTATTCGTTAAGCCCTAGCGAGTACAACAATGCTGATAATAATCTCGAATTAACTCACCATTATCAGTACAATAGCCAGACAATAATTTTATTATCATCATGATAAGGAACCTACCGTGAGCGCCATTTTTTTAGGTATTAATATCGATCATATCGCCACCCTACGTCAGGCTCGTGGCACCCATTATCCTGATCCTGTTCATGCTGCAGCAGTCGCTGAGCATGCCGGTGCCGATGGTATAACGATTCATTTACGTGAAGACCGTCGCCATATTCAAGACCGTGATGTTTACTTATTGGCAAAAACCCTTAAAACACGGATGAACTTTGAATTTGCGGTCACGGAAGAGATGATTGCTATCGCCTGTGATATCAAACCGGCTTATGCCTGTTTAGTACCAGAAAAACGCGAAGAGTTAACCACTGAAGGTGGTTTAGATGTTGCTGGTCAGTTAGACAAAATCACCTCTGCTGTGACCCGCTTAGCTGCACAGGGTATAAAAGTGTCATTATTTATTGATGCAGATAAAACTCAAATAGATGCAGCCGTCGCATCTGGTGCACCTTATATTGAAATTCATACCGGCTGTTACGCAGACGCACATACTGATGCAGAACAAGCTCAAGAGTTAAAACGCATTGCAGAAATGGCAACCTATGCGCATGGTAAAGGCTTAGTCGTTAATGCAGGTCATGGTTTGCACTATCATAATGTTAAACCTATTGCCGCAATTCCTGAGTTATATGAGTTAAATATTGGCCATGCTGTTATTGCGCGTGCGGCCATTGATGGCTTAGATAAAGCGGTACGTGATATGAAGCAATTAATGCTTGAAGGTCGTAGAGGCGAGTAATGGCGATTGTCGGTATAGGCACGGATATTGTTGAAATTGCGCGAATACGAGATCAACGTGAACGTCTTGGCGACAAATTAGCTAAGCGTATACTGACTGATACAGAATTTGCACTTTATGCCGCATCAAAAATACCAGAGCGATTTCTGGCAAAACGTTTTGCGGCAAAAGAAGCCGCCGCTAAAGCATTAGGAACAGGCATTGGGCGTGGGGTGTCATTTCAACATATTCACATTGCTAATGATGCCAATGGTGCGCCTATCGTCACTTTTACCCTGGGAGCAAAAGCACGACTTGAGCAATTAAAGGGGCGTCATGGCTTTATTACTATTGCTGATGAACAACATTATGCGGTGGCAACTGTGGTGTTAGAGAGTTGATTGGGTATCCATTTTAGATTTATCTTACCCTTTATATTATTAAGGCGCATTGGCGCCTTTTTTAATGGCTTTGCAAATTAGATTTCATACGTTAAATTAATAAGATAATAACTCAAAATAGAGACTCAAAATGAAATCAGCAGTAGAACAACTTTCCACCTATAAAAGTGTTCATTTGAACCCGAGAAATATTAAAACCCATTTTTTTGGGGTGCCAATGATCATTTGGTCAGCATTTTTGATGTTTGGAACATTACGGTTTCAATACGGTGACTTCGAATTCAGTGCCGCAATGGTAGTGATGTTGGTCGTGCTTGGTTATTACTACAAGCTGCATGTTAGGCTTGCTGTAGGGTTAACATTATTTATCGTCCCTGTGTTAATCACCTCTGAGCTGGCAGTACATACCGCTCATCCTTTTGTATTAGCCATATCCATATTTGTGATTGGTTGGGTGATTCAATTTATTGGCCATCAATATGAAAAAGCTAAACCTGCTTTTATGGATGATTTAAATCAGTTACTTATTGGTCCATTTTTTTTAATGGCAGAACTGTATTTTATGTTCGGCTGGGAAAAACAATTAGATGCAGAAATAACACCTATTGCCAGAGATAAACGTCGAGCAATTGAAGCCGCTAAGCGGGCTGTTTAGGCTTAATGCTAAACATAAACCTCAAAGTTAGCTGATTATAAAATAAAAAGGCCGTCTGATGACGGCTTTTTTATTAGTTGAGTCTGAGTAATCACTTAAGACAGAATGATATGTCCCATTAAGGCGATAACAGGTAAGGTCACTACTGTACGTAAAATGAAGATAACGAACAGTTCTAAAAAGTTAACTGGAATCTTACTGCCAATAAGCAGGGCACCGACTTCGCTCATATAAATTAATTGGGTCACCGATAAAGCAGCAATCACAAAACGCGTCAGGTCCGACTCAATTGAGCTGGCTAAAATTGAAGGAATAAACATATCAGCAAAACCGACCACAATCGTTTTAGAGGCCAGGGCAGCATCGGGGATTTGTAATAGTTCCAATAATGGAATGAAAGGCATGCCTAAATAATCAAATATAGGAGTGTACTCTGCCAGTATTAACGCCATTGTGCCAATGGCCATAACCACAGGTATTATGCCAAAAATCATATCAACGACATTTTTAATCCCATCTAATATCACTTGTTTAACACTAGTGACTTGCGATGCGCGTTCTAATGCTTGATGGTAACCCCAAGAAAATACCCCATGACCTTTAGGGATCATCTCATCATCTGGGTGGCGGGGAGTGTCATCGATATAGTTATCTTTCTTCCAAGAAAGTGGGGGCAACTTAGGTACTATGATTGCAGCGACTATGCCAGCTAAACAGACAGTCAGGTAAAATGGTACAAATAAGTGCTCTAATTTAACTTGTGAAATTACCACTAAGCTAAATGTAATTGATACTGCAGAGAATGTGGTACCAATAACCGCTGCTTCTCGTTGCGTATAAAAGCGTGTTTCATACTGCTTAGACGTCATTAAAATACCTACACTACCGTCACCTAACCAAGAGGCGATACAATCAACGGCACTGCGTCCGGGTAAGTTAAATATTGGCCGCATAACTTTTGTTAGCATAGTGCCAAAAAATTCAAGCAATCCAAAATTCAGAAGTAGGGGTAATAGCATACCTGCAAACACAAATACTGAAAAAAGCACAGGCAGTAAGTCGTTATACACTAGACTACCAGTATTACCTGAAATAATAGCTTCAGGGCCAACTTCAAAGCACGTTAAGCCAATAAATACGGCACCTAGTACTCGCATTAGTAACCAAAACAGTGACACATTAAGCAAGGCATGTAAAAAATGACTTTGTCTGACAAACTTAGGTTTGATTAATCTGGCCAGAACAGAAATAAAGGCCATAAAAATTACAATACCAGTGACAATCAGTTGAATCGTATTTCCCATTGCGGACTGTAACGCTTTAGAAACGATAGCAATAGGTATGGTTAAGCCGTTGTCTGTGCTAATAGGGGCAATAAAAAGTAACAAACCGATCAGAGACGGTATGATAAAAGTTAATATTGTCTTGAGATTATGTATTGGTTTCTGTTGGTTCACGTCTAATACCTTAAATCTACCTGCTTGAGGCAGTGAATAAATTACCAAGTCCTGCCAATAAGAGTATGGCTAAAAGTATTTATGATAGTTATTTTTGCCGCAAGGTTACCGTCTATTCAAGTTTAAGTAAAATGATTCAATTAAACGAATAGTTAGCACTTATTTTTGATTATTTATATTGTATCTTAAAAAAGCTTTTATGTACTTAAAATAAATGTAATCAGAAGGTTACACTTGTTAATGAGGTCTGGTGTTTTTTACTTTTATTCTGTTTTAGGTATCAGAGTTGTCTTAAATTGACTCTGTAGGTACATATTCACACATCTGTAACGCCAATATGCCAATAAAAATACTACTAAATTATAGAGTTTTTATCTAAAAGCGCGATAATTAAACAATAGTTTTGCTGTTTAGCACTCAGTTTTATAATTCAATGTCATTTAAACTGCATGTGCATGCGTTTAATAGTAAATGGTGTTATGACAAATCAACACAAAATTGCCCAGTTGGCTATACGTTTTAATTTATTATGATGTTTTGGGCTACTGTTAGGCTTGGTGACCGCCAGCACCTTAGAGATCTCGCGCGATGGATTTGCAGGTTTCTTGCTACTTCAAAGCAGTGTGAGTGAGCTGGGGCATTATGGTCACTCTGAATTTGCACTGATTTTGAATGGAGGAATATTTTTTGGTAGCCTGAGTATCGCATTAGCCTGATTGTTTACTTAAATATCCTTTTTGGTTGAGTTTCGCTGCTAGTTTTCTTGCTTTGGCAATCACAGACCTAAGTACTTTGATTTATTTGCATTCCCGCTTCACCAAACCAGTATCCATTACACTCTATCGCTGAATGTGATGGTGTTATCGCTGTCAATTCACTGTGCTGGCTGGATGCTATTTGATTAATTAATCCTATGTCCTCCAGTCCAGTTGGTGACAATCGCCAATAATCGACACCGATTTTAGACATTGAAGGGATCTGATTAATGAGATTAACCTTTGCTGCCGATTGAGTTTGGATACCGTTTAATCTCAGTAGAGGTTGTGACTCTTGGGTTTGGGTCAACAGCCCTTTGGGGTATTGCAGACAAACAATCTGGCAATCGAGCTTAGGTTTTTGATGATGCTTGGCAGTGAAGCAACGGGCAGAGTGTGCTAATGGCATGTAACCATAACCTAATACTTCTGTTTCGAATTGGGTAGTGCTTTGGGTGAGTATTTGCTCAAGCCATTCTCTTGAAAGCTCATAAGGCATCACAAATCTTGTCATACCTAATTTTTGCATAATATCAAGACTACCTCGATTATAGAGGTTCAACGATGGGCCGCAGATAAAAGGTATATTCGCTTCTGAAGCAAGGTTAACAGCCGCCATGTCATTGGCTTCAATAGCAAACTCACCATTATCAATAATACGTTTAAGCTCAATGATTTCAGATTGCGATTCAATCAAAGTCATGGTGGTTAAAATCACTTTTTTTCCTTTAGCTGCCAGCATATGAGCCAATTCAAGGTAATCTTTATATTTCATTTCACGACGGCGACTGCAAATGACCTCGCCTAAATAAACGGTATCTATGTTGGTGTCAGCAATCGCTTGGTAATACTCAAATATGCTGGTTTTATTCCAGCAATATGTCAGGGGCCCGAGAGAAAGTTTCATGTCATTAGTCCCTATTGCCATTGGCGTTCATATGCACCCAAAGTGGTGACTTGGCCTTCTGACACTTTATCGAGTGCTGAATGCCATTGATGTTGATTTTTAAGTTTTTCGTTAAAGAGTTCTGGTGATTGAAAGTAGGCATCAATTGCCTGGCGCCACACTTGAGTGACTTGGGTGACATAAGCTGGGCTACGTTGACGCCCTTCAATTTTAAGTGAGCGAATACCTGCTTGAGCAAGCTCAGGAATAAGGCCGATGGTATTTAAGCTAGTGGGCGATTCCAACATATATTCAGCTGTCATCTCGTTATCTGTTTGGTAACGTCCTTTACACACCACCGGATACCCTAATTGTTCATCTTGACTGGCTTTGTCAATCAGTACCTCATTTAAGCGGGTTAACTTGTCGTTGCCAGAATCTTGCCAGCGAACATGATTAGCTGGTGAGCAAGAGCCGCCGGTATTGGGCGACTGGCCTGTCACATAGCTGGATAACTGGCAGCGACCTTCGGCCATAATACAAAGGCTGCCAAAGGCAAATACTTCTAAATCAACCGGGCTGATCTTAGCTAACTCTCTAACTTGCTTCATGGACAGTACTCGAGGTAAAACTGCACGTTCAATGTTGAATTGCTTTTTGTAAAAAGAAAGCGCGGCAACATTGGTCGCGCTGGCTTGCACAGATAAATGCAAGGGTAGACCAGGGTAATGGTGATGGGCATATTCGAGTAATGAAATATCGGCGCAAATTACCGCATCCAGATTTAAATCCGCGGCGAGATCGATGGCTTGTTTCCAACGTCCTTCATGCCCAGGTTTTGCAAAGGTGTTTAGAGTCAGGAAAAGTTTTCTATTTTGTTGTTTAGCCAATTGACTCGCTTGTTTTATTTGCTCCGCTGAAAAATTAAGTCCAGCAAATGATCGAGCATTGGTGTCATCTTTTAATCCAAGGTAAACGGCATCTGCGCCAGCATTAAATGCCGCTTTTAAGGCGGCAAGGTTACCCGCAGGACATAAAAGTTCCATGATCTTTCTCGCAGTTTTGTTGTTATTGTCGATAGGGCGTTGAGTGTAAAAGCGATTGAGTTAACAAGGTTTGATTTGGAACAGGTTTCTAAGCATAAAATCTGGGTAAACTGGTTTGAATTATTACCTATTCCCTGTAGGAGAGCTTCATGTTAAATGGACTACAGCAATCCCTATCTACAAAAATACTAACTTCAGCACCTGTAATGACGCGTCATTCTTTAGCTATTATACCCAAGCGTTTCAAGCGTGAGGTGATAACTAAATTGATCAATTTAGCCCTCGAAAAACAACTTTCAGAAGGTGAGATGGATTTTATTGCAGGTAAATGGCTTGGTATAAAAGTGCTTGATATTGGTCTAGATTTTGCGATAAGCATAAGCCAAGTAATCCAGCCTAAGGTGGTCGTGAGAGAATTAAACCAAACAGATGTGACCTTCAGCGGAAATATGCCTGAACTGCTGTTAATTGCTTCAGGTAAAGAAGATCCCGATAGCCTTTTTTTTCAACGTAAACTATTGATTGAAGGGGATACTGAGCTGGGTTTAGAGGCTAAAAATCTGCTTTTGTCTATAGAACTCGATACCTTACCTAAACCCATAGGCGTAGCAATTGGCAAGTTATTATTCAGTTTAGAAACGTTGCAGGCCAAAGCTGCTATAGTGAAAATTGCTTAATTTAAGTCAGGCCCAGAATCTGAATTCGTTTGAAGCACAGCTTTTCTCTGTTATTGAATAAGAACAGGTATTTTACTGAAACCTGTAATAGCTATTTCTGATAAGAACTTACATTAAGGGTGTGTTAGATAGGCAATAGTCACGGTATAAAATCAGCTAAAGAAGGGTTAACGGACTTTGATTATCTGACGCGAAACATCAAGGTTTTACTTAAGGTATGTAAGTCGTAGACGATTATCAGTGTGCTTGAATGTGAAATATTGCACAGTAAGGCTGTAATGTTAGATAAAATATTGATATTAAAGTGTTGGTGCGTTTTAGATTGACCACTACAATTCTGTGCCTAAGCTCGATACAGCTTGTTATTACTTAGTATTCACTTTACTCTTTACTAGGTATATAAATTCGTTCAACTAAAGGAAATATAATGAGAAAAATTCTAGTCGTTGCCTCAGTAATATTAACTTATTTAGTTTGTATTACTGGTACTTATGCAGGTGTTATTTCCTCAGAACAGGTTATAGTCCAGCAACAAAGTATTTATAATAAACAACAAGTTATTGAAATGCTTAACAACGTTGAAGTTCAAGATAAGCTGGTGGCTCTTGGTGTTAGTATTGAAGATGCAGAAATCCGTATCGCCAGTATGACGGACCAGGAATTAAATCAATTGAATACCCAAATGAATGATATGCCTGCAGCAGGTGGTATCGTTGGGGTGGTCGTCACTGTATTAGTGGTATTAGTGGTACTCGATTTGGTGGGTGTTACCGACGTATTTTCCTTCATTCGGCCAATAAACTAAATCGTTTCTTCAAATATCAGTGCTACTTGTATTTTGAGATATAGCATATTCAAAAAAGCCATTCTGTTGATTGGCTTTTGTTTATTTATGAGCGGCTGTTCATCTGTTACACCTCAAACATCGCAATTGTTAGCAAATCCCCCTAATATCCCCATTAAATATCATATAGCCGACGTGCCTTTTTATCCTCAAGAGGATTATTTTTGCGGTCCTACGACGCTATCGGAAGTGATTAATTTTTATGGGGTGACTAAAACGCCACAGCAAATTGCGCCAGCACTTTTTATTCCAGATTTAGAGGGCAGTTTGCAAATTGAAATGGTTGCAGCAGCACGTCAACAGGGGCTGCTTGCTTATGCTGAGTCTGGTAGTCTGCCACAACTACTTTCTTTGGTGAGTGAAAATATTCCAGTTATTGTATTACAAAATTTATCCACAGCATGGTATCCCATGTGGCACTACGCAGTGGTTACAGGCTATGACCTAGATAAGCAGCATGTGGTCTTGCATTCAGGTACCAATAAAGACCGAATCGCCGAATTTAAAGTATTTGAACAAACCTGGAAGCGAGGTCAGTATTGGTTGCTGGCGGCCGTCCCAACTGATACCTCAAGTTTGCATTTTGATCCGTTCGTTTATGCCAGTGCCGCTCAAGATCTATTTAGTATTGGTAAAAGCACTTACGCGATTGAAGCTTTAGAAAATGCCACCCGACAATGGCCAGATTACTGGCTAAGCTACTTTTTACTCGGAAACTATTATTTAGCCATTGATAACGTCAAGGCTGATTTTTGGTATAAGCAGGGACTCATTTATACTGAGCAACTGGCTGAACAACACTCTGAGCAGCAGGCTGCCTATTTAAATAACTATGCCTATAGTTTGTCTTTGTCAGGCTGTAAACCGCGAGCAATGGAAATGATTGAAAAAGCACTTAGACTGCAACCGGCTGATAGCAATATTCAAAGTAGCCAAAAAGAGATCGAAAAAATGCCTGATAATTCTGTTTGTTTCAGTAATTAAGCCAATCTCTACCTTCAGCTATTGAGTATTTAGGCGTTTAGTTGAAGTCTAGTCTATTGACTTAAATAGGCTTTTGTAGCGATTAATTTGCTTGTGGCCCTGTAAGTTCGGCATATTTAATAAGGAGCTCATCTTGAGACTCCTTATAGTCTGGATCAATGGCGATACAATCAATAGGACACACAGAAATACAAGTCGGTTTATCATAATGACCTACGCATTCGGTGCACAGTTCAGGATCGATTTCATAGACTTCTTCGCCCATAGTAATAGCTGAATTTGGGCATTCAGGTTCACACATGTCGCAGTTAATACAGCTATCGTCGATGAGTAGAGCCATAGTTTAACCTTATAATAGTTTAACCTTGTTGATGAGGATTACGAGTATCCTGACCTTGTGGCAAGTTACGCATTAAAATTGCTTTATCAGTACTGACTTCTGGTGGTAGTTTTAGGAATACAAAGTGCCCAGAACCTAACCCAGCTTCAACTTGTTCACCCTTACGGTTAACAAGATGGTTAATGGTTAGGTTCATATTACCCTGTGGTGTCATAATTTCTACACTATCACCAACGGAGAACTTATTTTTAACATCAATTTCGGCCAGGCCATCGACATTACGTTTACCTGTAAACTCGCCCACAAATTGTTGAGTGTCACTAACAGAATAACCATGTTCATAATTTTGGTATTCGTCATGCACATGGCGGCGAAGGAAGCCTTCAGTATAGCCTCGATGAGCTAAGCCTTCTAAATTATGCATAAGTGTTCGGTTAAAGTCCTTACCCGCAGCGGCATCTTCAATTGCCTGACGGTATAACTGTGCAGTGCGAGCCACATAATAGAAAGACTTAGTTCGACCTTCAATTTTTAATGAGTTAATGCCCATTTTAGTCAATCGGTCGACATGCTGAATCGCACGCAAGTCTTTTGAATTCATAATATAGGTGCCGTGTTCATCTTCAAAGGCAGGCATGAGTTCTCCTGGACGACCAGGCTCTTCGAGTAAGAACATTTTATCGGTAGGTGCACCTGCACCTAAGGTAGGTACTGTAATTTGTGCATCCCTTGGATTATAAATTGAAGGGCTTGATTGCAGTGCTATGATGTCACCATTGTCATCTTGCTTGGCTTCATGGGCATCATACTTCCAGCGGCAACTATTAGTGCAAGTACCTTGATTCGGATCGCGCTTATTAATATAACCAGATAATAGGCAGCGACCAGAATAAGCCATACATAATGCACCGTGAACAAACACTTCAAGCTCAATATCAGGGCAACGCTGACGAATTTCTTCTATTTCATCAAGTGACAATTCTCGGGATAAAATGACTCGTTTAATGCCTTGTTGTTGCCAAAATTTAACCGATGCCCAGTTAATCGCATTAGCTTGTACTGAAAGGTGAACCACTTGTTCAGGAAAAGCTTCTCGTACCATCATGATAAGTCCTGGATCAGACATGATTAGCGCATCAGGCTTCATCGCAACCACAGGTTCCATATCTTTTAGATAGGTTTTAAGTTTGGCATTGTGGGGCGCAATATTGCTCACGACATAGAGTTTTTTACCAAGAGAATGTGCTTCTTGAATACCAGAAGCCAAGTTTTCCATTTTGAATTCATTATTTCTAACCCGTAAACTATAGCGAGGCTGGCCAGCGTATACAGCGTCTGCGCCATAAGCAAAAGCATAACGCATATTTTTAAGGGTACCGGCTGGAGACAATAGCTCTGGTTTAAACATAATTACTCTCAATCTAGCTTTTAAAGCGCACCAATAACGGGGGCGGGATCGTACTTAAGATATAACCGTGGAGCAAACATGACCCTCTATTATGTGAAGTAACTCTCCTTTTAAGCTTACCAACAGTGATATAGGTGTATATTAAACTTGTGCTGAGGTGGTAATATGATTTTGTTGCTAAAGTTATAACATTGTAATGATTTTGATTAGCTTAACTCGCACATTAGCCTGTATTCGGTATACAATTCTAATCTTAACGATTTTCCTTTTTTGATGGAGACAATATGTCTACTGAACATCAACTATTAGTCAGCTTATTAAAAAAACTAAAAGACGACTCATTAGTACTTCCAACATTGCCTGAAGTGGCCATGAGAGTGCAAGAAGTGGTTGCCCGTGCTGACTCTAGTTTGAAACAAGTGGGTGATATTATTGGTCAAGATGCGGCTATTTCAGCTCGGATCATTAAAGTAGCCAATAGCGCATTATATTCAAGAGGAAACAAAGCCGAAAATATTACCGCAGCGGTAAACCGTATTGGCTTAATTCAAATTAAGTCCATTACGACTTCTGTGGCAATGGAACAGCTATTTATCTCTACCAATGAAATGGTCTGGGAAGTCATGGATGAAGTATGGAAAACATCTATTGAAGTGACAGCAGCGGCTTGTGCAATGTTAGATATTTATAATAAGCGTAATCCAAGTAAAAAATTAGACCGCGAAACCCTTACTTTAGCGGGATTGGTACATAATATTGGTGCATTACCTATATTGTCTGAAGCAGAGTTACATCCAGAGTTATTTGCTAGTATCGATCAGCTACGCGGCTTAGTACGTAAAATGCAAGGACCGATAGGTCGAGCGGTATTGAAAAGTTGGGATTTTGCCCCTGAAGTGACTGAAGTGGTTGAGCGATGGGCTGATTTACATTATTTGCCTGAACGCGTCACCTATTTAGACTTTATTCGCTCAGCCGCTTTTTATACCGGCGAGTTGCGTGCGGGAGAAGAGTTAGAGCAGCGTCTCAGTGTTTTCGCTGATCGAGGATTACCAGTAACGCCAGAGGATTTAGGCAGTGATGTGTTTACTGATCTATATCATTCAATTAAAGAAAGTTATGAATAATTAGTACTAACGATTACGGGTGATAATTATTATTTTTGCTGGAATAACGTGAATGAAACAATTTGATGACTCAGACAGTATATCTATTTAGTGTGCTCATTTTAGCCACCTTACTTGGCATCATTTTGGTTGTCGGTGGCATTTATTGTTGGCGTCTAAAACGATATTTGCACCATCTGACATACACCTTAGAACGCCAGCTACAAATGATGTCTCCCGTTGATTTTGGCCGTATTCCTAAAGTTTTCACTCCGCTTATCACTGTATTAATCAATTTACAGAAATCCATTTCTTTCAACGTTGAACGTGACAAACTCACCGGTTTATCAAATCGAGTGGGTTTTAAGCGCAAAATGCTCAGCCGTATGCCGATAAAACAAGGCATGATTGTGCTTATTGATATTAAACAGTTTCGTTTTGTAAATGACTTGTTTGGCTTTGTTTTTGGTGACTCTTTGTTGAAGGCCTTTGCTCATCGTGTTGCAGGTTTACCGGGAAAAGCTCAGTTTGTTGCTCGGATGAATGGTAACGAATTTTTGTTATTTTTCCCCGATTGTGTAAGCGATGAATATTTAATTGAAATAAAGCAGCAGTTGCAACTGCCATTTGAAATAGAACAACAACCTATTAGTGTCACAATACAGCTAGGAGTGCTAGCTGTAGCGGAACATCATGGTGATGTTAGCACTATGCTACGCCGATTAGATTTAGCGTTAAAAAAATCTAAATTGCATCGTAATAATATCGCTTATTACGATAAAGATGATGATAAGAAACAGTACCGTGAGTTATTGATTATAAATAGTTTGCCCAAAAATTTACGACAAAATCAACTTTTTATGGTCTATCAGCCAAAGTTAGATATTAAAGCGGGTAAGTGTATTGAAGTTGAGGCTCTTATTCGTTGGCATCATGAAGGATTGGGCGATGTTTCACCCAATGAGTTTATTCCTTTAGCTGAGAAAACCGGCATGATCGGAATGATCAGCGATTGGGTATTAGAGCAAGTGGTATCCCAGCAAGCTAAATGGCGAGAGCAGGGGATTAATGTCAAAGTGGCGATTAATTTATCCAGTGCTGATTTACACAATGAACACTTGGTGAGTCATATTACCACTACACTGCAGCGGCATTTAGTTCCTGCTGAATGTTTGATGATTGAGATAACCGAAAGTACCTTAATGGAATCTGTTGAGCACGTAATAAGTACGGTCGAGGCTTTACAGGCAATTGGCATGAAAGTGGCTATTGATGATTTTGGTACCGGTCATTCTTCGCTGGCTTATTTACGCCATTTACCGGTTAATGAAGTGAAAATAGATAAGGCGTTTTTGGACGGTTTTCAAAATGAAAAACAAGCGCAAAGTATTGTAAAAATGACCATTGCGCTGGCTAAAGAACTGGGCTTTGAAGTGACGGTTGAAGGCGTTGAAACGCTCAGTATTTTACAAACATTAACAGAGTTTGGTGTTGACCGTATTCAAGGAGATTACTTTTCTAAACCTTGTGATGCCACTGAGTTTGCCTTTGCTTACCCAAAGCTATCCCAATTTCAGGCTTATTTATAATAATTGACGCAGCTTTTATTGCCACTCACTGCAGTGATATAGCATTCATATTATTCGTTACCCTGATAACGTAATAAAACTATTACCGATTAAACAGGCATAATCGTATTAAGGCATAGTCTTATTAAGCAATGCAATCAAATCAGTTGTCATCGGTGCGAGTTGTCGGTTTTTATTCATACAAACCATTTCAATATTAGCGGTTACTGCTGCTTTATTTGCATTAGGGCGCCATATCTCTTGCTTCCATATAGTGCGATATTTACTTTCAAAGCAAAATTGCGTTCTAACATCGATAATATCAGCAAACTCCACCCCATCATGACAAATCATATCGCTTTTATACACAGCAAAACCTAAACCTTGTTCATTCCAAAGTTGTTGTAATACATTTGCCCCAATAACGTGTTCACGTGCACGTTCAAAGTACTTTAAAAAATTAGGATGATAAACCACGCCTGAAAAATCAGTGTCTTCATAATAAATTTGTACGGCAAAGTGAGCGGTATCACTCCAAATGAGCGAGTTGTGATTAGCAGGTTTGTTCATAATTTTCCTAACTGTTTTATCGTTTGTATAAAACGGTGCATTATTAGCGTGTAAGTCGAAATGAAACGATGGCAGTGTAGAGGATTTTGGACAATTTATCAGTCAATATATTAAGCATAGAGTTATGGGATATTTCAGTAAGCATTTCCATTAGGTCAATATCAAAGGCATAACTAAGTTAATAAGGTTTTTCTAATGTCACTTTGATACTTTTAAAATGGATGGTGTATCTATAGCGGACATAATTGTTAAGCTAAATACCGCTATTTTTGATGAGGTATACCATCGTAGCCTGGTACACGATAATTTACTTAACCCAACCTTAGTCAGCCATAGCGCTAAATAGAGGCCTTTGAATAATACGCCGGTTAACGCAGCAGTGTAAAATCTATTGGGGTATGCTGCTGACATTGATCTGTGAGTGACTTTGCCGTTAACCGAGGCACACTGATCACATGGGTTAAACAGTCATATTTACGATTAATCGCTTTAATCAGTAGGTCAAAATCACCATCCCCTGACAGTAAAATAACTTCATTAACGTCAGCTGACAGTTCAAGCATATCAATGGTTATTCCTACATCCCAATCACCTTTGGCTGAGCCATCGCTGCGTTGTATGTAGGGTTTGGTCTTAACCGTAAAGCCTATATATTTTAGCGCATCTTGAAACTTGACCTGACCATCATCATTTGGCGCAATCGCATAAGCAATTGCATGGGTAATCTCGCCCCTGTCCGCTAATTGTTTGTATAATTCACGGTAATTGAAGCTGCGATCAAAAGCTTGCTTACAGGTGTAATACACATTTTGAACATCAACAAACACAGCAATTTTATACATTAATTAACCTTTTGGGACATGAGTGTAATAAAGCATTAATAGTGCATGCTACCATATTAAGCCAAGCACTATGTAAGCTTAAGCACTATGTAAGCTTAGCCTGACGTTGTTTTTCAATCGCCTCTTCTAATTGTTTGGCCACAAAGCTAGGTGATTTGGTTGATGCTGAAATTAACCGATACATAGCGGGTATAACAAACAGGGTTACTAGAGTGGCGAATGCCATGCCAAAAAATATCACAGTACCAACCGCAATGCGGCTTTCACTGCCTGCACCCGTCGACAGTATTAGTGGTAGTGCACCAATTAAGGTTGTAAAAGCTGTCATTAGAATAGGCCGTAAACGTCTAGCCGATGCATCAATAATGGCCTGATTTAACTCAAGGCCGCGATCACGTAATTGGTTAGCAAATTCGACAATCAAAATACCATTTTTAGTGACCATGCCAATTAACATGATCATGCCAATTTGGCTGTAAATATTAATACCTTGGCTGGTAAGCACTAACCCAATAAATCCACCTAATATGCCCATAGGAACAGTCAGCATAACAACTAAAGGGTTGATAAAACTTTCAAATTGTCCTGCTAAGACTAGGTAGGCAATTAATAACGCTAAGCCAAATACAATCAAAACGCCACTTTGGTTTTCTTTAAAGTCCTTAGACTCTCCAGTGTAAGCAATCGAGATGTCTGCAGGGAGTAATTCAATCGCGCGCTGTTCAAGAAAGCTTAATCCTTCTCCTAAGGTGTAGCCTTCACCTAAGTTAGCTTTGAGGGTAATTGATTTTTGCTTATTAGTATGGCTTAACCTTTGAGGTGAAGCGACTTCTTCAATATCAGTCACGCTGTCTAAAGTAATTAATTCGCCTTTGTTTGAGCGAAGATAAATTTTGCTTAAATCAGCGACACTGTTAAAGCTATTTTCATTACCTCTAAGGTAAACATCATATTCTTCACCGCGGTCGATAAAGGTGGTCTCACTGCGCCCTCCTAACATGATCTCTAGTGTGTCAGACACTGTCGCTACGCTTATCCCAAGTTCTGCCGCTCTTTGTTTGTCGATTGTGACCACTAATTCTGGTGTGGTTTCGGCATAATCTAAATCAGCGCCTTCAAGAATAGGGCTAGCATCAGCTTCTTGTTGAAGTATTTGGGCCCATTTGAATAACTCTTGATAGTCAGAACCGCCCAATACAAACTGTACAGGTTCGCTCGATTGACCTCTAAAGCCTGGCATCATAGGCCTTACCATCACATCAGGAATATCTTTAAGGGTTGATGAAATAAGTGCTAAAGCTTGTTTTACATCGGTATCTCTGTCCGCCCAGTCTTCTAATTGCATAATAACAAAACCGGTTTGATCACCTGCACGACCACCAAAGGCCGGTGCTTGAACACTGAATGACTTAAACGTGCCTTGACCTAATAATGGCATCAGTCTTTGTTCTACTATGTCCATGTTAGCTATCATGCGGTTATAGCTTGTACCCTCAGCACCTTTAATAAAGGCGTACAATACACCGCGATCTTCTTGCGGTGCTAATTGTGATGGTACTTGTTGCATAAGCAAGTAGCTGCCACCAAGACAAGCCATAATGACGATTGGTGCAGCAAGTCGCCACTGTATTGCCCAGGTTACTCCCTGACGATACGACTGTTCTAAGTTGTTAAAATGTTTATCTATCCACAGATTAAAAGCATTAGGCTTTACATTGGCTTTTAATAATTTACTGGCAAGTACCGGCGTTAAGGTTAAAGCAATCAAAGATGAAAATATAACCGACATAGCAAGCATTACCGAGAATTCAGTGAATAATAACCCAACCATGCCATCCATAAATGAAATCGGTAAGAAAACCATCACCAAGACTAATGTGGTAGAGACCACGGCAAAACTCACTTCTTGGGTGCCTTTATAGGCAGCTAATAATGGCGGTTCACCTTTATCTATATGGTGGAAGATATTTTCCACCACCACAATGGCATCATCGACGACTAAACCGATAGCAAGTATTAACGCCATTAAGGTTAATAAGTTAATTGAATAACCTAGACTATAAGCAGCCATAAATGCCGCAATAAGTGATACTGGTACAGTGACCGCAGGGATAAGGGTTGCTCTAACTTGGCCAATAAAAATATACAGTACCAATACCACTAACACCCCAGTGATAAACAGCGTGTTATAAACCTCGTTAATTGAACGGTCGATAAAGACGTTAGCATCATAGTCAACAACCAGTTGGGTGTCTTCGGGTAAAAACTGCTGTACGTTAGCTACTTCCTTATAAACCTGTTGGGCAACATCAAGTGGGTTTGCATCAGATTGCGGTATTATGCCTAGGCTAAGATTAACAACCCCATTACTCTTAAAGGTTGAATTTTCATTTTCTGCCCCTAAAAAGACTTGGGCAACATCTTTTAAATATATAGGTTGACCGTCAGTGGCAGTGCGCACGACTAAGTAATCAAAATCCTCAGCTGTGTAGTATAATCGCTTGGTTCTGACCGCCATGACTGTGGTATCGTTACGTACTTCACCGCCGGGTGTTTCTACGTTCTCAGTTTTGAGTGCATTGACAATATCGCTGGTGGTAACATTTCTACCCGCCATCTGTTGTGGCTGCAGTTGAACATACATTACCTTGTATAATCCACCTGAAATATCGACCGAACTTACACCAGTGATTAAACTAAATCTGTCTTCAAGTACCCGTTGGGCATAATCTGTTAATTGTGTTCTATCCATTTTAGATGAACTTAAATTGACATAGATAGAAGGCTCACCCGTGCCGTTATCTTTAGATACTATTGGGTCATTAGCTTCATCAGGAAGCCTTCTTTGTGCCTTAGCAACAGCATCTCGAACATCACTGACGCCTTCTGTTAAATTCCAACCAAGTTTAAATTGAATTGATATACGTGACATGCCATTGCGCGTCGTCGAGGTCAATTCATCAATACCACTAATACCCGTCAGTTCATCCTCAATGGTTTTGGTTATTTGGCCTTCCATAATGGTGGCTGATGCGCCACTATAAGTGGTCATTACCGTTACTACAGGATTTTCAACATCAGGCATTTCTCGTACAGACAGTTTCGAGAAAGACACTAAGCCAAATACACACAGTAAAATGCTCAGTACAATTGCTACAACAGGTCGCTTAACCGCAGTATCACTTAACCACATTATTTTAGCTCCTGAAGTTGAGTCGACCTGTCATCGGAAGTCATTTTCGCGCCACTCAAGTCATTCACTTTGATACCATCGCGCATATTTACTAAGCCCTGAACGACTATATGGTCGCCAACATTTAACCCACTATTAATCAGTACTTTATTATCAATCCTAGCCCCAAGTTCAACTTCAGTTTTTTGAGCAATATTATCTTTATCTATGAGGTATACAAAACGCTTAGTCCCTGAGTATTCAAGTGCTTGAACAGGCACAATAGGTGAGGATACACTAGGAAAAACTATTTTAGCTGACATCATCATGCCAGGCTTTAGCTGGCCATCTGTATTGCTAAATTCTGCTCTGACAGTCAAATTTAAGGTTTCTTCATTAACACGTGAATCGATAGCCGTTACGTTACCGCCAAAGCTTTTATCAGCCCATGCGCGACTTGTTGCATGGATAGTCATACCAGTACTGAGTAAAGATAAATAATGCTCAGGAATATTTAAGTCGAGGTATAAATGGCTCAAATCATCGAGGGTTAATAAGGTTTCAGCCGCGTTGACCATTTTTCCGCGGCTGAAATTGATTAGGCCGATATTGCCTGAAAAGGGAGCCGTTAAATCGTGGTAACTTAAATCAGCACTTGTAGCAGCCAGTCTAGCTGAAGCAACATTAACCTTGGCTTTTTGGGCTTCAATTTCAGTTTGAGTGATAGCATTAACATGAATAAGTCGTCCAAATTCGTCTTGAACTCTGAGTTCATCAACATAATATGCTTGAGCTTCAGTCATATTTGCTTTGGCTTTGGCGTTTTCTAATGTAATTAATATCTGGCCTTTTTCGACATACTGATTTGATTTAACTTTAATGTCGGCTATTTTTCCATTGACCTGTGGGGCAAGAAATACCGACTGCTTTGCTTTTAATTTACCGACCAAGGTAACCGATTGTGCTAAAGGATGATTATCAACCATTGCCGTTACCACGGGAATAACTCGCTCTGGTCGAGTGTTTTTTTGAGGCTGCTTATTTGTACTTATAATAAATCCTGCAATAGGTAGAGTAAGCAAGATAATAAAAACGATAAATTTTTTCATAGATACAGAGCTCTCAACGCTAATACTAGCCGACAATAAGGGTGGAAAATTGGAAGGTTAAAGCTATTGTATGTAATTTAAATAAATAAGTGCGTAAAGTAATGTAAAGCTATGAGTACTTTATGTTTCTAAGCATGTTAGTAGGAACGTGACATTTTGATGCGTGGATAAAATAGCGCCATAAAAAAACCATGCACTGTGGCATGGCTTTGTTGAGCGTTAAGCTAATATCGAGTAAATTACTTTTCTACCGGTTCGTTGGTAAATTCAAAATTTTGCTTTTTATTGGATGGTGTGACACCCATAAAATACTCATAACCTCGTTCAGACAGTGATTTTTTTTCTTCTGGTTCTTTGGTTTCTTTAATGCTTGTTTGGTCAGCCATTAAAGTGTACTTGGCTTTTGATTTTTGCTTGATCTCACCTTTAGGCGATTCAGCAGCAACACCAGGAGACTCAGTGTTGTTACTTTTTCTTAGGGTCGAGCCTGACGAGTCAAAGGTGTAATTGAATACGCCGTTGCCTTCAATATTCTCAACACTTGATTTATCTTTTGATTGATACGACGCCAAAATACCATGCTTACCTAAAGGGATTTCATGGAATAATTCTTTACCAGTACCAATTTTAACACCATTAATAAACCAATCAGCAGGCACATTACTGACCAGAGTGATCATGGCTGAACTCAACCCTAATCGTTCATTGAGTAACTGGTCAATTTTGTTGTTATATGATGGTTTAAACTTCATTGCTACTTTGTAGTTTAAGTTACCATTCATATTCATGTTGGCATCGACTACTTCGTACGACAATAACACGCTTTTATCGTTCAAAAACGGTGACTCATTACGGGTATTAGTTAAAATAAAGCTTTTAGATTCTTTTAAACACTCAGTAATTGACTGATATTTAGAGCACTCAGTTGAACCATTAATGTTAACCGGAAGGCTACTGCTTGATTTTGATAAATCGCCAATCAAGCGGTTAGTAATATCGGTTTTCAACTTAAACAACTGCTTACTTTGTTCAGTACGCTTGCTATTAATCGCGTTATATTCTGCCAAAATTTCAGTGTTTTCAGCTTCTAAAGCTGCAGACTCTTGAATTGAGCGAGTTTCAAGCTGATCGATTTTATTTACCGTAGATTCAATTTGCTTATAGACTTGAGGTAAATTATCTTTAGCAAGAATTTTTTTAGGTAAATCAGTGATTAACATATCATACGATAGTTTTTCACTTTCAATTTTTTCAACTAACTCTTCGATGTCGAAGGCTTTCTTATTATGTTGGGTAAATTTGTTATTAACTGAAATTAATAGCGCATCAATATCGAATTGATCTTCAATTTGAGTTAGACGTCTTTCTTCTTCTGGGTTGATGACTTCTAATGCAGCAAAAGAGTTGCTCGCAAATAAGCACAATAACGCAAGGCTAATTGAACCGTATCTCACTGATATCTCCGTTGAATAACTATTAGCTTATACAATCGCTGCAAAATGAAATTGTTAACAAAAATCAGCAACGCACAAAATAATCCATTAATAAGTGATAATACTTAACTTGTTAGGGGTTTACAAACAGATTATGGCGAGGATTGAGTATAAATGACAAAAAATTGACGTAATGCGTTGTGTTTCATCTCACAATTATTAAACAATAATAAAACAGGGGCCGAAGCCCCTGTTGTTAGTAGCGTTGTTTTATTTTGTCATGCGCTTGTATTTTAAGCGATGCGGCTCAACAATATCAGCACCATAAGTGCTTTTCAGCCAAGTAGAATATTCAGTATAGTTACCTTCATAGAAGTTCACTTTACCTTCATCACGGTAATCTAGAATGTGGGTTGCTATGCGATCTAAGAACCAACGGTCATGTGAAATGACCATGGCGCAACCTGGAAACTCTAATAACGCTTCTTCTAATGCGCGCAAGGTTTCTACATCTAAGTCATTGGTAGGCTCATCGAGTAGTAATACGTTACCACCAGCTTGAAGCAATTTAGATAGGTGCACACGGTTGCGCTCACCCCCTGATAAAGTGCCGATAATTTTTTGCTGGTCTCCACCGCGGAAGTTAAAACGACCAACATAAGCTCGGCTTGGTATCTCCATATTACCGACTTTCATAATATCCTGACCGCCGGAGATCTCTTGCCAAACGGTATTTTTATCATTCATTGAATCACGGAACTGATCTACTGAGGCTATTTGCACCGATTCACCCACAGAGATAGTGCCGCTATCAGGTTGTTCTGTACCAGATATCATTTTAAACAATGTTGACTTACCCGCGCCGTTAGCACCAATAATACCGACAATTGCGCCTTTAGGCACAGTGAAGGTTAAATCATCAATTAATACCCGATCGCCATAGGATTTAGTTAAGTTGGTAATCTCAATGACTTTATCGCCTAAGCGTGGTCCAGGTGGAATGAATAGTTCATTGGTTTCATTACGTTTTTGGTAATCGTTAGTGTTTAACTCTTCAAAGCGCGCCATACGTGCTTTGCCTTTGGATTGACGGCCTTTAGCGCCTTGACGTACCCATTCTAACTCTTTGGCGATAGTCTTTTGACGCGCACTTTCTGTGGCTGACTCTAGCTTAAGACGATCATTTTTCTGTTCCAACCAAGAAGAATAGTTACCTTCCCATGGAATACCTTCACCGCGGTCAAGCTCTAAAATCCAACCAGCAGCATTATCCAGGAAGTAACGGTCATGGGTAATCGCCACTACGGTGCCGGTATATTCTTGTAAAAAGTGTTCAAGCCAAGCAACCGATTCAGCATCTAAATGGTTGGTTGGTTCGTCAAGTAGCAGCATTTCAGGTTTTTCAAGTAACAAACGACAAATAGCAACTCGACGACGCTCACCACCCGATAATACTTCAATTTTCTCATCCCAATCAGGCAGACGTAATGCATTGGCAGCGCGCTCTAATACATTGTCAAGATTATGTGCGTCCTGGGCTTGAATAATAGCTTCTAATTCGCCTTGCTCTTTTGCTAATGCATCAAAGTCTGCATCAGGCTCAGCATATAAAGCATAAACTTCATCTAAACGAGTCAGCGCGTTTTTAGCTTCGCTTACCGCTTCTTCAACCGCTTCACGTACGGTTTGGTTTAAGTTTAATTTCGGTTCCTGTGGCAAGTAACCAATTTTAAGGCCAGGCATAGGGCGAGCTTCGCCCTCAATCTCAGTATCAAGACCAGCCATAATGCGCAGCAGTGTTGATTTACCTGAACCGTTTAAACCTAATACGCCGATTTTTGCGCCAGGGAAAAAACTTAAAGAGATGTCTTTTAAAATCTGCTTTTTAGGTGGGACAATTTTGCCCACTCTTAGCATGCTATATACAAATTGAGCCATGAGGTTCCAACATTGATTAACACAGAATAGAATGATTCTAATGGAATCTTAATCGAACTTAAATCTGATTTTGATTGTTATCAGTCGATTTTTATATCTTGTAACGCGCTAACTAGTATTTGCTAGAATTTAGTTTAAATATCTATCTGAGTTAGCAGTTATATTTAACTGCCAAATATAAGCATTTAAAGTCGTAAAAATAGAACAGTGTTTTTGATGACTGTTTTACGCATTATGTAGCTTAAAAAAAATGTTTAAAATACCAAGGTAAAAATAGTTACCGATTGTAAATTAAGGTTATTTTTAATTTTGCATGAGATTTTCTATTGTTATTTAGTAACTAAATTCATGCTGTAAAGGCTGGGATTGTTTGCATTTGCAGAGTAGAATACCGCGCAACCCTACTAATATAAAACCTACCGTTGGAGTTACCATGCTTAAGAAAGCGATGAATATAGCGGATTACGATCCAGAACTATTTAAAGCCATTGAAGATGAAACTTGTCGCCAAGAAGAGCACATCGAGTTAATAGCATCTGAAAACTATACCAGTCCACGTGTTATGGAAGCTCAAGGTTCACAGTTAACCAATAAGTATGCTGAAGGCTATCCAGGTAAGCGTTACTACGGTGGTTGTGAGTATGTTGATGTTGTTGAAACCTTAGCCATTGAACGTGCTAAAGAGTTATTTGGCGCAACTTACGCCAACGTACAACCGCATTCAGGTTCACAAGCAAACAGTGCAGTATTTATGGCATTGTTAAAGCCAGGCGACACTGTACTTGGTATGAATTTAGCTCACGGCGGTCATTTAACCCACGGTTCACCAGTTAACTTTTCTGGTAAATTATATAACATCATTCCTTATGGTATCGATGAGTCGGGCAAAATTGATTATGACGAAATGGAACGTTTAGCGGTAGAACATAAACCTAAGATGATGATTGGTGGTTTCTCTGCTTATTCTGGTATTGTTGACTGGGCCAGAATGCGTGAAATAGCGGATAAAATTGGCGCATACTTTTTTGTGGATATGGCGCACGTTGCGGGCCTTATTGCTGCAGGTGTTTATCCAACTC
The DNA here is from genome assembly GCF_020511155.1 of Shewanella glacialimarina. Classification (NCBI taxonomy): domain Bacteria; kingdom Pseudomonadati; phylum Pseudomonadota; class Gammaproteobacteria; order Alteromonadales; family Shewanellaceae; genus Shewanella; species Shewanella glacialimarina. Next base: position 3,237,594 of record NZ_CP041216.1, on the reverse strand, counting down.
CAGTACCTCATGCACATGTTGTTACTTCTACAACGCATAAAACATTAGCTGGCCCACGTGGCGGTATCATTATTTCTGCAGCTAATGATGAAGACTTATACAAAAAATTAAACTCTGCAGTGTTTCCTGGTGGCCAAGGCGGCCCATTAATGCATGTTATTGCTGGTAAAGCGGTTGCGTTTAAAGAAGCACTAGAGCCTGAGTTTAAAGTTTACCAACAACAAGTTGTTAAAAATGCTAAAGCAATGGTTGAAGTATTTTTAGCGCGCGGATACAAAATTGTTTCTGGCGGTACTGAAAACCACTTAATGCTTGTTGATTTAATCGGTCGCGACTTAACCGGTAAAGAAGCTGATGCAGCGTTAGGTAGTGCCAATATCACGGTTAATAAAAACTCAGTACCTGATGATCCACGTTCACCATTTGTAACTTCAGGTGTTCGTATTGGTACCCCAGCTATTACTCGCCGTGGCTTTAAAGAAGCTGAAGCGAAGCAATTAACGGGTTGGATTTGTGACATTTTAGATGACGCACAAAACCAAACTGTGATTGATAGCGTAAAAGGTCAAGTGTTGGCCTTATGCGCTAAGTTCCCTGTTTACGGATAATTCCTGCTGCACGGAATATCCTTTCATCACTAATGCTATCCCTAAAGGTTAGCTTAACCTTGATGAGTAAATAGGATAAACTTTAATGGCCACTAATTTTAGTGGCCATTTTATTTTCGGAGGTTCAATGCATTGTCCTTTTTGTAGCGCGACTGATACTAAAGTTATCGATTCACGTTTAGTGGCAGATGGCCACCAAGTTCGCCGTCGCCGTGAATGCACTGAATGCCATGAACGTTTTACAACCTTTGAAGGTGCAGAGCTAGTCATGCCTAGGGTGATAAAACGTGATGGCAGCCGCCAACCTTTTGATGAAGAAAAACTTCGTGGTGGTATGTTGCGCGCGGTTGAAAAACGTCCAGTATCTATGGATGAAATCGAACAAGCAATTACTAAAATTAAGTCCACATTACGCGCGACAGGTGAGCGTGAAATTGATTCTGAGATGATAGGTAATTTAATGATGGATCAATTAATGAGCCTAGATAAAGTCGCTTATATTCGATTTGCCTCTGTTTATCGTGCTTTTGAAGATGTGTCACAATTTGGCGAAGCGATTGCTAAATTGCAAAAATAAACTTCCCCTAGGACTTGAGTAACTTTTTATGACTAGCTTTAGTGTATTTGATACCCAAATGATGGGTCGTGCGATCCAGCTGGCGCGAAAAGGTCTTTATACTACGCGCCCCAATCCATCTGTTGGCTGCGTACTTGTCCAAGACTCAATTATTATTGGTGAAGGTTATCATCAAGTTGCGGGTCAAGGACATGCAGAGGTCAATGCATTGGCTGATGCCGCTAAACAAGGATATTCTACCGTTGGCGCTACAGCCTATGTGACTTTAGAGCCTTGTAGTCATTATGGACGTACTCCGCCCTGCGCCTTAGGGTTAATTAATGCCCAGGTTGCTAGAGTCGTTATTGCAGTGAAAGACGCTAACCCTCAAGTAGCCGATAACGGTATTGCCATGTTGCAAGATGCAGGTATTCAAGTTGAGGTTGGTTTATTAGCCGCTGAAGCTTTGACGTTAAACCTAGGGTTTATGAAGCGGATGAAAACCGGTTTGCCATGGGTTACGGTGAAAGTTGCCGCTAGTTTAGATGGCAAAACTGCCTTGTCTAATGGTGTTTCTAAATGGATTACCGGTCCCGCAGCAAGACAAGATGTGCAACGAATGCGTGCCCGCCATTGCGCGTTAATCACGGGCGTTGAAACTATTATTGCAGATGATCCTAGCTTAAATGTGCGTTATGAAGAACTTGGCAGCTTGAAAAGTTCTCTTTCACCCACATCTCTACAGCAGCCATTAAGAGTCGTGTTAGATTCCCAAGCCCGATTAACCGCAGATTTTATGCTATTCAGTATTGAAACACCGATTCTATTAGTTTCAACCTGTGGCTACTCTAATGCTGTACAAGCACTTTTTCCTAACCATGTTAGTTTGCTGCAGGTAAAAGCAAATAGTGCAGGGCGTGTGTGTCTTGATACCTTATTGAAATATTTGGGTGAAAGTTGTAACTCAGTGATGATTGAAGCAGGGGCAACACTTTCAGGCAGTTTTGTTGAACATAATCTGGTCGATGAGCTTGTTTTGTACCAAGCACCAAAACTGTTGGGCAGTGAAGGGCGCAACATGCTGACCTTAACTGATTATCAATCAATGGATCAAATACCCAAAATAGTATTAAAAGATCAACGAAATGTCGGCCAAGACACACGATTTGTATTTGGTTTAAGCTAAAATATCTCATCATTAATGTTCAATTCTGTTGGGCAGAAATAGGAAAAGTGACTCTCTATGTTTACAGGCATTATTGAAGCCCTAGGCACCTTGCGCAAGATTGAGCGCAAAGGTAACGATATTCGGTTAACTGTGGCTAGCGGTAAACTCGATTTATCCGATGTAAAATTAGGCGACAGCATTGCCACAAACGGCGTCTGTTTGACCGTAGTGCAATGTTTAGCTGATGGTTATGTTGCCGATGTTTCTGCTGAAACGGTTACTTTAACAGGATTTGCACATTACCAGGTTGGCCAGAAAGTTAACTTAGAAAAGGCAGTGACAGCAACAACACGTTTAGGTGGTCATATGGTCAGCGGCCATGTTGACGGTATCGCTAAAGTTGATGGGCGTCAGTATCGCGGACAAGCGATTGAGTTTTGGTTGTCAGCTCCTGCTGATTTAGCTAAATATATTGCCCACAAAGGTTCAATTACCATAGATGGTGTGAGCTTGACCGTAAATGAGGTTAAAGGTCATCAATTTAGACTTACTATTGTGCCGCACACGGCAAGCGAAACGACCTTAACCGAATTAAAAGCAGGCGCTAACGTAAATATTGAAGTGGACTTAATTGCCCGATATCTTGAACGATTAATGCAGCCGCAGGATGAACAGCAACCTAAATCAGGTGTCACTCTGTCTATGTTAGCCAATGCTGGCTATATGAAATAGTCCGTTGAATTTTATCAGAAAGTGCTTTGAGCTTTATAAGAACCTATTCTACGCTTTATAGAACAGTATTTTGACTCATGTTTTTGCTTTGAATATATTGAGCTGAGCATAAATAATCACCCTAAATAACAAATAAAGGTCCCTACATGGCTTTACACAGTATAGAAGAAATCATCGAAGACATTCGTCTCGGTAAAATGGTTATCTTAATGGATGACGAAGACCGTGAAAATGAAGGCGACCTTATCATGGCAGCCGATTGTGTCACGCCTGAAGCCATCAATTTTATGGCCACTTTCGGCCGTGGCCTAATTTGTCAAACAATGACAAAAGCACGCTGTCAGCAGTTAAATTTGCCTTTAATGGTGACCAACAATAACGCTCAATTCTCAACTAATTTTACCGTATCTATTGAGGCGGCTGAAGGTGTTACCACAGGGATATCTGCCCACGACAGAGCTGTAACTGTAAAAGCTGCTGTGGCCAAAAACGCCAAAGCATCAGATTTAGTTCAACCAGGGCATATATTTCCTTTGATGGCACAGGATGGTGGCGTATTGATCCGCGCAGGTCATACTGAAGCGGGTTGTGACTTAGCGCGTCTTGCCGGGTTTGAGCCGTCAGGTGTTATTGTTGAAATTTTGAATGAAGACGGCACTATGGCTCGCTGTCCTGATTTAGAAGTATTTAGTGAGAAGCACGGTATTAAAATTGGCACAATTGCCGATTTAATTGAGTATCGTAATAACAAAGAAACCACCGTTGTACGTGAAGCAAAATGTAAATTACCCACTCGTTTTGGCGAGTTCGACATGGTGACATTTAGAGACACTATCGATAACCAACTCCATTATGCTTTGATCAAAGGCAATGTGGGTGATAACACACTCGTACGTGTCCATTTACAAAATACTTTCAATGATTTATTGCATTCAGAACGCGATCAAAAACGCAGCTGGCCGCTTGAAAAAGCGATGGCGCGAATCGCCGAGCAAGGTGGTGTATTAGTGTTACTTGGAAATCAAGAACACACCAGTAGCATGCTTGCTAAAGTGAAGTCATTTGAAGCTGAGGATAATGGTCAAGCAATGGCTCCAGCTCCGTGGCAAGGTACATCACGTCGCGTTGGAGTCGGGTCACAAATTTTATCAAGCCTTGGTGTCACCAGTATGCGCTTGTTGAGTTCGCCTAAGCAGTATCATTCTTTGTCGGGTTTCGGCTTGGAAGTAACTGAATATATTTCGGAATAAATTGTTAATAAATTCAATTTAAAATTTTCAATAATTGCATTGCGCTCAGAGTGGTCGGCTGTGTTATCATACCGCCTCTTTCGCCCAGGCTGGGTGCTTTAGCTAAATTAGGTAAGATAAAAATGAACATAGTTCAAGGTAATATCGAAGCGAAAAATGCAAAAGTGGCGATCGTAGTATCGCGTTTCAATAGCTTTGTTGTTGAAAGTCTGCTTAGTGGCGCACTAGATACTTTAAAACGTTTTGGCCAGGTTCCAGATGAAAACATTACTGTTGTGCGCGTACCTGGCGCCGTGGAATTACCACTAGCTGCTCGTCGAGTTGCTGCAAGTGGAAAGTTTGATGGCATTATCTCACTTGGTGCTGTGATCCGCGGTGGAACACCTCATTTTGATATGGTTGCCGGTGAATGTAATAAGGGACTTGCTCAAGTAGCATTAGAGTACGACATCCCCGTTTCTTTTGGTGTGTTAACAACTGATACCATTGAGCAAGCTATTGAGCGCTCAGGTACAAAAGCGGGCAATAAAGGCGGCGAAGCTGCATTAAGCTTGCTTGAAATGGTTAACGTGCTTCAAGAGTTAGAAAAACAGTTGGTATAGTAGGAAATTTAATGAAGCCTTCAGAGCGCCGCAAGGCACGCCGTTTAGCCGTTCAAGCTATTTATTCATGGCAGCTAACAGACAACAATGTTGCTGATGTTGAACATGAGTTTTTAACCGAACAAAGTTTAGACGGTGTTGATGTTGCTTATTTTCGTGAGCTTTTAGCGGGCGTTACAGCTAAAGTCGCTCAGATAGATGAATTACTAAAACCACACTTAGACCGTGATTTTAGTGAAGTATCACCGGTTGAAAAAGCCATAGTACGTTTAGCAACATTTGAGCTGACCTTCAAAAAAGATGTCCCTTTTAAGGTTGCCATCAATGAAGGTATCGAACTTGCTAAAGCTTTTGGAGCTGATGATAGTCACAAGTTCGTCAACGGTTTGTTAGATAAAATCGTTAGAAATAAGTAATCCTAGAAACGGTATCTTCGGATACCGTTTTTTTTGTATTAACATGCTTAAAAATAAGGTGGGCGGGTTTTTCCGACCAGTGCTAGCGTGAAAGAATTCCAACTTATTGAACAATTTTTTAAAAACCGTGGACAAAAGCGTCGTGATGTCATCTTAGGCATTGGCGATGATTGTGCTTTGGTACAGCCCGCCGAAGGTAAGGTGATTGCTATTTCATGCGATACCTTAGTTGAAGGCGTGCATTTTTTTGCTGATATGCCAGCACATGCTCTTGGCTATAAATCACTGGCAGTGAATTTGTCTGATTTAGCTGCCATGGGAGCTGAACCTGCCTGGATGACATTAGCGCTATCTTTACCTGAGGTTGACACCCAATGGCTTGCTGATTTTAGTAATGGATTATTTGAAATCGCAGACTACTATAGTGTCGCTTTAGTGGGGGGCGATACCACTCGAGGACCCCGCTGTATAAACCTGACCATTAATGGGCAAATTCCTAAAGGTAAATCGTTAAAGCGCAGCGGTGCAAAAGTCGGTGACTGGATATATGTGACCGGAACTTTAGGGGATTCAGCCCTTGGACTCGATATGCTGCGGGGAGTGCAAGCGGTTAAGCCAGAGTATAAAGAATATTTACTGAACCGACATTATTATCCCACCCCAAGGGTGCTAGCAGGACAAGCGTTACGTGGTCTTGCATCTAGTGCGATTGATTTATCTGACGGTTTAGTCTCAGATCTGTCCCATATTCTTAAAGCATCTAATGTAGGTGCGACTATTAATGCTAATGCAATTCCATTGTCTAGCTCACTAAAAAACAGCGTGACAGCTGAACAAGCTCTAGCCTATGCTCTAACTGGGGGGGAAGATTATGAGCTATTATTCACCGTACCCGAGTCACAGCGTGGCGCAATAGATACCGCCTTAATTCATTCGGGGGTGAAGTTTGTTAACGTTGGTCAGATTTGTTCTGGTGATAAAGTCAAATTCACTTTAGACGGCCAGCCCTTCATGCCAGAGTTTAAAGGTTTCGAGCATTTTTAATGAAGTTATTCTCTCAAGACCCGGCGGTGAAACGTTTACGTCTATCTAATCCTATTCACTTCCTTGCACTGGGTTTTGGCAGCGGCTTAGCGGCTAAAGCCCCTGGCACCTTCGGCACTATTGCAGCCATACCTTTATATCTATTAATGAGTCACTTAAGTCTGCCAGTATATTTAGCGTTGACGCTATTAATCGTGCTGGTGGGTTTTTATATTTGCGATAAGGCAGCAAGTGATATGCAAGTGCATGATCATGGAGCTATTGTGTGGGATGAAGTGGCAGGTTTACTTATCACGTTAATTGCAGCTCCAGCAGGATGGATATGGTTATTAGTCGGTTTTGGTTTTTTCCGGTTCTTTGACATCCTCAAACCCTGGCCAATCAGGTGGTTAGATGCCAAAGTACATGGTGGCTTTGGCATTATGATTGATGATGTTTTAGCAGGTGTTTTTGCATTTATGTGTTTGCAGGCATGTGCTTATTTTTTCGGATAATACAACTTTAACGTTTTTTGCTCTCTTTTCTAAGTTGTATTGATTGTTTTTGTAATGGTGCGATTTTCTCCGATTGCCCAAAGTATTTAACCATATCCGTGTTTAAACAGCTGATCACTTTACCTATTGGGTTATATTTCATCGCCCAAATTTTTTCTATCGTTGAGTCAAAGTCACAATACGCAAAACTCTGCTCGTTCTGCTCATCCTTTGCTTTTAATTCAGCCATTGAATCTCTCACCATAGCTTCATTTAATTGGTTTTTGATGACTTGTTGGTATTGATTCATGACCCTTTCGGCATTCATGTTAAGGCTTTCATTTAAATTGAAAAAAAGGCTAATAAGCCATTGTTGATAATAGTTAATATCAGATAAAGGGTAGGGATTACTCAGCATTTCAATCATCACAGCTTTTACAAATAAATATTCTGCTGCAAATACTCTTTGAATACTTTCCTCTGACAGTTTACTGCTAAGTTTCCACGCTGCAGGGTAAGTGCCATTAAGAGGTGCTTCTGCTGCAAGTATTTTCACTCCCCAGGCTAGGTTTTTTTGCATTTTACTGCCCGCTAAAGAGAAGGTTGCAAGGTCGCTTGATGAATGAAAAATATTGTTCCAAAATCGATAATCAGCATCAATAAAGTCATTAATAAAACTAGGGCTGCCAGTGCGTGAACTCAATAAAGCATTTAGCTCAGCAAGCATCTGAATATTAGATAAGTTAGTGAAATTAATTTGTGGTCTATCTGCTGAGTTATCTAGACTTTCATGCCACAAAGGCAACGTAATAATCTGTTGATATTGATTAATTAAATCAACATAACTTGTCAGCATAAACTTAATATCTACTAAGTTACCCGCTATAAAATTATGACAATTTTCAATTAATTCTTTATGGCAGGTTTGTTGATATTGTTGCAGCAATAAGTGCTGCACATCTGACAAAGGAAGGATTGAAGGGGCTTGCTGTGTACCTACTATCTGCTGCGCTAATACAAAAGCGTTCTGACTTTCATTAACCGTTTCAAGTTGAGCCCACTTTTCTAGTTGTTGAGTATTCACCGATAAGTAGCGGTCTTCAATATTAATATAAACTAAAACAGCAAAGATAAGAGCCAGCAAAAATGTCATTGAAGCTACACTATAAATGGCTATTTTAAGTATCGACTTAAGCATTATTGCCCTTGATTTTATTATACTTTTAATTCAGTGCCTATTGCGTTGATCATTACAGTGAATTTAAGGGAAGACCATATTAGTGGTATTTCCCTCTTTATTGCAATAGCTCTCTGGCATTCGCTAGGGTGTTTTCAGTGATAATATCGCCACCTAATAAACGGGCTAATTCGTTTATTCGCTGCTCTTTATCTAAAATCTGCATTGTCGTTTCAGTTTGTCCACCTTTGTTGAACTTGTTGACGAACATATGTTGATGGCCATTACCAGCCACTTGCGGTAAATGGGTAACACAAAAAACTTGAGTTGAATCCCCTAGGCTTCTTAGCATTCTGCCAACAACTGCCGCCGTTGGTCCTGAAATACCCACATCGACTTCGTCAAATATCAATGTGGGCGTAGAAACTTTTTTAGCGGTAATAACTTGTATGCCTAAGCCTATGCGCGATAGCTCACCACCAGAAGCTACTTTAGCAATGGGTTGTAATGGCTGTCCTGGGTTGGTGCTAACTAAAAACTCCACTTGGTCACAACCCAAACTATTACTCATCTCAGGATTAAAGTTTACCGAAATATTAAATTGGCCTTTTGGCATGTTTAATTCATGGATTGAACGAGTGACTAATTTATCTAACTCTTTAGCATAGCGAGCCCGGCTTTGGCTGAGTTTTTGGGCATGGGTTAAATAGGCCTCACGGCTGAAAGCTAAAGCCTGTTTAATCTCATCTAATTTAGTTTCATCATCAGACAACCCAACCAGTTCAGCTTTAAGCTGTGCATGATGGGCTGATAAGTCTTCTGCACTGACATGATGCTTACGTGAAAGTTGCATTGCAGTGGTTAAACGCCTATCTAAATAGGTAAAGTGTTCAGGATCTAATTCTAAACGGCTAAGGTAGTCTTCTATTTCAACTGTGCTTTCTTGTATCTGAATTAATGCTTCATTAAGCATACTGGCTACAGGGGATAACTTTTCATCCACGCTTTGTAAATTATCTGCTAAATGAATCACTTTATTTAGCAGTGATTCTATGTTGAATTCTTCACCTTCAGTTAGTAGATCTAAACTGGCCTGACAGGTTTCAATCAGTTCTGTGCCATTAGCAAGGCGCTTATGTTCTTGTTCTATTTCAACAAACTCACCGTCAGCTAAATTAAACTCATCTAACTCTTCGACTTGATATTGGAGTAACTGTTTACGGGATATACGCTCATGTTGCGCATGTTCAAGCATTTTAAGCTCATTTTCGATCTGCTTATTACGTTGATAACTGGCATGTACAGTGTCAATTAACAGCTTATGGTTGGCATAGCTGTCTAGCAGCGTAAGTTGATGCTCACTTTTTAGCATTGCGTGGTGAGCATGCTGACCATGAATACCAATCAGTAATTGGCCAATACCTTTAAGTTGGGCGACAGGCACTGGGTTACCATTAATATATGCGCGCGAGCGCCCATCACTGTTAATGGTGCGGCGTAAAATGCAGTCATCTTCATTATCTAGGTCATTATCTTCTAACCAGCGCTTAGCTTGTGGCACATCATGTAATGTGAAGCGGGCACTGACTTCGGTTTTATTGGCTCCAGGCCTCACCGTATTGGCATCACTGCGGTTACCTAGACATAAACCAAGCGCATCAATAGCAATAGATTTACCCGCACCTGTCTCACCCGTTATGGTGGTCATACCGGCTTTAAAATCTAATTCTAAAAAACGTACAATAGCAAAATTGTTGATGCTGAGTTGGCAAAGCATAATGAATTCCTGTCAATGAAACTATCAAACCACTGTATTGATAAACAGTATATACTGATTTTTTATACAGTAAAGTAGTAGCCAGAAAATTATCTTTGCTTGTTTGTTAGACTATGTGAGTGTGTTAATTAACCATAAGATTTTAATAGTGTTTCTATTATAGGTAAGCTAACAAAGGTAATTAATGTGCCATATAGAATACCTTGTGCGCTGCTATTAGCATTTATTTGGTATCGATCAGCCAATAAATAGACACTTGCTGCCGTTGGCAAGGCTGCTAACAGCACTCCCATTGTCAGTAGTTCATGCTCTACGCTAAAGAGTTTGAGTAATCCGAAGGCAATAAAGGGCTGAATAATTAATTTGAGTAAGTTGATGAAACTTATTTCTGTAATTAGGCTAAGGCTGAACATCTTTGCCAAAGATTGATGCTGAAACGCTTTAGCAAGTACCATTCCTATGGCAAATAGTGCACAAGGGCTAGAGGTACTACCTATTTGGTGCAGCACCAATGATAGGCTTTCAGGTAAGGTGATATGCAATGCCGATAAGCTGATACCTATCATGCTGCCTAGCACTATCGGATTTTTATATAATGCATTCGCCATAATGACGATAGCATGATCCGCTGACTGTTTGTCACGGCTGGCAAGTTCGATAGAGACTAATGCAAAGGCAAACATGAACACCGACAGTAAGCTGGCTATAGCTGCCGCGACTAATGCGATTTTGTTACCTGGGAATAATAGGCTTAGTAATGGAATACCAATGAATGCTGTATTGCCAAAGGTGGCATTTAATGCTCGCATAGCTGCAATAGCTTGCTGTTTAGGTTTGCGCCATAAGGATACGGCTATTACGAGTGCATAGGTGATGATCATAGCCAAGCTAAATCCACCAATAAATCCCCATTGAATAATATCTTCAATGCGCGTTTCAGCGAGCACAATCAATAAAATTGCTGGAAAGGCAATGTAGTAAACAAATTGATTGAGGATAAGATTGGTATCTGCTGGTAGAAATCTTAATTTCTGAACAATACCGCCGAGTAACATAATAATAAACACAGCGATCAGCGGGGTAAGAATACTGGACATCCCTCGCAATTCCTTAGCAAAATGATAATAAGTCCACTTTACTTTGTTTTAATACGATGATGCAATTAGGCTAAAGTTAAACGCGTGTTTATTTATTCAATTTTAGGTTTAATGTTACTGACGAGCTTAAATTTACTCATAATAGTGCGATAAAAGCCTGAATAATATCAGGCTTTCGAATATTTTTTAGTGATATTAGGTTAGTACTAGAGGCTAATGCCAATATTAGATGCACCAGCTTCGATAATATCTTTACGTAAGCCTTTAACTAAGTCTGGATGAATATCTGGGTTCGCTTCAATAATATCTAATAGCATATTTTGTAGCTCTTTTTCTTCTAGCATCACAGGATGGGCAAAAACATAATCATCTAATGCTTCATCCATTAAGTCATCATCACTAAGGGCTTCAATATAGTTCGCCACAGTGCTGGAAGAAAGTTTGCTGATATTGATAATGTCATCTTCAATTTTATCCGCAATAGCACTCATTAAGGTTGAGATTGCTACCACAGCATCCATAGCAGGATAAACACCATAAGCTTCAAAATTGCTTGGGTCAGGGGTGTTTTCTTCTAATTTTTGTAAGTGAACATCTACATTGTATTTGTTTTTCTTGTCGTACTGACTTTGCCATAGTAAGTCTAGAGCTGTTGATAAGACGGCTGGTTGGCCGAACTCGCATACCTCAGAAAATAGTTGGTAATTAGGTAGCATACGTTGGCATAAAGCGATCGCAAATAATTGTTTTTGAGGTAAAGATAACGCTTTTAAACGTTGAAAAAATCCAGGTTTATGAGTCATGCGTGATGTCCATCGATAACTGTTCTAATACTTGAGTTGCCGCCGATTCTACCTTAGTTAGCTCATCAAGTAACTCAAGTATTTCCGGTTCTAGCTCACTCGTCGAGGTTTTGTGCTTTAAAGCAGATTCTATTTCCTGGCAAAGCTTCTGGGTTGTCGGTACGCCACAATAACAGCTTGCCCCATGCAGTTTATGGACTGCCTGTAGCATCTGTGCTTGATCCTGCTGTTGCAGTGCCAACTCAATTGTTGCGATTGTGCTGGGAATTGAGTCTACCAGCATTTGTAGCATTTCAAGTGCTAAGCCCGGTTTTTGGCTTGCTTGGCTTAAGCACAACTCCCAATTGAGGGTATGAAGCTCAAAATGGGTAAATTTAGGTTTTGCTATCCAACGATTAATCACTTTTCTTAATGATGATTCATCGATGGGTTTGGGCAAAAAGGCATCCATACCCGCAGCTAAAATATTTTCTCTTTCTTCTGCAATCGCATGGGCTGTGACTGCAATTATTGGCGTGTGGCGGTTCATTGATTCATGACGTATGCGTTTGGTTGCGGTAATACCATCCATTCCCGGCATCTGAATATCCATAAAGATTAATTCAAAGCTTTTACTTCTCGCCAGTTTAATGGCTTCTTGACCATTTTTAGCTGTGGTGACGTTAACAACTAATTCTTGTAATAAAGTATCAATAAGCTTCAAGTTGGCAATATTATCATCTACAGCTAACACCGACACATTCAAACGTTCGATATTAGTGCCAGGTGCGATAGGCAATAACTGTTGTAATGCTTTAGGGGTCGGCGGGTAAATTAAATGCCTTGCTAATTCCATATCATTGATAGGAACGTTCAGGAGTAAGTCGCTGTTGGGTTTTAAATGGTGACTAATGATGTCTTGGTCTATGCAGTCATGCAGTAAAATCAGACATTGAGTATGATTTTTCATGACCTGTAATTGTGAGCTAATGTGCTCTGGACTATCAAAACCATGACAGCTTGTTAAGATATAATCAAAATGTATGTTTTTTTGTTCAAGGGTTTTATTGAGATGATCTAATTGTCCCACGCTGGTCAGTTTTAAATGCCACGATTCTAGGCGCCTATTCAAGGTGTCACGTGTCAGCTCTCTTGGTTCAAATAACAGGATAGATTTACCCTGCAGTACATCCATTGGTAATACTTCACCTATGTCAAACTGACTGGTGCTAAGAGGTAAAATAAACCAGAAATTTGAGCCTTTATCTGGGCTTGAAGTGAACCCAATTTGACCGCCCATTTGGTTAATGAGGCGTTTGGTTATCACTAAACCTAATCCTGTTCCGCCAAAACGGCGAGATATCGATGAGTCTGCCTGGCCAAAAGCTTGGAATAAGTATTCCTGCTGGCCTTCATCAATGCCAATACCTGTATCGATGATTTCACATCGCAGCGTCACAGTATCTTCATTATTACCAACAAGGGTAATTTTTAGTATTACACTACCTTGATCAGTAAATTTGATTGCATTGCCGACTAGGTTGGTAATAATTTGATTCACTCGCATTGCATCGCCGCTAACACTTTCTGGCACAGTAGAATCAATATCAATAATAAGTTCTAAGCCCTTTTCCCTTGCGCTACCTGCGATAAGACTTAAGGTGTCAGCTAAGGTTTCACGTAACGCAAAAGGCATTTTTTCAAACACCATTTTACCCGCTTCAAGTTTAGAGAAATCAAGGATGTCATTAATGATCCCTAATAAATTACTGGCGCTGCGCTCAATTGTTTTGATGTAATCGAGTTGGCTTGAATGAAGCGGAGTTTTAATTAACTGCCTTGAGAATCCTATTACGCCATTGAGCGGGGTGCGCAGCTCGTGCGACATATTGGCTAAAAACTCAGATTTAATTCGACTGGCTTCTAATGCACGTTTTTTAGCTAAATCTAATTCAACGTTCTGAATTTCAATTTGCTCTAAGGTTTCCCGCAAATCTGAGGTTGCTTGATCAATATTTTGTTGCATCTCGTCATGATATTCAGACAAGGAGCCCGCCATGGCATTGATGCCTCGTTTAAGTAAATCTAATTCACCAATCAAATTACCATCTAAGCGTGTATCGAGTTTCCCCTCTCGAATTTTTGCCACAACCCTGACCATTTCGGTAATGGGATGATTGACGTGTTTAACTAAGCGAAAGGTGAAGAATAGGTTAAACTGAACCCCGATTAATACAATAATAAACGCGGCAATGGCGGCCCTATGCTGCTCTAGTAGAGCATTTTCTTTATTGATTAATATCGCGATATAGCCAATAACTTGTTCTTGCTTACTGTTATATGTAGGTTTTGCCATACTTTGGCCGTAAACCGTATTTTGTTGGTTAAGCGAAGCAAGCGGATCTTTATTTGATTGATTATTAATATAAGCCAGTGGGTTAAAATGAGTATTGGAAACAATAGGACTGCGAATGACTAAAATATCTTCTAGGGTATTAAATTCAGTGGTATCTAACTCAGACAATGGCTGCTGGGTGCGCATGACCTCAAAGTCTTTATGATAATGAGAGGTAACAAAAAGTTGATTTTGGCTATCAAAAATCGCGATAGAGAGTATTAAGGATGCATTTTTCATTTGCGTTGCTGAAAGCAGTTTTTTTGTTGATTCTCTGTCTTCGGTAACAATACCAAACTCACTGGCTATGGCTAATGGCTCGATAATATTGCTGCCTTTTGCCATTAGTGTGTCTTCAAGTTCATAAAAGCGGTTTATGGTGAAGTAACTTCCAAGTAGAATACCCACCACAATGGTAGGAGCCAATGCCAGTACCAGTACCCACGAACGAAGGCTATATTTAGTCATATTTTCGGTACTTTTCATGGTCTTGGTTGAGGTTCCTACAATAATTTATTGATATTCAGTCTAGACTGCCAGAAAGCGCGCACTCTTGACTAGTGTTTTATTCACTTTTAGAGGCCGAAATGGCACAATTTTTTAAAGCTAAACCAAACAAATCTAAGCAATTATCAGCAAAGCTTAGCCTTGATATTACCCAATTGGATCATTTGGGTGCCGGAATGGCACAATATCAGGGCAAAGTCGTGTTTGTTGCGGGAGCACTTCCTAATGAACAAGTCACAGTGCAACTGACAGAGCAAAAGAAAAGTTATGCTAAAGCTAAGCTGATAAAAATTGATCAAGCGAGCGCCGCAAGGCGCGAACCTCTTTGTCCCCATTATGTACAATGTGGTGGCTGTGATTTACAACATTTAGATGTGGATGCTCAGCGTGAGTTTAAACAGCAGGCCTTAACTGAGCTGATGACTAAATTGGGTAATAACACCTTAGAGCAGAACATTATAGCACCTGCAATAACAGGCGATGCGTGGCACTATCGACGCAGAGCGCGTTTAGCTGCAGTTTTTGATAAAAAAACCAATCATTTGCAACTAGGTTTTCGTCAATCAGCATCCAGTAACATTGTTTCTGTCACCCAATGTAACGTGTTGGCTAAACCCTTATCCGATCTGATTACCCCGTTTGCGGTGAATTTAAACCAATTAAAATCCAAAGCTAGTCTAGGTCACTTAGAATTAAGCTTAGCTGAAAATGGGCTATTTGCGGTATTGCGCGTGACTAAGGTGTTACCTGCATCCGATATTCGCTGGTTAACTGAGTTTGCTGCAAAGCATCAAATCTGTTTATTGACTCAAGATAATGACAGTCAATTAACTCAATTGCATCCCAAAGTCGATGAGGCTGTCGCCAAAGTGACTTTGCCTTACTATTCTTTAACTACTAGTGGAGATTCAGAACAACCATTGCGTTGTGAGTTTACCCCAGGCAATTTTGTGCAAGTTAATGGTGAAATAAATCATGCTATGGTGCAGCAAGCGATTACTTGGTTAGATCCACAAAAAGATGAGCGGGTATTAGATTTATTTTGCGGTGTGGGTAACTTTTCTCTTCCTTTGGCGTTAAGCGCATCGAAAGTGATTGGGGTGGAGGGTGTGCCTGAAATGGTGCAGCAAGCGAAAGATAATGCGACATTGAACCATCTAGATAACCTCTCTTTTCATCATGCTGATTTAAGTGCAGATCTGACCCATGAAAAATGGTTGGGTAAAATTGACAAGCTATTACTCGACCCTGCTCGAACCGGGGCGTTTGAAAGCTTGCAATGGCTTAAAAAAATGCGCCCTAAAAAGGTGGTGTATGTTTCATGTAATCCAGCAAGTTTAGCCCGTGACAGCAAAGTGCTGATTGAACAAGGGTATCAGCTGCGACAATTAGGGATGGTCGACATGTTCCCGCAAACTCACCATATTGAAGCTATGGCGCTATTTGAGCTAAATGTTGAGTAACGTCAGTACTACTAGGCCGCAAGACTGCTATCTATATTGATGCAAAAGCTGAGTAACGCTAAATAATGAGTAAACATAGTCATTTACATTTTATTGAATTGATAAATCGTTGCGATACGCTCAATATAGACTGTATAAAATTTGGGACTATTACCAAGGTGAGTTGAATTTTGTGAGGTGTGTAATGTTTTTCTCATTGCAGATTACGCTTTATTCATTTTATAGTCCGTTTGGCAAAAAAGTACATAACATTGTTGCGAAGATAAGCACCAATGGGTAAGGATAAAACATGGTTTCAGTTCGCGAAGCGCATTTTAATACAGACGATTTCAATCTTGAAGACTGGGTTGCTCGCTACATCGAAGATGTTAACGATGCGCAAACACTCCTAGATATGATCAAAAAGATGGAAGCGTTGCCTATTAAAGATAAATTGGCACACTCACAATTACTTGCCCGCGCACGCGAAATGATTGAGATCTTAGCGCCACTCAATATGGACTTAGAAACGCTTCAGGCGGCATTATTGTTTGTCCTTTTAGACGCTAACAGCATCAATGAAGAACAAATTGTTGAGTCCTATGGCGAACCTTTAGCTAAATTAGTTGCCAGTGTTGTGACCATGAATGCCATTGGCGCATTAAAAGTCTCCAATGGTCGTAGTGCTGAACCTCAAATAGATAACATTCGTAAAATGTTGTTAGCTATGGTCGAAGATGTTCGCGCTGTGGTGATAAAACTGGCCGAGCGCGTCTGTTTACTGCGAGCGGTAAAAAATGCTGATGAAGAAACCCGCGTATTACTTGCCCGAGAAATTGCCGATATTTACGCTCCATTGGCTAATCGTCTAGGTATTGGCCAGCTAAAATGGGAGCTTGAAGATATTTCGTTCCGCTATCTGCACCCAACGGTCTATAAAGATATCGCTAAGCAACTTGACGGAAAACGAATGGACCGTGAGGTCTATATCGATATTTTTGTCACCCAACTGCAAAAACGTCTAGATGATGACCACATTCGAGCCAAGGTTTATGGCAGACCCAAACATATCTACAGCATTTGGCGCAAAATGAAGGGTAAAGACCTTAAGTTTGATGAGCTATTTGATGTGCGTGCGGTTCGTATTGTCACCGATCGATTGCAAGATTGCTATGGCGCCTTAGGCGTAGTGCATGATTTATGGCATCACATTCCGCGTGAATTTGATGACTATGTGGCCAACCCAAAACCTAATGGCTACCAATCAATCCACACTGTAGTCGTTGGGCCAGAGGGTAAAACGGTTGAAATTCAAATTCGTACAGAAGCGATGCACCAAGACTCTGAGCTAGGTGTAGCGGCGCATTGGAAATATAAAGAAGGTGCAGGCAATACCAAACAAACTGGCTATGAAGAAAAAATTAATTGGCTGCGTAAAATTCTGCAATGGCAGGAAGATGTGGCAGAAAGCGGCAATTTAGTTGATGAGGTTCGAAGCCAAGTCTTTGAAGACCGTGTTTATGTGTTTACTCCAAGTGGTGAAGTGGTAGATCTTCCATTGGGTTCAACAGTGTTGGACTTCGCCTATTATATTCACTCTCAAGTAGGCCACCGATGCATTGGTGCTAAAGTAGATGGCAGAATTGTACCGTTTACTTACCAGGTTGAAACCGGTGAACGCATTGAAATTATTACTTCTAAAATAGCTAACCCCAAACGTGATTGGCTTAACCTTAATTTAGGTTATATCAAATCTTCACGTTCACGTTCGAAAATTCAGCACTGGTTTAAACAGCAAGACCGCGACAAAAATATTGCCGCAGGTAAGGAAATGCTTGAAACCGAGTTGCATCGTGCAGGGTATAAGCTAAAAGATGCAAACATCGCCGTTGAACGATTTAATCTCAATGGCATGGATGACATGCTAGCGGCTATTGGTGGTGGTGATTTACGCCTAAACCAGGTTGTTAACTATATTGACACTAGGCTGCGTAAAGAGCCTAATTCTGAAGAAGAGATTGTTGAGGACATTTTAAAGAAAGCAATTCATCGCCCTAAAAAAGTGGGTAAAGGACAAGTTGAGGTGAATGGGGTCGGCAATTTACTTAGCCACATAGCCCGTTGTTGCCAGCCTGTGCCTGGCGATGAAATTTTTGGTTATATCACCATGGGCCGCGGTATTTCTGTTCACCGCAGTGATTGCGAACAAGTAAAAGAGCTAATGCGCGTTCACCCTGAGCGTAGTGTTGACGTGGTATGGGGCGAGAACTACTCAGGCGGTTATCGTATCCGCGTTAAAGTGGTCGCCCATGATCGCAGTGGATTGTTACGTGATTTAACGGCAGTGCTTGCCGCTGAAAAATCTAACGTAATGGCGATGAGCTCAACTTCCGATGTGAAAACTCAAACGGCAACGGTTGAGCTTGAGTTAGAGCTTTATAATGTTGATGACTTGTCGCGGGTGCAGTCTAAACTGTCTCAAGTGGATGGTGTGATAGAATCCAGACGCTTATAAACAGGTGGCCTTATTGCCCATGAAAACATTAAACGTCTAAGGGCAATAAGAAGATTACTGATTATGGCAACACATTATGCCGATAATGGTTCATTTATTATCGCAATAAAAGCAGATGCTAATTTTTATAGGTGAGTTAAACCACAATGGATGTAACCCTGCAAGCGGATATTCAGCCGTTACTCAATATAATGACAAAACTGCGCGATCCTAAAACGGGTTGCCCTTGGGACTTGGCGCAAGACTTTCAGAGCATAGTGCCTTTTACCTTGGAAGAAGCTTATGAAGTTGCAGATGTCATTGAGCGAACCGCATGGGATGAATTACCCGATGAATTGGGCGATTTATTGTTTCAGGTGGTGTTTTATTGCCAACTAGCAACTGAGCAAGGTAGGTTTGACTTTGCTACGGTAATCGATCGAATTTGTACCAAGCTTGTTCGTAGGCATCCGCATATTTTTAATCATACTGACACATCACCAGCACAAACCGCGACTCAAGTTAAACACAGCTGGGAAGCGATTAAAGCGCTCGAGCGTGCCGATAAGCAGCAAATGTCCTTGTTAGATGATATTCCCCATGCTTTTCCTGCTTTAAAACGAGCAGCAAAAATTCAGCAAAGAGTCGCTAAAGTGGGTTTTGACTGGCCTGAACTTCCCCCTGTAGTGGCAAAGGTATACGAAGAAATAGATGAGGTGTTGGTTGAAGCTAAGTTACTTGATATCGATCCTGAGCGCTATCAGCCTAGAGTGTTAGATGAAGTGGGCGACTTATTATTTGCGGTAGTGAATTTAGCGCGTCATTTAAATGTTGATCCTGAACAGGCATTAAGACAAGCCAATAGCAAGTTTGAACGCCGTTTTCGTGGCGTTGAAGATTGCGTACAGAAAAGCGGAAAAAAGTTTGATGACCACAGCCTTGAGCAGCTAGATTTGTACTGGAATGAAGTAAAGCAGCAAGAAAAGCGTTAATTCTTTATTTTTCACTCAGGCTAATCAACAGCCTGAGTGTTTATCGTCTAAATGATCGCTGTTTTGATTTGTCGAATCGTCGTGGCTTTGGTACAATGTCTCCCCGTCCTAGTGCTTTCTTACAAGCACGTATTTTTTCAACATATTTTCTCAGGTTCAGCATGACTACAAGGTATATCTTCGTTACTGGTGGCGTTGTTTCATCACTAGGTAAAGGCATTGCAGCAGCATCATTAGCGGCAATTTTAGAGGCCCGCGGCCTCAGTGTAACCATTATGAAACTGGACCCATACATCAACGTTGATCCGGGTACAATGAGCCCTACTCAGCACGGCGAAGTGTTCGTGACTGAAGATGGTGCTGAAACTGACTTAGACTTAGGTCATTATGAGCGCTTCATTCGTACAAAAATGAATCGTCGTAATAACTTCACCACTGGCAGTATTTATGAAGAAGTGCTTCGCAAAGAGCGCCGCGGTGATTATTTAGGGGCAACCATTCAGGTTATTCCTCATATTACTAATGCGATTAAAGAAAAAGTGATTGCTGGTGGCGAAGGTCATGATGTTGCGATTGTTGAAATAGGCGGCACAGTAGGTGATATCGAATCATTACCGTTTCTTGAGTCTATCCGTCAATTAGGTGCAGAACTTGGACGTGAGCGTACCTTATTTATCCATTTAACCTTAGTGCCATTCTTAGGCGCTGCTGGTGAAATTAAAACGAAGCCAACTCAGCATTCTGTTAAAGAATTACGCTCAATTGGTATTGCCCCTGACGTACTTATTTGTCGTGGCGATCGTGCAGTTCCTGCCAATGAAAAAGCGAAGATTTCGTTATTCTGTAATGTGGAAGAACGTGCGGTTATTTCATTAAAAGACGTTGATAGTATTTATAAAATTCCAGCGCTGTTACGTTCACAAGGCTTAGATGATATTGTGATAAAACGTTTCAATATTGAATGTGCTGATGCTGATTTATCTGAGTGGGAAAACGTCATTTACCAAGAAGCTAATCCAAATGGTGAAGTGACCATTGGTATGGTTGGTAAGTACACTGAATTGCCTGATGCTTATAAGTCTGTTAATGAAGCACTTAAGCATGCGGGTCTTAAAACGCGTGTTTGCGTCAATATTAAGTATATTGATTCACAAACCGTTGAAGCTAAAGGCACAGAAGTACTGCAAGGTTTAGATGGTATTCTTGTTCCTGGAGGATTTGGTGAACGCGGTATTGAAGGTAAAATTTTAGCAGCACAGTATGCACGTGAAAATAATCTACCTTATTTTGGTATTTGTTTAGGCATGCAAGTTGCGTTAATTGAATTTGCCCGTAATGTGGCTAATCTTGCTGATGCACATTCGACTGAGTTCAACAAAAATACACCTTACCCTGTAGTTGGTTTAATTACCGAATGGATCAATGAAGACGGTGATGTAGAGCAACGTCATGAGGAATCTGATTTAGGCGGCACCATGCGTTTAGGTGCGCAACTTTGTCATTTACTTCAAGGCTCGAAAGCTGCTGAAGCTTATAAAGGTGTCTCTTGCGTAGAACGTCATCGTCATCGTTATGAGGTGAATAACAATTACGTTGAGCGTTTAGAGAAAGCAGGTTTAATCTTTAGTGGACTGTCTTCTGACCGTAAGTTAGTTGAAATGATTGAGTTACCAGATCACCCTTGGTTTGTAGCAGGTCAATTCCATCCTGAATTCACTTCAACCCCTCGTGATGGACACCCATTATTTGAAGGCTTTATTGCAGCTTCGTTTGCTTATCAGAAAAAAGATTTAAACTAATATCTATAAGCCGCTGACATTAAATCAGCGGCTTTTTTTATACTATTTATTTACACACAATATGCGCTAGATCGACTTGTGACTAAATTGATAGTTGCCGCTGAACCGAATTAGATTTATCCTAGTGTTCACGGATTTAAATTACCAAATTGAAAGTTAATACCAATAATAAGTTGTTAATTGAAGCTTAACTGGGTTTTTATTGGTGTTAATTTTTTATTTTATTTAAAACTTTCAGTATTACTGACATTATTTACGAGGGAATTATGGCTAACATTATTAACGTCATCGGTCGCGAAATCATGGATTCACGCGGTAACCCAACTGTTGAAGCCGAAGTGCATTTAGAAGGCG
Source organism: Shewanella glacialimarina (assembly GCF_020511155.1). NCBI lineage: Bacteria > Pseudomonadati > Pseudomonadota > Gammaproteobacteria > Alteromonadales > Shewanellaceae > Shewanella > Shewanella glacialimarina. Next base: position 3,215,929 of record NZ_CP041216.1, on the reverse strand, counting down.
GTTTTATTGGTATGGCCGCTGCGCCATCTGGTGCCTCTACGGGTAGCCGTGAAGCATTAGAACTGCGTGACGGTGACAAATCTCGTTACTTAGGCAAAGGTGTATTAAAAGCAGTTGCTGCTGTTAATGGTCCAATTGCACAAGCACTTAAAGGCAAAGATGCATTAGCTCAAGCACAGCTTGACCAAATTATGATTGACTTAGATGGTACTGAAAATAAAGCAAAATTTGGCGCAAACGCTATTTTAGCTGTTTCTTTAGCAATCGCAAAAGCAGCCGCTGCAGCTAAAGGTGTTCCTTTATATGCTCACATTGCTGATTTAAACGGTACTCCAGGTGTTTATTCTATGCCACTGCCTATGATGAACATCATCAATGGTGGCGAACATGCTGATAATAGTGTTGATATCCAAGAGTTTATGATCCAGCCCGTTGGCGCTGCGACCTTCCGTGAAGGTTTACGTATGGGCGCAGAAGTATTCCACAGCCTAGCTAAAGTATTAAAAGCGGCTGGTCACTCAACTGCGGTAGGTGATGAAGGTGGTTTTGCACCAAACCTTGAGTCAAATGAAGCAGCCCTTGTTGCAATCAAAGAAGCGGTTGCCAACGCAGGTTATGAGTTAGGTAAAGATATCACTTTAGCGATGGATTGTGCGGCATCTGAGTTTTACGACAAAGAAGCCAATATTTACGATCTTAAAGGCGAAGGTAAGAAATTTACTTCTGAAGAATTCAACTTCTTCTTACAAGGTCTTACTGAGCGTTATCCAATCGTGTCTATCGAAGATGGCTTAGATGAGTCTGACTGGGAAGGTTTTGCTCACCAAACTAAATTAATGGGCGATAAAATCCAATTAGTCGGTGATGATTTATTTGTAACCAATACAAAAATCCTCAAGCGTGGTATCGACAATGGTATTGCTAACTCAATTTTAATTAAATTCAACCAAATCGGTTCATTAACAGAGACTCTGGCTGCGATTAAAATGGCAAAAGATGCCGGCTTTACCGTGGTTATCTCGCATCGTAGTGGCGAAACAGAAGATTCAACTATTGCTGATCTTGCTGTGGGTACTGCGGCAGGACAAATCAAAACAGGTTCACTAAGCCGTAGCGATCGTGTGGCAAAATATAACCAATTACTGCGTATCGAAGAAGCGCTAGGTTCAAAAGCACCTTATAACGGTCTTAAAGAAGTTAAAGGCCAAGGTTAATATTTTGCTTTGTTGATAAAAAAGGCCACCACTCGGTGGTCTTTTTTGTTGTATCATAAGCTTATTCATCATTTCGGATAATTTGCTTAGCTACCATGAAGAAACTCTTATTCGCACTAACGGTTTTGTTAGCGCTACTCCAATTAAGATTATGGATGGGCGAGAATAACTTATCTGAATATTTTCTGCTGCAAACACAAATTCAGGCACAACAAGACAGCAACGCCAAGTTGATTGCTCGAAATCAAATTCTTAAAGCGGAAATTATCGATCTTAAAAGTGGCACTGAAGCGATTGAAGAACGCGCCCGTAACGAATTAGGCCTTGTAAAAGAAGGTGAAACTTTTTACCGCGTTGTCGCTGCTGAATTGCGTGATCGAAATAGTTTGGGTCAATAATTTCATGACAACTCCTATTAATCATATCGTTGCTATTGTTCCTGCCGCTGGTGTTGGCAGTCGCATGGGCGCAGATATCCCTAAGCAATATCTAACCTTAGGCGCTCAAACCATTTTGGCGCACACTTTAACGCGCTTATTATCTCATCCTGCAATTAATAAAGTGGTTGTGGCTTTACATCCTCAAGACACTTTTTTTTCCAGTTTACCGCAGGCAATACATCCTAAATTAGTACAGGTTACTGGCGGTGGAGAGCGAGCTGATTCCGTATTGGCGGCCCTTGAAGAAGCTGATTTGGATGCATGGGCATTAGTCCATGATGCTGCAAGGCCGTGTATCACTCACAAAGATATTGATAAGCTAATTAATGCCATAGATGAGTTCCCACAAGGGGCAATTTTAGCCGCTCCAGTAAGAGACACTATGAAGCGTGGAAATGCTGATGGTACTATTCAGCACACTGTGGACAGGGTTCAATTATGGCATGCACTAACGCCGCAGTTGTTTCCCGTGTTAACCCTAAAACAAAATCTTAAACATGCATTACATGCTAAAGCGACAATTACAGATGAAGCTAGTGCCATGGAGTGGGCAGGTATTCAGCCGGGTTTAGTATCGGGTAGAATTGATAATATTAAAATTACTCATCCTGATGATTTACAGCTAGCACAACTTTTTTTAAAGCAGCAATCAATATCAGAATAGACAGGATAACAAAATGAAAATGCGTATTGGTCATGGCTTTGATGTGCATAAATTTGGCGCAGATAAGCCACTTATTCTTGGTGGTGTGATTGTTCCTTATGAGACTGGTCTTATCGCTCACTCAGATGGTGATGTGGTTTTACATGCTGTTAGTGATGCTATTTTAGGGGCGATGGCATTAGGGGATATAGGCAAACATTTTCCCGATACCGATGCCGAGTATGCTGGTGCCGATAGCCGTGTATTGCTTCGTCATTGTTATGAGTTAGCGTTGAAAAAGGGTTACAAAATCGGTAACTTGGACGTCACTGTGATTGCACAGGCTCCGAAAATGGCACCTCATATCGAGGCTATTCGACAGTGTTTAGCACTCGATTTACAAACACCCATCGACGATATTAACGTCAAAGCAACGACCACTGAAAAGCTAGGTTTTACCGGACGTAAAGAAGGCATAGCTGTTGAATCTGTTGTATTAATGATACAGAAATAGGAATAATAAAAGTGATAACTGATCTGTATTATTTATATGGAAAACCAACCAGCACCGCTGATTTACGTACTCATAATAGTGACTTTATCGTGGAGGAAATCCTCCCTTTTTCACCTACTGGTGAGGGTGAGCACCATATGCTGCATATTCGAAAAGATGGCCTCAATACTGGACATGTGGCTGAAGTGCTGGCGAAATTTGCGAAAGTTCATCCCAAAGAAGTGACTTATGCGGGTCAAAAAGACAAAAATGCCCAAACTGAACAGTGGTTTGGTATTCGTATTCCTGGAAAAGAAACACCCGATTGGCAACAGCTTAACAGTGACCAATTGACTATTTTATCCAGTGCGCGTCACGGTAAAAAGTTGCGTATTGGTGCGCTACTGGGTAATCGTTTTACACTTACGCTGCGTAATGTGACTAACATCGATGCCTTGCAACAAAGGTTTAATCAAATTGCAGCCCTTGGAGTGCCTAATTATTTTGGTGAGCAACGCTTTGGCCATAATGGTAAAAATTTAGATCAAGGTAGGAAAATGCTGTCGGGTGCGCGTAAAGTGCATGATAGAACGAAAAAAAGCATGTACTTATCAGCGGTGCGATCATACATATTTAATCAGGTTGCCTCTTACCGTCTTGAGCATCATCTGCTCAAGCCTTTAGCTGGAGATTGCGTCATGTTAGCGGGCAGCAAGAGTTATTTTGTCGCCGAGCAGTGGGATGAATTACTACTGAAACGTTTAGAGGAAGAGGATATTGGTTTTTCAGTTCCATTATGGGGGCGAGGGCAGCCGCTTGCTTTAACTGAAGCCGCCGCTATGGAAGCTTTAGCTATAGAAGCTTTCGCGGATGATTTACACGGACTTGAAAACGCTGGCCTGAGCCAAGAGCGGCGCTTGTTATTATTAAGGCCGCAGGCAATGAAATTGCGGGTTGATGGTGATGTTTGCACTATTGAGTTTATGTTACCTGCCGGAAGCTATGCGACTTCGGTATTACGTGAGTTAGTCGACTACCAAGATATCAAAGATGAACAGTGGAAAACCATGGTTGCAGAACAGCAAGCTCAAGCCATCTCATAAGCTTAATGACTAAATGGATGAATCAACTCAAATGATCAATATTCTTGTCAGTAACGACGATGGTGTTAATGCACCTGGAATAATTGCATTAAGTGATGCGCTTAAGGCGTTCGCAAAGGTGTTAACTGTGGCACCCGACAGAAATTGTTCCGGTGCAAGCAACTCGTTAACTTTAACTAATCCATTAAGGATAAATACCTTAAACAATGGATATGTTTCAGTTAATGGTACACCAACAGATTGCGTCCATTTAGCAATAAGGCAATTATGCAAAGTTGATCCTGATATTGTGGTATCGGGGATTAATGCGGGGGCTAATATGGGCGATGACACCTTATATTCAGGCACCGTTGCTGCAGCGATGGAAGGGCGTTTTTTAGGACTACCAGCAATTGCTATTTCATTAGTAGGTAAAAAATTGCAGCATTATCAAAGTGCTGCAGATTATGCTGCAAGAATAGTTAAAAACTTACTTGCACATCCTATTGAATCCAATCAAATCTTAAATGTAAATGTACCTGATTTACCGCTTGAGCAAATTAAGGGCATTAAAGTCACTCGCCTTGGCGCCCGCCATAAAGCAGAAGGTATGGTTAAAACTCAAGACCCTGCAGGCAAAGATATATATTGGCTTGGCCCAGTAGGTGCTGAGCAAGATTCTGGTGAGGGAACCGATTTTGGTGCAATTGCCGATGGATACGTTTCGATCACGCCATTGACTGTTGATTTAACCGCTTATAATCAATTAACAAAGTTAGCTGACTGGGTAACGAAAATATGACAGGAGTTTCATCTGCGCGAGCAATAAATTTAGCTAAAAAACTGGCTGAGTCGGGGATTAAATCACCAGAGATACTCGATGCTGTAGCCAATACACCACGAGAGTTGTTTCTTGATAACGCACTTGCGCATAAAGCTTATGAGAATACCGCTCTGCCTATCGGGCAAGGTCAAACAATATCGCAGCCTTATATCGTCGCAAGAATGACCGAGCTATTAATGCAGACCAGGCCACAGCGAGTGTTAGAGATTGGTACAGGCTCAGGTTATCAAGCCGCGGTGTTAGCGCAGTTAGTGCCAGAGCTTTGTACTATAGAACGTATTAAGTCTTTACAAATTCAAGCAAGGCAAAGATTAAAAAAGTTAGATCTTCATAATGTGTCTTTTAAGTATGGCGATGGTTGGAAAGGGTGGAGTAATCGTGGTCCATTTAACGGCATTATGGTCACCGCCGCCGCCGCGAGTGTGCCGCAAGCGTTATTAGAGCAACTTGCAGAAGGAGGGGTATTAATTATTCCTGTTGGTGACGATATCCAACAATTGCTGAAAATAACCCGCTTTGGGGATGAATTTAAATCTCAAGTGATTGAAGCGGTCAAATTTGTGCCATTAGTTAATGGCGATCTAGCATAAGTTTATCTTTGTGCTATTCAGCTTAAAGGATTGTATTTGATGTGTTCGCTTTTGCTTCGACTTTTCATATTTTCGATAATTTTATCTGGTTGTAGCTTTCAGGCTAATCAGCCTGCACCAGTTGAAAATATTTCATCTAATACTTATAACCCCAAATTTGATCGTGGCTCATTGACGAATTCTGCTTATATCGTCAAAAAAGGTGACACTCTTTATTCTATATCCTGGGGCGCAGGACGTAACTTTACCGAAGTCGCAAGACTGAATAATCTTAAGATGCCTTATACTATTTACCCCGGCCAGAAGATTGAATTAACGAATTTGTCAGTAAATAGTACGCCAAAAAGTAATAACTATAATACTTCAGTTGTAACATCTCAGGCTGTAACATTACCTTACTCAGGTGCTAATTTGAGTAAAGATTCTAAAGTTAATCAACAGCAAACCCGCATAGAACCTAGTCAAACTGTAAATGTAACAACAGTGAAAAAAGATCTTGATCACAAAGCTAAGCCTGCGTATTCTGTAACAACTACCCAACATAAAATTAACCAAACAGACAGTCCACTGATAGCTGATTTACCCGATAAAGTGCAGAGGTGGTATTGGCCCGTAAAAGGAAAAATAGTAGGTTATTTTTCTTCTAGCGAGCAAGGCAATCAAGGAATAAAGATTGCGGGAAACCGTGGCGATATTATACAGGCTGCGGCAGATGGGAGAGTCGTTTACGCAGGAGATGCGTTACGTGGATACGGAAACTTAGTGATTATCAAGCATAACGAAGAATACTTAAGTGCCTATGCACACGCCGACAGGATTCTGGTTAAAGAAAAGCAATATGTTAGCGCAGGCCAAACAGTTGCAAAAATGGGAAGTACCGGGGCAAACCAAGTGATGCTGCATTTTGAAATTCGCCATCATGGTAAGTCAGTAAACCCATTACGATATCTACCTAAGCAATAATTGTTTAGTCACATAAATAACGGAGGATGATCAAGTGTAGATTTTAAACATCACAATTAAGGTTTGGGAGAGCAATTATGAGCCAGAAAAAAAGTACTGCCATAGCAGAACAATCTGTTGATCAAGCTAAAGAACCACAAGACGTTGCAACTACAGATACGTTAGTCCAACAATTAGACATTGAAGAAAAAGTCCAGGATGACTTACACAAAAATTTAGATGCCACTCAATTATATTTAGGTGAAATTGGTTTCTCGGCACTGCTTACAGCAGAGGAAGAAGTATTCTTTTCACGTAAAGCCCTCAAAGGTTGCGCAAAATCTCGTAACCGAATGATCGAAAGTAACCTTCGTCTCGTCGTTAAAATCGCCCGAAGATATAATAATCGCGGTTTAGCCTTACTTGACCTGATTGAAGAAGGTAACCTAGGACTGATCCGAGCGGTCGAAAAATTTGATCCTGAACGTGGTTTCCGTTTTTCAACTTATGCGACTTGGTGGATCCGTCAGACCATCGAGCGCGCCATCATGAATCAAACGCGCACTATTCGCTTGCCTATCCATGTTGTAAAAGAACTAAATGTCTATTTGAGAACCGCTAGACAACTTGCGCAAAAATTAGATCATGAGCCAACCGCTGAAGAAATTGCTGAAAAATTAGATGTCTCTACCGGTGATGTAAGCAGAATGCTTAAGCTCAATGAGCGTATCACCTCAGTTGATATGCCCATTGGTGGTGATAATGATAGTGCCCTACTAGATGTGATTGCCGATGATGACTCTGTAGGACCTGATCACCGCGTTCAAGATGAAGATTTATCCAATTCAATAGTTGGGTGGTTAAACGAATTAAATACTAAACAACGTGAAGTGCTTGCCCGCCGATTTGGTTTATTGGGCTACGAGCCATCAACGCTTGAAAATGTCGGTGCCGAAATTGGCTTAACACGAGAAAGAGTGCGCCAAATTCAAGTCGAAGCGTTAAAACGTCTGAAAGATATATTAGGTCAACAGGGCCTGTCAGTTGAAGCTCTTTTTCAAGATTAATTATTTGCAGAGAGTTAAGACACATCAAAACGCCATATGATATTTCATATGGCGTTTTAGTTTTATATAGACTTAGCTAATTGTTTCAATTGATATAAATATTCTAGCGCTTGTTTAGGGGTTAACTCGTCTGGATTTATAAATGCCAATTTTTCAGCCAGAGGGGAGTAATCAATTAGTGGCATAGTTAAGCTCATTTGTGTCGATGTATTAAGGTTTATATCCGTTTTATCATCGCGACTTTCTAATTGATGTAGCTTATGTTTAGCTGCACTGATCACCTGTTGAGGAATACCAGCTAAAGCTGCAACCTGCAGACCATAACTTTTACTCGCTGCACCATCTTGCACAGCATGCATAAAAGCAATAGTGTCTTGATGCTCAATGGCATCTAAATGGACATTTACGACACCATCGATTAATTCTGGCAATTGTGTTAACTCAAAATAATGAGTCGCAAATAAGGTAAGTGCCCCTACTTTTTGGGCAAGATATTCTGCTGCTGACCACGCTAAAGATAAACCATCATAAGTCGATGTCCCCCGACCAATTTCATCCATTAACACTAAACTTTGCTTGCTGGCATTATGAAGAATATTAGCCGTTTCGGTCATTTCAACCATAAAGGTTGAACGCCCTGATGCAAGGTCATCAGAAGCGCCAATACGGGTGAAAATACGATCCACATGACCAACTTTTGCACTTTGTGCAGGCACAAAACAGCCTATATGAGCCATCAAGGTGATTAACGCGACTTGACGCATATAGGTTGATTTACCGCCCATGTTAGGTCCGGTCACAATTAGCATTTTTCTCGTAGGAGATAAACTCACCGGATTTGCAATAAAGGGTTTTTGACTGACCTTTTCGACCACAGGGTGACGTCCAGCTTCGATAGTAATACCAATATCATGTGTCATTATTGGGCAATGGTAAGATAAGGTTTCTGCACGTTCTGCAAAGTTACTAATCACATCAAGTTCTGCAGCAGCATTGGCAAATTGTTGTAGCTCATGAAGTTTAGGTAGCAGTAAGTCAAACAGCTCTTCCCAAAGACGTTTTTCTAATGCGAGCGCTTTACCTTGGCTTGAAAGTACTTTTTCTTCGTGTTCTTTAAGCTCAGGGGTGATGTAACGTTCAGTTCCTTTTAATGTTTGCCTGCGTTGATAATGAATAGGGACACGATCTGATTGCAGTCGACTCACTTCAATGTAGTAGCCATGGACGCGGTTATAACCCACTTTTAAGGTATTGATGCCAGTCTGTTGTTTCTCGCGTGCTTCCATTTCAGCCAGGTAATCAGTGGCTCCTTCACTTAATCTACGCCATTCGTCTAACTCGCTGTTATAACCATCTTTGATCACGCCGCCATCCCGGATTAATACCGGTGGGTTATCAATAATTGCCCGTGTCAGTAAATCATATTCATTTGGAAACTCACCTAATAGGGTGGCCAAATTAGTTATTTGTGGTTGTTGGCAGATTTGCAGCGTGTGTTTAATTTCTGGCAATAAGCCTAATGCTTGTTTAAGTCGAGCAAAGTCACGTGGGCGGGCACTTCTTAATGCCAAACGTGCCATTATTCGTTCTATATCGCCAAGCGATTTCAGTTGTTCATGTAAAACAGGGTACAAATCCTGTTCGATTAATTCTTGCACCGCATTATGGCGTTGGGTTATCTGTTTACGATCACGCAGTGGTTGGTGGATCCAACGTTGTAGCATACGACTCCCCATGGGGGTTGCCGTATTATCTAATACCCATGAAAGCGTGTTTTCACGTCCTCCTGAAAGATTTTGGGTCAACTCAAGGTTTCGCCTGGTGGCAGCATCTAAAATAATCGAGTCAGCTTGATTAAAACGCACAATAGAGTTGATATGCGGCAGCGCTGTTTTTTGAGTATCTTTTACATATTGCATTAAACAGCCCGCAGCCTGTAATGCTAACCGAGCATCATTGATGCCAAAGCCATGTAAGTCTTTAGTACCAAATTGATTTAATAATAAATTGACACAGGTGTCGTAATCAAACTCCCATTCAGGTCTACGGCGAATACCTTTTAAATGGTTGATTAGTATCATGTCAGTGAAGTCTTCACTGTAGAGTAATTCTGCGGGGCGAGTGCGCTGGATCTCTGCTTCTAAGGCTTCTCTTGAGTCTAATTCTGAAATAACAAAACGACCAGAAGAGATATCTAATGTGGCAAAGCCATAACCGACCTTACCCTGATACAGCGCGGCTAATAAATTATCCTGGCGCTCTTGTAATAAGGCTTCATCTGTCAATGTTCCCGGGGTGACGATACGGACAACTTGACGGTCAACTGGGCCTTTTGAAGTCGCGGGATCGCCAATTTGCTCACAAATAGCGACCGATTGACCTATTTGAACTAGTTTAGCCAAATAACCTTCTACCGCATGGTAAGGCAGGCCAGCCATTGGGATCGGGTCACCACCGCTTTTACCCCGTGCAGTTAATGAAATACCAAGCATTTCAGAGGCTTTTTTAGCATCATCATAAAATAGTTCATAGAAATCCCCCATTCTATAGAACAACAGCATGTCAGGATGAGCGGCTTTCATTGTCAAATATTGACGCATCATCGGAGTATGTTTTTCTAAATCTAAGCTAACAATTTCAGTCATGGGCTGTGTAATACTCTTTTTGTTCATCTGTGGTAATTCATTAAGCATTCGGGGAATTAGCATGGGATTTTTATAGCGGCTAATCTTAACAAAATTTGCCCCTGTTGGAGAAATACAAATTCATTATATTGACGTGAAATTACTAAATTTATGATTTTATTAATAAATAAAAAAAAGTAACCTCAGGGCTTGATACTGTATGACTATACAGTATACTGAACAACATATTGAGATGAGTGACGATATTAACGACACTTACAAACTAAATTATACACAGCAATTTTACCATTAATTGTGAACAAAGTTATTGCCTGGAAGGGGTTTGAAAATGAAGGTTGATCCAAATAAAGAGAAAGCACTTGCCGCAGTGTTAAGCCAAATTGAAAAGCAATTCGGTAAAGGCTCTATCATGAAGTTGGGCGAAGACCGCACCATGGATGTAGAAACTATTTCTACCGGCTCACTTTCATTGGACATCGCGTTGGGCGCAGGTGGACTACCAATGGGGCGTATTGTTGAAATTTACGGCCCAGAATCATCAGGTAAAACAACACTGACCCTAGAAGTTATTGCCGCAGCACAACGTGAAGGTAAAACATGTGCCTTTATTGATGCTGAGCATGCACTTGATCCTATTTATGCAAAAAAACTAGGCGTAGATATTGATAACTTATTATGTTCACAGCCAGATACAGGTGAACAAGCATTAGAAATATGTGATGCTTTAACTCGCTCAGGTGCGGTAGATGTTATTGTTGTCGATTCTGTTGCTGCGTTAACACCAAAAGCTGAAATTGAAGGTGAAATTGGTGATTCGCATATGGGCTTAGCGGCTCGTATGATGAGCCAAGCTATGCGTAAGCTGGCTGGTAACCTTAAGCAGTCAAATACTTTACTTATTTTTATTAACCAAATTCGTATGAAAATTGGAGTAATGTTTGGTAGCCCTGAAACGACAACCGGTGGTAATGCACTTAAGTTTTATGCTTCAGTTCGTTTAGATATTCGCCGCACTGGCGCGATTAAAGATGGCGATGAAGTCGTCGGTAACGAAACCCGTGTTAAAGTTGTTAAAAACAAAATTGCCGCACCATTTAAGCAAGCTGAATTCCAAATTCTTTACGGTCAAGGTATTAACCGTACTGGTGAACTAGTGGACTTAGGTGTTGCACATAAGCTAGTTGACAAAGCTGGTGCTTGGTACAGCTATAAAGGCGAAAAAATTGGTCAAGGCCGTGCTAATGCCGGTAAATTCTTAACCGAAAATCCAGCTATTGCACAAGAGATTGATAAGACATTACGTGAGATGTTGCTTGGTTCTGGAACAGGTACCGCACCAGCATCATCTACAGATGAAAATATTGATTTAGAAACTGGTGAAGTTTTTTAAGCTAGCTTTGTTTTAGCTGCTAATTAATTTATTTAAGTCGTGGTGCGTATTTTACGTATCGCGACTTTTTTATGCTTCAGTTAAAAACACTCTGTTGTTATCCTTGCTATACCGACTAGTTCCACCTGTTATCAACTCAATTAATTGAATATATTAAATTTTAGTAGCTTAAAATGTTAACCGCAGAACAATAACAAACCAAATAACATTGTCTCCAGTTCATCCTATACAAGATTATTCTTTATCAAAACTGTCCACTACAATCGCGCCCATCGATGCAGGCATAGTAATAACTATTATCCGTTTTAGCGATGTTAATGGATCTACCCAAAAGGGTAATTTGTCTAAACAAAATAGCACTAATGCAACCACTAATGCTGTCATTAGGTAAGCGATGACAATACGGAAAATAAACACTAATTTTCTTGAGCTAATATTATTTTGAAATACACTTTGATAGGTATATAGCCCTAAAAAAATAACCGATAATAAAAAAAGCATTAATAAATTGAAAAAAGGGAGTGTTTCACCTAATCGCCACGCTTCCTCTGAAAACGAAATCGGTACCGCAAGCGCAAATGCGCCGACAAAAATTTGGCTAGCATCTTCGCCATTAAAGCTAAACTTCATTACTTTTCCTTTTAAAAACATTCTGGTTTGCATAACAAACCCTAAGTTAAAGCCTAGATGTAATACTAGCTGCAATATATGAAGGACTGTTTAACTACAAATTACCTTAAAGCGAGTGTTTACGCACCTATATTCAGATTTATAGCTAATTGAGAAGATTGTTAATCTTATGCCACAGCACTCATATTTTGCGATAAGCTAATCGAATATTGTTCAGATGATAATCGCCTTACTCATCTCGCATTTTTGCGTAAATTCAGTATATAATGCCCTCATTTACTGGCTTGTATAGCAAGCTAGACACTTTTGTATTCTCTATATCAGGACGCATCCATGTTTCAGACCACTGCAGAGTTAAGAAGTGCTTTTTTAAAGTACTTTGAAGATAACGGACATCAAGTTTTAGACAGTAGTTCGCTGGTTCCAACTAACGACCCAACACTGCTATTTACCAATGCCGGCATGAACCAATTTAAAGATGTGTTCTTGGGGATGGATAAACGCAGCTACACTCGTGCGACGACATCACAGCGCTGTGTTCGAGCAGGTGGTAAGCATAATGATTTAGATAACGTGGGTTATACCGCCCGTCACCACACTTTTTTTGAAATGCTAGGTAATTTTAGTTTTGGTGATTACTTCAAAGAAGAAGCGATCCGTTTTGCTTGGACCTTTTTAACTGAAACATTGAAATTACCAAAAGATCGTTTATGCGTGACCATTTATGAAACCGATGATGAAGCGTTTGAGCTGTGGAATAACAAAATTGGCGTAGCTGCTGAGAATATTATCCGAATCGGCGATAATAAAGGTGGGGCTTATGCGTCAGATAACTTCTGGCAAATGGGTGACACCGGTCCTTGTGGTCCATGTTCTGAAATTTTCTATGACCATGGCGATCATATTTGGGGCGGACGTCCTGGCTCACCTGAAGAAGATGGTGATCGTTTTATCGAGATTTGGAACATCGTATTCATGCAATATAACCGTCAAGCAGATGGTGAGATGTTACCTTTGCCTAAGCCGTCTGTTGATACCGGCATGGGAATTGAACGTATTGCAGCTATCATGCAGGGCGTACATTCAAATTATGAAATTGATATCTTTAAGCAACTTATTGCTAAAACAGCTGAAATAATTAACGTTACTGATTTAGAAAATAAATCATTACGCGTAATAGCTGATCATATTCGTTCTTGCTCTTTCCTGATTGCGGACGGTGTTTTACCTTCTAATGAAGGCCGTGGTTATGTACTGCGTCGTATTATTCGCCGCGCAGTACGTCATGGTAATAAGCTTGGTGCTACGGATGCGTTTTTCTATAAGCTTGTACCTACCTTAATTAACGTTATGGGTGATGCAGCTAAAGGCTTAGCTGCAATGCAAGCAATTGTTGAAAAAGCCCTAAAAGCTGAAGAAGAGCAATTTGCCCGCACGTTAGAGCGTGGTTTAGGGCTGCTTGATAACGCGCTTAATAGCTTATCAGGCAAAATGCTTGATGGAGACACCGCATTTAAACTTTACGATACCTACGGCTTCCCTGTGGATTTGACCGCAGACGTATGCCGCGAACGTGATATTACTGTTGATGAAGTTGGTTTTGAAGCGGCAATGGCTGAGCAACGTAGCCGTGCGCAAGCTGCTGGTAACTTTGGTACTGATTACAACAAGCAATTGATTATTGATAAGCAAACCGCATTTTGTGGTTATCAAGGCTTAACCGGTGATGCGACCGTAGTTGCTTTGTACGTTGATGGCAACGAAGTGGGCGAAGTGACAGTTGGTCAGGAAGCTGTGCTGGTACTCGATAACACACCTTTCTACGCAGAATCTGGCGGACAAGTTGGTGACCAAGGTCTGCTAAACGCACAAGGCGTTAGCTTTGAGGTGCATGATACACAGAAATTTGGCCAGGCAACGGGTCACCAGGGAAAACTGACTCAGGGCACAATTAAAGTTGGTGCTAATTTAACGGCTTTAGTCGATAACAACTTGCGCAAGAGCACTGAACTTAACCATTCAGTGACTCACTTACTTCATGCTGCACTTCGTCAAGTATTAGGCAGTCATGTGACCCAAAAAGGCTCCTTAGTCAATCCTGAGCGTCTACGTTTTGACTTCTCACATTTTGAAGGTGTCAAGCCGGCTGAAATTAAAGAGATTGAGGAGTTAGTTAATACTCAAATTCGTCTGAATCATCAATTAAATACCCAAGAAATGGGTATCGATGAAGCCAAAGAAAAAGGCGCAATGGCGTTATTTGGCGAGAAGTATGATGCACAGGTACGTGTTGTTACCATGGATGACTTCTCTATTGAGTTATGTGGCGGTACGCACGTTAGTCGCACGGGTGACATTGGCTTATTTAAATTAACCTCCGAGAGCGGTATTGCTGCAGGTGTGCGTCGTATTGAAGCTGTTACTGGCGCTGCGGCAATGGCCTATGTGGCAGATCAACAAGCCCAGTTAGAAGAAGCCGCTGCGTTACTTAAATCAGACAGTGCTTCTGTTATCACTAAATTAAAAGCGCAGCTAGATAAAGTGAAACAGCTTGAGAAAGACTTATCGCAAATGAAAGATAAGCTTGCCGCTGCAGCAAGTGCTGATTTAGCAGGTGATGCTATTGAGATAAATGGTATTAAAGTCCTAGTGAAAAAGCTTGAAGGTGTTGATGCTGGATCACTACGTGGTTTGCAAGATGAGCTTAAGCAAAAGTTAAAGTCTGCCATTATCGTATTAGGTGTTGCCACTGAAGGTAAAGTTAATTTGATTGCCGGTGTCAGTAATGATTTAACCAAGCAAGTTAAAGCCGGTGAGTTGGTGGCTATGATTGCTCAGCAAGTCGGCGGTAAAGGCGGTGGACGCCCAGATATGGCACAAGCGGGCGGTACTCAGCCTGAGAACTTAGATGCCGCATTAGCTTTAGTGTTACCTTGGTTGACTGAACGCTTAGGCTAAACAATAGCCGTGAACGAAAAATAATACTTAAATCAAGTCTTAAAGCAGGGTTATTACACTTTAAGGCTTGAGTGTCATTGACACTTTTGGCATAGTTAACACAGTTTTGCTGCTGGTCACTATCACAGCGCGGTTAACTTAACACTTAAGTTGGTTCGAAAATGGTTTAATATGTCGTGCATAACGGGTTTGTTAACTATTTATCGTAATTGTCATTTTGTATGATCTAATGTCGATGCACTTTTATGTTGGTATTAGCTCATTTGTTAATTTTTGAATTATATATGCTTAATAGTCAAACTTTGTATTTGAAGTTACTATGACTTTTACTGAGCAAACCCTATAATAACGCATATTACGGACAAAGCGTGTTATGCAGTGTGAACTAAAGGAGTAACCAATATGCTAATTTTGACTCGTCGTGTAGGCGAAACATTGATGATTGGTGATGAAGTCACTGTCACAGTATTAGGTGTCAAGGGTAACCAAGTACGTATTGGTGTCAATGCGCCCAAAGAAGTATCTGTTCACCGTGAAGAAATTTACCAACGGATCCAATCTGAAAAGTCAGACTCATCTGATAGTGGTAATTTCTAAGCAGTTTTTGTTAGATATTGAAACGACTAAGTCAGCATTTGCTGACTTTTTTGTTTTTAAACGCGGTAAAGTTTTGTTTAGCTTGACTGCAAATATTGTAATAGGTGAGAAAGTATTTTATTTAGCTAATATTATTTATTCACTTAATAAGTAGAGCATTTGGAGTCTTATTTGCTGTTAAACCCCTCAATGTGCTTAAAAACAGTTCAAATGGTTAGTGGTTTGGAAAAAGGGTTTGACTTATTTTCGGCAAACAGTAATATGTGCGCCAAGAAAACGGAGAGGTGGCCGAGTGGCCGAAGGCGCTCCCCTGCTAAGGGAGTATGGGCTTTAACTCCCATCGAGGGTTCGAATCCCTCCTTCTCCGCCATTTCTTACAATAGTTAAATCGATGCGGATGTAGCTCAGCTGGATAGAGTACCTGGCTACGAACCAGGCGGTCGAAGGTTCGACTCCTTCCATCCGCACCATTTCTATTGTTGTGATTTTGAATGCGGATGTAGCTCAGCTGGATAGAGTACCTGGCTACGAACCAGGCGGTCGAAGGTTCGACTCCTTCCATCCGCACCATTCAAAATAGAAAGACTGTATAAAACAAATTTGCGCGTGTAGCTCAGCTGGATAGAGTACCTGGCTACGAACCAGGCGGTCGGAGGTTCGACTCCTCCCACGCGCACCATATTTGACGGAGAGGTGGCCGAGTGGCCGAAGGCGCTCCCCTGCTAAGGGAGTATGGGCTTTAACTCCCATCGAGGGTTCGAATCCCTCCTTCTCCGCCATTCATTCATTGATGTTATAGTGCACTGCACTTTAATCTGATGTAATGATGGCATTAAGTGCTAAGTAAGATTTTGCGCGTGTAGCTCAGCTGGATAGAGTACCTGGCTACGAACCAGGCGGTCGGAGGTTCGACTCCTCCCACGCGCACCACATTTAAAAACCTGCTATTAATTAGCAGGTTTTTTTTTTGCCTTCGATTTCTAATCATTTCATTTACCTGCGTTTAATCATCCATATTCATCTTCGATAGACATTTTGGTGATCTTTCAATCTACTTATCATCTTTAATGACTATAAATAACCAATCCCATCACAGAGTTGTGATTTTATTTTTATGTTTAGTAAATTTTTATTCAATGCTCAAGATTGGAACAATAAGTGGCGGTAAATCGTTGGTGGTTGTCTGTTCAGTTTGGCCAACAATGATGTAACACTCTTGTATGTCAGATGGGAAGTGAGGTTTATTATGTAATCCTTAGTTAATGGCTGCTTTTGTTATGTAATTCTTATTTGTTTCTATTTTTGGTAATTATTTATGGTAAGACCATTTTACAGTTGGATAGTGGTTTTGTTATAATTTGTGTATATTTTGTAACATCAAAAGCCGTTAAAATGGATATGAATTCAGTTTCTGTTAAAGTTGGCTTGATTAGCTGGTCAAGTATTAATTGAATATTTATTCTGAAAATGGTTTTGAATAAATGAATGCGAAATAACGAGGCCGCGAGTCATCATGCCTTAATACGCATGTCAAAGCTTGGCATGTTACCCAATGGAACATATTTGTCGTATTTATTACAGTGAGGGACTATGGCATCGATCAGCCAACAATTAGTTGATGCGCTTGGCATTATGGTGATGGGAATGGGCTTAGTGTTCATTTTCTTGAGTATTTTAATTGTCGGCATTGGAATAGTGGCTAAATACAGTCCAGTTCCTATTGAGCCAACACCAGAGCCAAAGATCAACACAGGATCAACGACAGGATTAAATCCTAAGTTAGTCGCCGCTATTACTTCTGCGATTCATCAATATCGCGCGTAAGATTTATTTTGGGAGCTTTTATGAGCAAGCCGTTATTACTCACCGATGTCGTCCTGCGTGACGCCCACCAATCTCTACTTGCAACACGCTTACGTATTGATGACATGTTACCCATTGCTTCCTTGCTGGATAAAGTGGGTTATTGGTCATTAGAATCATGGGGTGGCGCTACTTTCGATTCATGTATTCGCTATTTAGGCGAAGACCCGTGGGATCGCATTCGTGAACTCAAAAAAGCCATGCCAAACACGCCACAGCAAATGTTGTTACGAGGACAAAATTTATTAGGTTATCGCCATTATGCTGATGACGTCGTCACTCGTTTTGTAGAGCGTGCACACACCAATGGTGTTGATGTGTTCCGTATTTTTGATGCCATGAACGATGTGCGTAACTTAGAAACCGCCGTTAAAGCGGTTAAAAATGTTGGTGGTCACGCGCAGGGGACGATTTCATTCACCACTAGCCCAGTACATACCCTTGATACTTGGGTTGATATGGCTAAGCGCTTAGAAGACATGGGCGCGGATTCATTATGTATTAAAGATATGGCTGGCTTACTTAAGCCGATGCAAGCTTATGATTTAATTAGCCGCTTAAAGTCGCAAACTGACTTAATGGTATCGATGCATTGTCATGCGACAACAGGTCTTAGCACAGCGACATACCAAAAGGCCATCGAGGCGGGTGTTGATGTGCTTGATACTGCAATCTCTTCAATGAGCCAAACCTACGGCCACAGCGCAACCGAAACGTTAGTGGCCATGGTAGAAGATACCGATAGGGCCACTGGCTACGATATGGTGCTCTTAGAAGAGATAGCCGCTTATTTCCGTGAAGTACGTAAAAAGTACGTCCGTTTTGAGGGCGCACTTAAGGGAATTGATTCACGTATTTTACGCGCCCAAGTGCCAGGTGGCATGTTAACCAACATGGAAAATCAGCTAAAAGAGCAAGGTGCTGCAGACAAGATGGATGCCGTGTTAGCTGAGATCCCACGGGTACGCGCAGACTTAGGTTTCTTACCTTTAGTGACACCAACGTCACAAATTGTTGGCTCTCAATCGGTTATCAATGTGTTGATGGGTGAACGATACAAATCGATGACTAAAGAAACCGAAGGTGTGTTTAAAGGCGAATATGGCGCGACACCCGCTCCGGTTAATGCTGAGCTACAAGCTCGTGTGTTAAATGGAGCAAAAGCTATTACTTGTCGTCCAGCTGATTTAATCGCCCCTGAACTTGATAAGCTCCGAACAGAGCTAGCCATTAAAGCCCAAGAAGAAGGTTTTACTTTGGCCGCTGAGTCTGACGACGATGTAATGACCTATGCTTTATTTAATCAAATTGGTCTTAAGTTTCTACAAAATCGGGGTAACCCTGATGCCTTTGAACCTGTGCCCTCAGCAGATGATTTAGTGGTTAAAGCGGATAACGAAAAAGGCCCTGAAACCTATACCGTTAATGTAGAAGGTCAAAGTTTTGTTGTTCAGGTAAGCCAGGGTGGTGAGATCAGTCAAATAGTGCCTGTGGCTACTTCTAATGCTGCTACCCCTACTCAAGTCGTCTCAGCGCCTACTGGTGCAGTTAAATACAGTATGACAGCGCCATTGTCGGGTAATATATTTAAAGTGCTTGTGGCTAACGGTCAAGCGATTAAAGCCGGTGAAGTGGTTATCATTCTTGAAGCTATGAAAATGGAAACTGAAGTGCGTGCGAACGAAGACGGTGTGGTCACTAATCTTGCGGTTAAGCAAGGCGACAGTGTCACGGTTGGCTCAGCATTATTAGATTTGGCGTAAGAGGACATTATGGAAGGATTAATGGCCTTTTGGGGCGAAACAGGTATTGCTCATTTCACCGGTGGGCAAGTATTAATGATGGGCGTAGGGTGTTTATTACTTTATCTTGCCATCGCACGTGGCTTTGAGCCTTTGTTATTATTGCCTATCGGCTTTGGTGCCATTTTAGCCAACATTCCCAATGCAGGCTTTACCGATGAAGGCGGCTTGCTTTGGTACGCTTATCATATAGGGATTGAAACGGGAGTTTTTCCGTTATTGATCTTTATGGGCGTTGGCGCTATGACCGATTTTGGAGCCTTAATTGCTAACCCTAAAACGTTACTATTAGGGGCCGCAGCACAGTTTGGTATCTTTGCCACATTGTTGGGTGCGATAGCATTAAATTGGGTGCCAGGTTTTGAGTTTACTATGCAAGATGCGGCTGCTATTGCCATTATTGGTGGCGCAGATGGCCCCACAGCTATCTTTCTGGCCTCTAAGCTCGCGCCAGATTTGTTAGGCGCAATTGCGGTAGCAGCATATTCGTATATGGCGTTAGTACCTTTAATTCAACCGCCCATTATGAGGTTGTTAACTACTCCTGCTGAACGTAGCATTAAAATGGAGCAGCTTCGCGAAGTCAGTAAACGTGAAAAAATTATTTTCCCGTTAATGGTAGTTGGGTTAACCATTTTGTTTTTACCTGCCGCCACGCCACTTGTGGGTATGTTCTGTTTGGGTAATTTGATGCGTGAATCGGGTGTAGTTGACCGTCTATCTAAAACATCACAAAACGAACTTATCAATATTGTCACTATCTTCTTAGGGTTAGCTGTGGGATCTAAACTGTCAGCTGATCAATTTCTACGAATTGAAACCTTAGGCATTTTACTGCTAGGTGCAGTGGCATTCTCTATTGGTACCGCTACAGGCGTGTTGATGGCTAAGTTAATATGTAAGTTATCAGGCGGTAAGGTTAATCCATTAATTGGCGCAGCAGGCGTGTCAGCCGTGCCTATGGCGGCCCGAGTGGTTAACAAGGTTGGCTTGGAAGCTAATCATCAAAACTTCTTGTTAATGCATGCTATGGGCCCGAATGTGGCTGGTGTGTTAGGCAGTGCCGTTGCTGCTGGGGTCTTATTAGCGGTATTAGGCTAATATCGTTTTAAAGTTATATATCTACACATTGAAGTAGCACTTAGAAATCTGTGTCGATATTATTAAAATAAGGCCAGTGCATCATGTACTGGCCTTATTTTTTGCTTAATCATCATTAGCCATAACTGCTACACTGTTTGAGATTACTTGTTACTTAAAGACCAATTTCTATGCAGCGTGCCCCATTACGTCAAGCCAAAACTATCGATAATGTCTTTAACAGTGCTTACTGGCATCTTGGTCAGCAAGACTTCACTATTAACGAAATTCGCACCAAGCTAGCGCGTAAAACTGATAATCAACAATGGATTGATATCGTACTGGCTAGACTAGTAGAAAGTGGTTATTTAAAAAATGACTTCGACTTCGCTGTACGTTATTGCCAGTCGGCCTTTAGCAGTGAGCTAGGTGCAGGCGCAATAAGGCGCAAACTACAACTGCGCGGTCTATCAGCAACAGACATTGAAACAGCAATAGAGCAAGTAATGCACGAGCAACAGGTCGATACCTTTGAAATGGCCACGTCTAGACTACTTAATAGATTTGATAACTTTAATGGCACCAGTAAAGAAAAAGTCTATACCCAGATGACTACAAAAGGATTTTCACGCGCAGAAATTGATCATGCATTATCCCACCATCCTGAAAGTGACACATTGCGCAGCAAGCTGGCGATAAAAGCTGACAAAGTTGATTTAACAACAGAAATTATTAAGCTATTTAATAAAGGCAAAGGTAAAACACTTATCTTGCAGGAGCTTAAACAGCGATTGATTGACGTGACTGATTTTGAAGAAACCCTTTACCAGTTAACCTTAACTGAAGAGGTTGATTTCTATCAAAGCTGTAAAGATCAGCTAGCTAAAAAACGTTATAACTTATCGGATTACAAAGAAAAGTCGAAAGCGTATGCGTATTTATCCCGTAAAGGTTTTGGCAGTGATGAAATAAAAGAAGCTATGTCACTAGATGACGAATAATCGAGTAACTATTTTTGTTGAAATTTAAATTTAATAGCCGATCTCTATAAAATAGGGATAAATACAAAACGCCAAGCAAATTATGTTTGGCGTTTTGTATTATGTAGCGATAAGTAAACCTTATATATTTAGGATCTACTTGAGTGAGGCAATGACCTTACTGTAATCGTAATTGATATACAGCAGTTGTGCCGCTGACTTCATTACCAATAAGTAGTAGTGGCACCCCTGTTGGGCTGTTTTGGCTAGCAATAAATTTCATCCCTTCAGGACCTAAATCACCGGCCATTGATGCATCACCTTCAACTCCACCAGTGTCGGTATCAATGGCAAAATCAGCATCAAAGTTACGATTATGAACGTAATCTACGAATGACACAGCAAAAGGATTGCTGATGTCGTAAATCATAAATCCAGAAGTGCGTTCTAAACCAATAAATGCATAAGTATTTGAACCAATCTGACCTATAGCGAGAGCTTCTGGCTCTGGTCCTTTATCGTCACTGCGGCTGTCACCTTTGTTTTCATCGTTGTTATTATTAAAGTTCATCCCTAATAACGCCGCAGTAATACGCTCAAAGTCACCAGCACTGTCAAATACTTGTTGACCATCAGCTGTCCAAATTGAAAATGAACGACCACCATAGGCAACAATTTTATCCATTAACCCGTCATTATTGTCATCGCCCATACTGGTGGTTACTTTTAAACGTCCCAGTTGGGTTTTATCTTGTGCGGTGGCAAACTGTGGCTGGTTAGGGTCTAAACTTAGGTCCGCAGCGCGAGCTTCTTCAGAAAACCCTGCATAATCTCGAGCATCGCCTTCGTTGGCTGTCACGATAAAGTCAGCATTGTTCCAGCGATAACTGGCAATCGTATCTGGCTGATACATGCCATAAACACCAGTGTAAGTTTGTAAGTTTATCGCATCGTCTTTATCACTAGCGTCTATTTTGTTGGTATCTAAGCCAAAATTCTTAAGGCCTAATGCGATAATATTTTTTACCTTTGCCGCCTTGATATCAATCACCGCAATGGCATTGTTTTCTTGTAAACTAACATAAGCATATTGATTGTCTGGAGAGACTGAAATGTACTCAGGTTCAAAGTCTTGCGCTACGCTAGCTCCTGGACCATTGATTTTAATTAATGGGCTAAGTTCAGCATGACGTAAACCACCTAGGTTAAAATCTTTAAAATCAATCATGGTAGCCGATGTTGCCGGTACACCATTGGTGATGGCAATAAGCCCAATAGACCCTTCAGGATCGACATCATAAGCGCTGTTCGGCTCACCTTCATTAGCAACTAACAACACACTACCATCAGGCGTGAAAGCGACATTGTCAGGTAACGCACCCACTTCAACAAATGACAAGTAGACAGGTAATTCACTGCCTGATAATTGATAAAAGGCAACAATACCATTGCCTTGAGTCGCATTACCTAATGAATCAGCACGTTCAACGGCCGTGGCTAATAAATTACCCGACACACTGACACTGTTAACTGCACCTAATAGAGTTAACCCTGTATCGCCGCTGATATTCAATTCAGTTTTTTTGGTGATATTATTTAAACTATAACCTGCTTCAGCTTCAACGGGTGTTTGAGTCAATTGTGATAAATCTAACACATCAACCTTGCCACTTTGGGCATTGACCACAAATGCGCTTTGGCTAGTCGAGTGATAGTCAACGATTTCAGCGGCGCTAAGTCCATAGACACCTGATTGATAACGGCCGACTAAATCAACACTCAGGGTATTTAGGTTGTTATTACAAATCACTTGAGTTTGTAGGCTATCAACTTCACTAGACTCCAGTACGCCATTACTGTTGGCGTCTAATCCGGTTTCAATTTGCTGTCCACCAAAGGGGCACTGCGCATGACCTGCCGTAATGGGGGTTACCGCGACTAATGCTGATAATCCTATACTGCCATCAGTTCCGTTTGCGCCATTAGTCCCCGCGGCACCTGTTTGCCCGTCATCACCATTGCATGCTGTTAATAACATTGTGGTCATAATTGCAGACACTAAAAGTGTTGCCTTACCTTGAGTAAATCGCTTCATAAACTAACGTCCTGAATAGAATTCTGTAATATAAAGCGGACAATTTAGTTAACTTGCGTGACAGTTTAATGATATTAATATTGCATTTATATGCTCTAGATAAACTGTTTTGTGCTTTATACAAGAATGCTGCGTAAGTATGAAATACGCATTTTCTTACTCAGCGAACACCTTGCAACAAAGACTCTTATTGTAAAAATAAATATGTTAGCAGGATATTTTTGGTTTTTTTGTTACCTGAGTATAAGATTTTGACGTTATTGTAGGTGAGGTTATGTAAAAAGACCGCATGCAGAATAACCCTATTATGAACCGAATTAGACTGCGGGATAGGCGATAAAAAATGCCAATATCATTAACGTGATATTGGCATTTATTGCTTTAGCATCAACAGACTTAAAGGTACTCAATCAAACATAAGTCCTTTCAACGCTGGTTAAGCGATTTTCTGTTCAGTGAGTGTCTCTTCAGAGTTGAACTGCTCAATATCTAATTGACCTTCGCTTTTGCCTATAACAACCGCGGTCATCATGTCACCGGTGACATTGGTCGCGGTGCGGATCATATCAATAATGCGATCAATGGCGGCAATAAATGCAATGCCTTCAAGGGGCAAGCCGATAACACCTAAGGTAACAGTTAACATCACCATTGCACTGCCGGGTACGCCAGCGGTACCTACAGAGGCAACCGTGGCGGTAACGGCAATCAGCATGTAATCAGTCATATCTAAGGGGATACCGTAGATTTGAGCAATAAAGATAGCGGCAATAGCAGGGTAAATACCACCACAACCGTCCATGTTCATGGTCGCGCCTAACGGCAGTACAAAGGCACTGTAACGTTTTGATACGCCCATTGCTTCAGTACAACGTGTACTAGCAGGTAGGGTACCAAAGCTCGATGCGGTACTAAAGGCAACCAGCTGAGCAGGCATGGCTTTGCGGAAAAACTTTACCGGGCTTAAGCCAGCGGCAAATCTAATCAATCCACCATAAACAAAAATAATGTGAATGAACGCAGCAATATAAATGGCAATAATAAATTTACCTAATGGTAGTAAGGTACTTAAACCGTACTCGCCAACAACCCAAGCCATTAAGCCAAATACACCAATCGGGGTCAGTTTTAATACCATGCGCGTCAGTTGAAACATCACTTCAGCACTGGCTTCCATGACCTTCTTCAATGGTTCAGCTTTTTCACCGACGGCATTAATTGCAATACCGACTAAGGCTGCAAATACAATAATCTGTAAAACTTTACCTTCAGCTAAAGAGGCAAATGGATTAACCGGGATCATATTGAGTAATACTTGGGCAAACCCAGGAATGTCACGTTCACGCACTTCGGTAGTGGCTAATTCAAGTGAACCACCCATGTCGATTAAGCTGCCAACCGCTAAACCAATAAATGAAGCTATCGTGCCCGTCAGCATAAATAGGCCTAAGGTTTTCAAGCTTAAGCGCTTTAAGTTTGTTTGATTGCCTAACGAGGTAATACTGACCACAATGGCGCAAAAGACTAGCGGGGCGACCAACATTTTGATCGCGCTAATAAATAGGTCACCCAATGGCTTAAGGATAATTGCAGCATCGCCTAAAGCGACACCCGCAAGCGTCCCTAATATGAAGCCTGCGAGGACTTTCTGCCAAAATGGAATACGGTTAAAGGTGTCTAAAATCATCGGGATTCTCAGTTTATTATCATTGTAAGTTATAGCTACAAAAAATGAATGTGTTGATTATGAATAATGCATCCGTCTATTGCGGCGTGGATCAATCGTGTAAGTTACGCATTCTAGGTAGATGAAGCAAATTTAATGGCATTCTAGAGAGGCAAATAAAGACAAACAACGTTAATTTGATATAACTTATAATTATATATATCAATGTTAATATAATTATAAATTTTACAGTGCAACAACTTTTATAATGAAACACTTTTTTGTGTAAAAGTATGAGAAATAGTATTTAAAATCATAAGGGTACATTTTGACAGAATTATGGTTGATGTTTTCTGGGGCTTTTTTAGCTGCCACCTTGTTACCGGGAGGATCAGAAGTTTTACTTATTGGTTTGTTGCAACAAGACAACCAATCTTGGCTAGGGTTATTAATAGTCGCCAGTTTGGGCAATACCTTAGGTGCCGTCACGAGTTATTATTTAGGCCGAGCTGGACGATTTGCAAAATCACCAGCTGATTTTGATAACAAGTATTATCAACGTTCACTAGGTTGGTTTGAACGTTTTGGGGTATGGGCATTACTGTTATCTTGGCTACCGCTTATTGGTGACATCTTGTGCTTAATTGCCGGGTGGTTAAAGTTACCTATGGTAAGCTCAACCATAATGATTTTTATCGGTAAAACAGTACGCTATAGTTTAATTGTGTTTGTCTTTATGGCAGCAATTTGATCATTTAGCGATATAAACTCAAGGAGTGTTTTTTGAAAAAGTGGATACTTGCGGTCGCGATTAGTGCGGCAATCACCGGATGTGCAGCAGAAAAGACGAATAGTAGTGTTAGTTCCATTACACAGCAAACCAGCTTACCAGCAGGAGTCAGTTTAATTGAAACGATTGTCGCTGCTGACAGTGAGATTGGCATTTCTTACAAAAAATATCAGCTGGCCAATGGGCTAACGGTGATTCTGCATCAAGACACATCAGATCCCCTTGTACACGTTGACGTGACCTATCATGTGGGCTCGGCACGGGAATTAGCCGGACGCAGTGGTTTTGCCCATTTATTTGAACATATGATGTTCCAGGGCTCACAAAATGTCGCCGATGAGCAACACTTTAAAGTGGTTACCGAAGCGGGCGGTACACTAAATGGTACAACCAATTCCGATAGAACTAATTATTTTGAAACTGTACCCAAAAATCAGTTAGAAAAAATGCTCTGGTTAGAGTCAGACCGTATGGGTTTCTTGTTACCTGCTTTAACCAGTGAAAAATTTGAAGTACAACGTGAAACCGTTAAAAATGAGCGGGCACAGCGGATTGATAATCGCCCTTATGGCCGTTTAGGCGAGCGTTTTGCACAAGCGCTTTATCCTGAAGGGCACCCTTATTCATGGCCAGTTATTGGTTGGCCGGACGATCTTGAACGTGCCACTGTCGATGATGTGAAGCACTTTTTCCAACGTTGGTATGGGCCTAATAACGCCACATTAACCATTGGTGGTGATTTTGATGAAGCGCAAACCTTAGCCTGGATTAACCAATATTTTGGTGAAATCCCTTCAGGACCTAAAGTGGATGCTACTACTAAAACAGCGGTCACTTTAGATAAGACCCGTTATATTTCAATGGAAGATAAAGTACATCTGCCTTTGTTATACGTGGGTATGCCAACAGTGTATGCCGGTCACCCTGATGAAGCGGCATTAGATTTACTGGCTGATATCATTGGTGGCGGTCAAACGTCATTGTTATACAAAAACTTAGTTAAAGATGGGCTTGCGGTGCAATCATCGGTTAGTCATCCATGCCAAGAATTGATGTGCCAATTTACTTTGTATGCCCTAGCTAATCCTGCCAATGGCGGCAAACTAGACGCATTAGAAGCTAAAATTAATGAATCTATTGCTGAGTTTGAGCAACGCGGTGTCACTGAAGAGGATCTACAAAAGGTTAAAGTACAGTTTGAAGCCAGTACTATTTTTGGGTTGCAAAGTGTCGCTGGCAAGGTGGCAACTTTGGCCTCAAACGAAACCTTTTATGGTGACCCTAACCGAGTAGCTAAAGATTTAGCCCGTTACAATAGCGTGACCAAAGCAGATGTTATGCGGGTATTTAATCAATACATCAAAGATAAACCTAGAGTGGTGATGAGTGTGGTGCCTGAAGGTCAATCACAGTTAATTGCCAAAGCAGATAATTTTGAACCCAAAACCTTAGCCATTGCAGAAGATGCGGTGACAGGACTGGTTGATATTAAGCCTGTTGTATCACACTTTGATCGCGCTTTAATACCAGCTCCGGGTGACGCACCACAGTTGACTGTGCCGACACTTTGGTCTGCCACCTTAAGCAATGGTATTGAGGTGATGGGCACTGAAAGTGAAGAGACACCGACAGTCGAGCTAGTGATTTACCTTGAAGGCGGCCACCGTACTGTGCCTGTTGAAAAAGCCGGACTAGCCAAGCTAACCGCAGCTATGATGGATGAATCAAGCAATAAGCGCTCAACAGAAGAGTTAGCTCAAGCATTAGAAATGTTAGGTTCTAATGTCAGTGTTAGCGCAGGTGAGTCACAAACCTATGTGCAAATATCGAGTTTGTCGAAAAACCTTGCCGCAACCTTAAGCATTGTTGAAGAGCGTTTATTCCAGCCTGGTTTTGTCAGTGCAGACTTCGAACGCGTTAAACAGCAGCAATTACAAAGTTTGCAACAAGCAATGACCAATCCGAGTTTTCTGGCCAGCAATGGTTTTTCTGCCTTGTTATATGGCAATAATACCGCCATGGGCAGTAGCGATTTAGGCACAGTGGCATCGGTATCGGCATTAACCCTTGATGATGTAAAAGATTTTTATCAACAGCAATTTACTGCTGGTAATGCGCAAATGGTGTTGGTGTCTGATTTAGCCAAAGCTGATGTGATACCTATGCTTAATGGATTTAGCCATTGGGCGGGTAACGCCAGTGTGCTTTCACCTATTGATAAACGGATCCACGCTAAACCTGCAACCATTTATATTATCGATAAGCCAGATGCGGCGCAGTCGGTGATTAATATTGGTAAACGCGCATTAACCTATGATGTTACCGGTGATTATTTTAAAGCTAACTTAATGAATTACCCATTGGGTGGTGCATTCAATAGCCGCATAAATTTAAACTTACGCGAAGACAAAGGTTACACTTATGGCGCCAGAACAGGCTTTAGTGGCCAAGAAGACAGCGGCGAGTTTATCGCCTCCGCCAGTGTTAGAAGTGATGTCACAGGGGCGGCGATTAGCGAGTTTATTAATGAGATCCAAACCTATCAGCAGTCTGGTATGAATGAAACAGAATTAGCATTTTTACGCAATTCGATTACTCAAGGACAAGCGTTGGACTTTGAAACACCTTATCAAAAGGCCGGTTTTATTCGTAAAATTCAGCGTTATCAGCTAGACCATCAATTTACCGCTGAGCAAACTCAGATCATTAATTCAGTGACCACCACTGAATTAAACTCACTTGCCAAATCGCTACTTGATATCAATACTATGGTGATATTAGTGGTTGGTGATAAAAAAGTCATTGAGCCACAGCTTGCGCCATTGGGCTATCCAATTGAAGTGTTAAATTAATTGCCTATATAGCTGACTTGAATTGATCTGATTTACCCCAATATCAGTATTTGTTCTAGTTAAAACGGCGGCAGAATTTCTGTTGCCGTTTTTGTTTACAGTTTTTTTGCCAATTTGGTAATAATCTCGGGTATCATCGGGTCTACTGATACCAATCGTATTTAATCACGCGAATTAATCAATAGAGAATAGAATATTGAAATCTTTCAATGAAATTGTCGACCAACTTGGCGACAGCGAAGGGCGCGAAGCCTTACTCGGTATGCTCCGTGGTATTGAGCGTGAAGCTTTACGTATCGAAGGTAACGGCCAGTTAGCACAAGATTTACATCCACAAGCTTTAGGTTCTGCATTAACACATTCAAGGATCACCACTGACTACAGTGAAGCTTTGCTTGAGTTTATTACCCCAGTGCACAATGACATTGATGAGTTGCTTGAAGAGTTAACGCAAACCCATGCTTACACAGTGCGGAACTTAAACGGCCAAAAATTATGGCCCGTTAGCATGCCTTGTTATGTTGGCGATGTAAAAAATATTCCCGTGGCACAGTATGGTGTGTCAAACAACGGCCTGATGAAAACCCTCTATAGAAAAGGCTTAACTCATCGCTACGGTGCGTTAATGCAAATTATTTCTGGGGTGCATTTTAACTTTTCTGTCTCAGCAGAGCTATGGCAACGCTTATTTGATAATAAACTATCTAATAATCCGCAGATGCGTTCAGACTCATTAAGCCGTTGTGAGTTTATTTCTGAATCTTATTTTGGTTTGATCCGAAATTATCGCCGTTTGGTATGGGTGTTGCCATATTTATTTGGCTCTACTCCCGCATTATGTTCATCGTTTGTGAAAGATCAAACCGTTGATTTTGATTTTAAAAAAACCGGAAAAGGCACACTTTACTTACCTTATGCCACATCATTACGCATGAGTGATTTAGGCTATACCAATAAAGAACAAGATACGCTGAATATCAGCTATAACTCGCTGCCCGAGTATCTAGCGGGTGTGCAAGCTGCGATTAAAATGCCATCGAAAAAGTTTGAACAAATTGGCGTTAATGTGGACGGAGAATACCGTCAGCTAAACCATAATATTTTGCAAATTGAGAATGAATTTTACTCGCCTATTCGTGCTAAACGCGTGACAAAATCGGGCGAAAAACCTTCACAGGCTCTGATGCGTGCAGGGGTTGAATATATTGAAGTACGAGCACTGGATGTTAATCCATTTAGCCCGGTTGGTATTGATGCCACTCAAGTACGCTTTTTAGATTTATTCTTACTGTATTGCTTATTGTCACCGTCAGCACTGACCGATGATCAAGGCGAGAAAGAAATTGCGGCAAACCTAAAAGCTGTGGTGTTAGAAGGACGTAAGCCTGGGCTAATGCTTAAGCAAAATGGCCAGGATATTGATATTAAAGTGTGGCTAACCGATTTGTTTGCTGACTTGTCTCGACTCGCCACTTTATTAGACGGTGAGCATGGCTACAGTTATCAAAACGCATTAAGCCATTGGGCTGGTGCGATTGAAGATCCTAGCCAAACACTTTCTGGCCGTGTCCTTAATGAAATTATCACTAAAAATGTGGATCATGGCGACTGGGTTAAACAACTCGCTAATAATTACCATGATTTTTTATGCACTTATCCATTAAGTCATGAAATTGAGCAGCAATATAAAGATGAGGCAGAATCATCATTAGACAAACAGCAGCAGATAGAATCTGAATCTATGCCTAATTTTGATATTTTCCTGCAAGAATATTTTAAAGAAGTTGCTTCGCCAGAGTTGTATAGTGGCTGTAAAGCATAATGAAGGGCGATAAAGTCTGATGGGTGCAGTAAAACGATTGAACCCACAATCAGGGGTGTTCTTCAGCCTAACAGCAACGATTATGTTGCTGTCTGGTTGTGCATCGTCTGACAATGGCCTTGAATGTGGCACTGTGTCTGCTTATATAAAACCAGATGCAACCCAGTACCTTTATCGCACTATTGTGACCCACTTAGATGGGGTGCCTGTTATTTCTCGCCCTAATTACTTGCTGCAAACGGGTGAGCATCAATTTACGGTAGTGGAATTAATTAACTCACCTGAGCTAAAAGTGTCATTATCAGCGCGAGGTCCAAAAACTTTAACTGTGAATGTTGAAACGGATCAGCGTTACCATATAGCCGCTCAAATGAATACCGACAAAATTTACGTTGGTAGTAATAAAGACTTCTGGCAACCCGTGGTATTTAAGCAAGAATTCTTTGAGTGTGAGCTAAATCCAAAACCATAAATTGCATTAGCAGGCCATAGATGTGACACTTAATTTTTATCAAGTGAGCTAATTGAGGTGCTATGAAACCGTTTTTATACATGGTCAGTTTGTGCAGTGTAATTGTATTATCCGGTTGTGCGACCTCTCCTCCTGCTGAACCTGAAAACCTTTGCTCCATTTTTAAACAACATCGTTCATGGTATGAAGCTGCGGTAGATACCCGTGAAAAGTGGGGCGTGCCTGTGCATGTTCCTTTAGCCATGATGTACCAAGAAAGTTCATTCAAGCATAACGCCGCTCCACCCATGGAGTACTTTTTGGGCTTTATTCCTACCGGGCGTGCCAGCGATGCCTTCGGTTATGCGCAGGCTAAAACCATGACCTGGGATGATTATGTGCGAGAAACCGGTAATTCATGGTCTAGCCGCAGCGACTTTGATGATGCGATGGATTTCATGGGCTGGTTTATTTATAAAACCAATAAGATTAATGGCGTGTCTAAATGGGATGCGAAAAATCAGTATCTCAATTATCACGAAGGCTGGGGCGGTTATAAACGTGGCTCATATAAAGCCAAAAAATGGTTAACACCCGTTGCTCAAAAAGTTGATGACCGCGCCAGGCGCTATGCTCAGCAATATCAAACATGTAAGGATGATCTTGATTCATCATGGTTGTGGCGACTTTTCTTTGGCTAACTTGACCCGATTTTTGTTGTTAAAACAATCAAAAAAATATCACCAATTAGGTGGTATTTTTTTATGACATTTTATTAACCTCAGCTCGGGGTAAGAGATGAAAAAACGGTATTTAAATAGCAAAAAAATCAACGATTTACCCTAAATCTTGAGCTTTGCGCTGTTAACAAGCCGAATTTATGCGTCAATAGCGAGCTATTGCAAATGAATTCAACGCATTTAGCGGGGCAAAGATCTGTTTGATATGGATTTATTATCCCGAGCTGAGGTTTATTAGTTTAACTTCACCCTTGTTTGCCGATACAATGTAACTAGCTTGTTAACAATGCATTTACCTTATGATGAATAACACCAATATTATTGATAACACAGCCCCTCCAGATTGCAGAATAATAACAAGATAATCGGAAAATAATATGAATACGACATTCCAAAAATCGATACACCGTAAGTTATTAGCGCCTATTTTATTAACAATAGTGCCTTTTTTAATCATTATTAGCTTTTTGGACGCTGAAATAACTAAGACTACGATATTAAGCTTACTGATTGGATTGCTGGTGTGTCAGCTGGCTATCGGATTATGGTCAATGGAGTATTACTTACAAGCACGTTTGGCTAAATTACATCAATATTTACAGCTGGTGGTTAATACAGAAAAAGCGCCAGCAGGGCCGCTTAAAGATAATGAAGCTGACGAACTTGCATTGATCACCAATGACTTAAGCCAGTTTGTTGAAGGCTTGAAAGTCATATTAGATGTTATTCGAGTTGATGCCAAAGCGTTCAAACAAGGTGCTAAAGTATTAACCGAACAAATGCACCAAGCGGAAGGTTCGGTTGATAAAAGCGTACATGAAAACGAACAAATAACCTTATCACTGCAAGAAATTACCCATACCGCTACTGAATTATCCTCTAATGCAAACGAGTTAAAGTCAACGTCAGCAGAAGTACACCAATTACTGCAAATCGGTAATAAAGATGCCATTGAAAATCAAACGGCAATGACCGCTTTAGCTAGCGGAATTGAGAGTATGGTCAATGATGTCAGTTTATTGAATCAAGACAGTTTAAAGATTGGTAATGTACTTGAGGTGATCAAAAGTATTGCCGAGCAAACTAACTTACTGGCATTAAATGCTGCCATTGAAGCCGCCCGTGCTGGTGAGCAAGGGCGAGGCTTTGCGGTAGTTGCCGATGAAGTAAGAGCACTTGCACACCGTACTCAAGAGTCAACAGTAGAAATACAAATCATTGTTGAGCAGTTACAAACCAAAGCTAAAAATGCCGTGAATGGCATCAGTGAAAGTCAGCGTATTAGCCATGGAAGTGTCGAACAGTGTCAACGTGTTACCCGCGCATTTAAAGATATCGAACAGGCTTATGGCTTGCTAGATAATGTAGCCAGTAATATGACTTACAGTATTCAGGGCCAGCAGTCCTCTACTGAAAGTATTAATCAGCGCGCCAATGAAATATCGCGCCTTAGCCAAGAAGTGTCCCAAGGGTTAAAAGTGGTTGTCGAAAGTGCGCAAATTCAAAGTAAAACCTCAGATAAACTAGAACAAGTACTTGGGCGAGTCTGCGTGTAATCTATTGATAATTTTATGGCCTATCTTTTTTATTGATAGGCCATAAAGCGAATAGCAGACGCTTAAATACTGTGTTGATAAAAGTTCAATTTGTTTGCCATTTTGAAAAAAAGTCAATGTCGTGGCGCTTCGCCCACACCAGACCAAAGGGGCAAAACGCTTGCGCCCCTTTGGAAACCCTCAGCGCCCCAGACGAAAAATGCTGAAAAGCGCATAATTTCGATGGGGATCGATCCAGCTTTAAACTTCATCTGTATCCAGCGTCGGCCATTGTCACCTAATATAAAAAATATCCTAACGCTTCCGATGGGCCGTCCATGGCCCAACGAAAGCTAGCGTGGCATCCATGCCAAGCTCACGGGTTCTCGGAATAAAGAGTCTCGATGACCTCAATTCAAAATGGACATCCCAGCTTTTCTTATGGAATTGTTACAAATGAAGTTGAATCGAAGATGTGAAAATTTCGGGTGCAGATGAGCCAGCGAGTAACCAAAACAGGGCGAAGTTTCACTAAGTGAAAAATTTCTGAGCGAGAGGCATGGATGCCAAACTGGCTGTTTAACATGGATGTTATTGGTTTGGTTAAGCCCACATGGATGCTGATTTTAAAACCAAGAGCCGGCGTCTCGCTGGATCATCTGCACATAGGCCTGCGGCAGGCAATTGGTTAGATTGAAGTTGTGGGCTTCAGTAACCAAACCAATAAAAACAAAGTAAAACATTGAATTAAAGCGATAAAGTAGATTAAAGTATCAAACTTAAGGGAAAAGTAGGGTAACCTCGAACATAATCATCGAGCACGCCATTTAGGGAAGAAAAAGCCATTCAATAGCATGCGTTTATTAACTCCCTTAAAATGTTTACCCTGACCCCACTAATTTTCACACTAATTTTCAAATTTACAAAAAAAGCAAACTAATGTTACTGGTATACGTTCAGGGTTAGAGTACATTCAAAATTATGGTATGAATGCCCTTCAAATAATTGGTGGTGTAGGACAAACTACATTTGGATTAGGGTTGATGAGTAATCCGGTCACTTTTGTTCCCGGCGCTATACTTTTTGCTCACGGTCTCGCTAACACAGTTCAAGGTACTGGGTTGAGTGGCAGCAATTATGCTCAGAAAGGATGGCGTGGGCTTTTAGGAAAACAATATGGTGATTATACGTATTATGGGGTTGATATAGCGAGTGCTGGTTGGTCTGCATTGGGGAGGAAATTAGGGCAATTTAGTGCAAAAGCTTCAAGAACGTCAACAATTCATCACTCAAGTAATATAAACAATGCATTGGGGCGAAGTAACGTTTATTTTAGGGGGGATTTCATAAGAAATTATCAGACAGTTACTGGGTCATCGTTAGCAATTAATGATGGATTAGTTATTCAATATGGGATGAGGCACAATGCTGACTAACAATATGTTAATTTTGCTCGTTCCAGGCCTGTTTATACTGGATCTTATCCTTACAATAGGTGTCAGAATTAAGAGAGTTTCTGATGTTAATTTTATTGCTTTAATAAGGTTTATTACTTTGGTCTTAGGCAGCATATCGACATGGCTTTTATTTTTCGATGTACCGTCGCATGGTGTGTTATTAGACTACTTAATAGGCATCGTTCTGTTGTATTTTATACCGATTAGATTGATATTTGTTAGATAAGAAAAATTAATGAGATCCATAGTTAAAATATTTAGTCTGTCAGTTAAAGAGATAACAAAGCCCGTATTCGCGGGCTTTGTTATCTCTGGCTTAGGCTGCGAGCTCGTTATCGTTGGACCACTCGATCTGTTTCTCGGCTGCTTGTTCGACCTGTTGCTCGGCAAGATACTCACTGGCCATGGCCTTGTGTTTATTGACGTTCATGCTGCGGGCTAGGGTTTTCAGCCTTGCAGCCAAGGTTGGCGCTTCGCCCTTATCACTCTGACCGCTTTGTGCATCCAGCTCTTGTAGTGGCATTAGGCATTATTACACTGTGATTGATTACGTTTACAGCGGGTTAAATTCACAAAATGCGCAATAGCCACCAGGCTAGAACCAATTAATGTCAGTACTTTTTCGCCAGAATCTCCCACTAACTCATGTCCCCAAATCGCAGCAAATAAAAGTAACATAAGCCCTGTGCTGCCTAGTATCAACAATCTGAAACTGTTATGTTTTTTACACCCTAAAGACAATGCAATTAGGCTAATGGGAATAACGGTGATGAGTATCCATAAATGAAAGGCTTCATTGTCGAGTTGCAGTGCCCCTAATCCTGGCAGTAATACCAGTAATAGTGGTAAGAATAAACAATGTACAGCGCATAATAGCGACAAACCAATTGAAAACTGGTCTGTTATTTTTTGAACGACTTTCATTGTTATATCCTGTGAACTGTTTGTAAATACAGCAGATATGAGTAAAACACTTTGCTTTACTCATTAAGAAGGTTATCTCACTATCGGGCTAAGCCGCTGTCGATAAGCAGGTATGACATATACAGTTCATTTCTAATTGAGGGCTAACTAAGTGAAAACCAGCCTGCTCAACATTACTTTTAAGTTCGGCTATAGTTGATTTATTTATGGTGATTTCTTTTACCTGATTACATGAACTACAAATCAAAAACTGCGGTACACCATGATCATGGCTACAGGTAATGTGCGAGCACGCGACATATTTGTTGGCCAAATTGAGCTTATGGACTAGGTTCTCATTCTCTAAGAAATCCAGTATGCGATATACGGACATGGCTGGAATTTTCTCACCAAAATTGGTCAGGTATAATTCGATTAAGTCATAAGCCGACAGCGCTTTTTCAGATTGAACTAATGAAGCCAATACTTGTTTTCTTTTGATAGTTAATCGCGCACCATGACGTTTACAGTTTTGTTCAGCATGTTTTATAATGACGTCTAGGTTATGTAGCATTTTTATCTCAAACTAATAATGTTGTTTTTAATGTTTAGGGTGATAGCACCTTGTTGAGTGCTGGTAACCCACATAGCCTGTATTTTTTCAACACTAGGGAATTTTTCAAATACTGTAACAGTAATGGTAGATAAATTTTCTATTTTTTTACAGTGATAATGATAGTGAGCAATAACCTCACTATGGCCGTCATTATGTGATGGCTTATTTACCTTATCTGTCACGCCACTGTTCTGGTTTTGGTTTTGGTTCTGGTTTGTCATGCTTGAGGTATTGACAGTGCTATTTACAAGTTTACAATTTCCGGCTTTAAGCACAAATAAATCGGCATCTTTAGCCAGTTTTGTTGCTAAATCTGCAACGGATTTTATGTCACTCTCCGTTTTTACCACATGTTCAAAACCAACTAAATCCGCCGCTGGAGCGCTTATTTCAATTTCAATCGTCTGGTCTTCTATCGCTATCGTGACTTGTGCTAATCCATGGACATGGGCATCAAGATAAGCGTAACTGGCGGGTGAGCAAGTCACTATTATCAGTATGGTGGTGTTGCGCCAATAACGCTTAATCATGCTAATACTGCTGTGTTTCATTTGGCGATGATTCCCTTGCTATGTTCTTGCAAACGATGGCGAGTCTTCTAAGCGAATGCCTTGCAGCAAATTGCTGTGAAGTTGGCTTTAAAAGACCCGCAGACCTTAATTAATGAAGTCGATAGTTAACAGTAAACGAGATTCACCGACCGCTAATGGTGGGGAGCGATGAACTAATCCTGCCCCTTGATGTTCATCCCAAAGCTCACCTTTTAGTAATGCCACATCACCGGTATTTAAGTGTTGAATTTTGTTTTGATGATCAAATAGTCCTGAGTTTTCATCAGTATGACCTTGGTTACCCGCACCTAGTTTGCTTCTTACTACATCTTTATGCTCAAGCCACTGAGTCGCTATGCCTTGGTACGTGGTGACTAATCTGCAAGGGATACGATCGACATGAAATCGAGGGCACATGGCATGGTCTAAAATGGTTAGCCTTAATCCGACACGCTTTTGATCAAATAAACAACAAAACATATCAACTAGCTGAGAAATGTCATGACTAATCATAGTAACCGCATCGGTTTGACCAAATATATCGTAGAGTTTTTGTTGGGTATCTTGTGGCGTTACGGCCAATATTGTTTGCTTTGTGGTACTGGTATTAACAAATGTTCTGACGGCTAAAGATAAGGCTTCAGACATGCTACGTTGCCAAATCACCATATTCGTATCTGGTTGGTAAATATCTGTAAAAATAGCTAAGTCATCTCCTTTTACTGAGCGCCGAGAGAGGGTGCTATGGATTTTTTCTTGGTGTACAGCTTCTAATTGGCTCATTGATCATCTCCCCACAGAGGGAAGGGATCATTGAGTGTCACCCAATAGTCTTGGCCTTTTAGCAATTCATCATCAGTTAGCAGGCAGTCATTTAATGCTTGTATCATGGCAGTTTTATCTAATTTTTGACCAATAAAGACTAGTTCCTGACGCATGTCACCAAAAGGTTCAAGCCATTGTTTTTGTATTTCCATGAGAGACTCCTCATCAGTGGGCCAATCTTCTTTTGGTACTGCTTTCCAAAACATTCCTGAAATAGCATATCGTGCCATGCCACCAGCTTGATTCCATTGACCGACAAATTCTGGTTGTGACGCTAACCAAAAGTAGCCTTTGGATCTGAGTAGTTTTCCAAACGGTTCAGTATTGTGAATAAACTGATAAAATCTATCGGGATGAAATGGACGACGCGCCTGAAAGTTGCAACTACTTATGCCGTACTCTTCTGTTTCAGGAATGTGTTCTCCACGCATCTCTTTAAGCCAGCCTGGGGCTAATTGGGCTTGTTCAAAGTTAAATAAGCCGGTGTTAAGAACCAGGCTAGTATCAATTTTCCCCTCTGACATGGGAATAATCTTAGCTGTGGTGTTTAAGGCTTTGAGAATCGCAGTAAGTTTTTCTAGTTCGGGTGATTCAACTAAATCTGTTTTACTGATCAAAATAACATTAGCAAATTCCACTTGATCGATAAGTAAATCTGCAACGCTTCTTTCATCTTCATCCCCAAGTGATTGCCCTGTTTCTTGTATATCTTGCGCTTCCTCATAGTCGCGTAAAAAATTCACCGCATCCACAACGGTCACCATAGTGTCTAACGTAGCAATATCTGACAGCGATACGCCATTTTCATCTGCAAAAGTAAAGGTCTCAGCAATAGGCAATGGCTCTGATATACCCGTTGATTCAATGACTAGGTAATCAAATCGACCTTCTTTAGCTAATTGACTTATCTCGATCAGAAGATCTTCACGTAATGTACAACAGATACAGCCATTGCTCATTTCGATCAGCTTTTCATCGCTTCTATTAAGCGATATATCATTATTGACTGTGGCTGCATCAATATTAATTTCACTCATATCATTGACGATAACGGCGACTTTTTTACCGTCACGATTATTCAGAATATGGCTAAGCAGGGTGGTTTTACCTGCACCCAGAAAACCAGAAAGTACCGTCACAGGCAGTTTTTGTTGTTGAAGCACGGTTAATGATCTCGAAGTAATTTTGAGTTATGTTACAACGTATCATTAATGTGATCCATATCTTTATCAGATTAAAAATAGAAATAGACTGAAATATAACTTAGATGTCGTGTAATTAAATTGCAGCGACGCCAGACCAAAAACGATCAAACATAAAAAAAGGAGCCTAGGCTCCTTCTTGTATTTCACTGACGTTTAATAAACCTTAAGCAAACTCAGCCAATATCCAATCAAGTGGTGCTTGATATTGCGTTGGCATCCATAATTTTAATTGGTTTATGGTTTCATTTAACGCTGCAGTATTATGTATTGATAGATTCAAATGACCCACTTTGCGGCCTGAGCGAACTTCTTTGTTATACCAAAAAAGTTCAGCGTTAGGCAGGCTTAACCAGCGGTCGTCTTTTTCAATGCCAATTAAGTTCACCATTACACACTGGAAGTTTACTTGTGGGGTATGAATGGGCAAGTTACATAGAGCACGTAAATGCAATTCAAATTGATTGATATGACAACCCGTTTGGGTCCAATGACCTGAGTTATGAACCCGTGGAGCCAGTTCATTTACCAGTAAATGTTCGCCGATACGGAAACATTCCATGGCCATAACACCGACATACTCAAGGCCATTCATGATAGTTGAAAGCATGCTTTCAGCTTCATCTTGCAAATGGCTAAGACGAGCTAATGGCGCAATTGACGCCATTAAAATACCGTCTTGATGTAAGTTTAATGTCAAAGGATAAAATAAACAGCGACCATCTTGAGTTCGCACGCCGACTAAAGACACTTCTTCGTCAAAATTAATCGCTTGCTCGGCAATGGCTTCATTGCGCCAGTCATTCGGAATGCTGGTCGCTTCAGCTTGCTTTAACCAATGTTGACCTTTACCGTCATAACCGCCGGTGCGACGTTTCAATAACACACGGTCGCCATAGGCTTGGTGTAAGTCGTCGGCCTGCACTTTATCGTCAACTAACCGCCAAGG
The DNA here is from genome assembly GCF_020511155.1 of Shewanella glacialimarina. NCBI lineage: Bacteria > Pseudomonadati > Pseudomonadota > Gammaproteobacteria > Alteromonadales > Shewanellaceae > Shewanella > Shewanella glacialimarina. Next base: position 3,176,215 of record NZ_CP041216.1, on the reverse strand, counting down.
TGATGTGGCTACGCTGAGCTCATCTAACAAACTTTTTTGAGTAAAACGATCGGCTAAGCGCCCAAACACAGGACCATTAACGAAATGCGCATGAGTACTGAGTTGCAAGCTAGTGCTTGATTCAGGCCATTGTTCACGTTCAGCAGTAATGACGTGTGATGCATCAATCGGTAAGGTCTCGCCTGTTGGCGCCATGATGTCAACCGGGCGAACATCTATCGCTAAAGGTTGCCCTGCATGGCTGAGCATTGCACCCAATTGACCATTACCTAACACCCAAACAGTATGTTGTTGGCTCATTACGCTTCTCTCGGATCAGGATTGTCTAAAATCATGCGAGTTTGTTCTTCACGAAACGCCTCAAGTCGAGCAGCAAGCTCACTGTCGGTTATTGCAAGGATTTGGCTGGCTAATAAGCCTGCATTAAATGCGCCCGCTGTACCAATTGCCAAAGTACCTACGGCAATACCTTTTGGCATTTGTACGATAGATAATAAACTGTCCATGCCTGATAACGCTTTACTTTGCACAGGGACACCCAGAACAGGTAAACGTGTTTTTGAAGCAATCATGCCAGGTAAATGAGCTGCACCACCTGCGCCGCCAATAATGACTTTGTAACCTTTGTCGACAGCTGTACTGGCAAAGTCCATCAGCTTGTCTGGAGTACGGTGAGCTGAAACCACTTCAACATGATAAGGCACCTGGAGTTTATCCATAATTTCAGCCGCAGCTTCCATCGTTGGCCAATCACTTTTAGAACCCATAACTACAGCAACAAGGGCTTGCATGTTTACTCCTTAATGTACTATTTATTGGTATATTTAGCTCATCATTACCCAATTAGTGGCGAAGTGATTGCAGCATCAATATTAAGGCGATAAAAAAGGGGACAGATAATAGCATGATGACTTTAATTTCGCTGCTGTTTAGTGTTTCGTGCGGCTAACACTTAGTTTGTAAAATAGAAAACTCTATAGAGTGAGGTTTGAACCGCTTGCTCATAAAAATGATAAAGATCAAAAAAGTATGAGTTATCCAGCTTTGTTAGTAAAATGATACCAAAAAGGTGGTATATTGTTATTTGTAGATCAAGGATTCCGTTTGGCAATAATGGAATGGTGTATGCCGAAATATAATCATCATAAAATGATTTTAAAAACTAGTTAAATTTATCAGTAGTTTAACTTTAGATTGACTGACTATAATCACTAATTTAGAGCTGAACCTTGACTATCAAACACTCATCAATTAAATCTTCATTCATAAAAACGGCATCAAGTTTGTTTGCTGGTGGAGTCGTATTTGGACTGCTTTTATCAAACTCATTTGCTGATGACGCTGACGCTGAACTGAAAGCTGTAATGTTAGGTGAGTTTTCTGAAAACGCTATTGATGTGACGCAAATGAAACCTATGGCTGTGTTGGCCCTATTGAAACAAAACAGCTCACAAAATATTGCCTTTTCTTTTCAACAAATGAGTATGCCCCGCGGTTGGTTAGAGATAACTAAAATTGACAATGCCTGTATGTATAACAAAGTCAAAACCGAAAAACGGCAAAAAATTGCTTATTATAGCCAATATCCTATTACCCTATACCCACCATTAAGACTAATTGTACGGGCAGCTGATGCCGATAAATATTCAGCAGGCTTTGATTTATCGACTATTGAGCCGCAGCAATATATGCGTTATGCGGTGGCTAAAAGTCGCTCTTATGGCAAAATGCTCGACATACAGATTTCGGCTCAAAAAGAGTTATTATTTTTTCGTGATGGGGCTAATTCAGTTGGTAAACTAGTGGACATGTTAGCGCTTAATAGAATTGATGGATTTATCGAGTATGCTGATTCTGTTAATACTCATATTACTGAGAATAAGATTAACTTCGATTTTAAAAGCATTGCTATAAAAGGAATAGATAAACCCTCACCAGGTTATATTGTCTGTTCTAAAACAGATTATGGAAAAAAATTGATTGATGCTATTGATCAGGCGATGAGTAGAAAACCTTTCCAAAATGAGCTAATCTCTATTCATAATGATTTTGCATCTATAGATGACAAATCACTGTTAACTTCTGAGTTAATCAGTATCTTTGGGCAACCTGAATAATTAAAGTTAAAGCAAAAACACCGCTGTAAAGGATTATTAATTTAAAAATGGATAGACGTTAACGACTGTTTTGCAGGAGTATTATGTGAGCTATTCAATCTTTAAAAAAGAGTCTCTATTGACGGCTAAAATGATTAAGCGTCTATGCTTAAGCCTAAAGCTGGTGTTATTGATCCCGATATTTCCCTCCTTACTACAATCAATCCAAGCTAGCCCGTTGCAGGGAATTTTATTAGCTGAAATTGATAGTAATCAAAACGATTTAGCCCAAGAGCAACCGATGGGAATGTTTGCTATTTTATTGCAACATAACCAAAATCTATTTCATTTCGATCAACAGCAGGCGAGTTATACTCGCTCTTGGAGTGATTTAAATAAGCTTGGCAATGCATGTATGTATAACAAGTTTAAATCAACCGAACGTGAGCAAGTGGCTTATTTTAGCCAAAAACCGATCAGTATATTTCCACCGCTAAGATTAATTGTGTTAAAAAAGTATGCGGCACAATTTCCACAACAAATCGATTTAGCCAATTTACCCCCAAGTTTAAAAGGTCAAATAGGTGTAGTGACATCACGCTCATATGGTGAAGCGATTAACCCAATATTATTGGCCCACCCTGAGTCATTTTATTTTCGCAGTGGCATGGGCTCGACGCTTAAACTTTTAGAAATGCTCACAAAAGAGCGGGTAGTTGGTGTTATTGAGTACTCAAAAGAGGCCAGTTTAATTCAGGATTTACAGGGGCTGAACTTTGATTTTCAAGCTATTCCGATTAAAGGTGTGATGCGACCAAACTTTGGCTATATGGCTTGTTCAAAAACAGCTGCGGGTGAAAAGTTGATCGCAAATATAGATTTAATTATGGCGACGCCGGCTTTTAAACAGGCTTTTATTGAAGAACATCTTCAAAATTTTGATGATGATGAGAAAGCTTTACTCAAGCCAGAATTGGACAAGTTACTTCAGCCATAATGTGTTTAGGTTATCTAGAAAAACCCTTTTTAGTTTTGATTACGTTATAAAACACAAGCGTATTCAAATAAGGGTTTTACCATGACTATTTTTACTTCATTACGACTCTCAAGATATAACCAGTCACAGCATCTACTTTCGCAGCATTACTGTTATTCTGCAGCAAAATGGCCAATGGGCTTATTGCTCATCGGTGCTTTAGGATTAGTGGGCTGTCAGCAAAAACTTGAATCCGAATCTGTTGGGCCTGAAGGTATTTCATCAGAATCTATGCCACTTGAAGCAGGGCAGATTGATAAGCGAATAAACGAGCAACAAAAAATGCCCAACGACAGTAAAGGGATTACTTATTCGTTAGCGCAAACCAGCACAGATATTGCTGAACGTCAGGCTAAATCAGATTGGGTTAAATCATCTGTACTTACTCATCAAAACGCGAATGACAAATATCATCTAGTGTCGAATGAAAATCGCATCGGTGCCATCGGAAATTTTGCCGCCTATGTGCAAAATGGCAATATGGTCACCGCAGAAACGCCCATATCGACCTTTTCAATTGATGTTGATACTGCAAGTTATACCACCATGAGACAGCAAATAAACCGTGCAATATTACCGCTAAAGAACAGTGTTCGTGTGGAAGAACTGCTGAACTACTTTGATTATGACTATCCCATACCAACTATAAATGAAGCGCCTTTTAGCATTAATACCGAATTAGCTCCCTCGCCGTATAACCAAGATGCAAAGCTTCTGCGCATAGGCATTCAAGGATTTAAGCTAGCAGCGGATCAAATAAAAGCTAAAAATTTAGTCTTTTTAATTGATGTTTCAGGCTCAATGTCTGCAGTGGATAAATTACCATTATTACAACAAGCCTTATTAATGTTAACCCAATCATTAACCGCGCAAGATAGAGTCTCTATTGTGGTATATGCCAATGGCGTACACCAAGTAGTTAGTGGCGCAAAAGGCAATAATACCCAGCAGATAAAACAGGCGTTAAATAACCTTCAAGCTGGTGGCGGCACTAACGGAGGAAAAGGCTTGGCACTCGCCTACGACTTAGCAGCTCAGCATTTTATTGATCAAGGTATTAATCAGGTGTTACTGGCAACCGATGGCGACTTTAACCTTGGTATGACTAATCAGACAGAACTGATTAACTACGTTACCCAGCAGCGAAATAAGGGTATTGGCTTGACCACATTAGGGTTTGGCTTAGGCTCGCAATCTGCCCAGTTTAACGATGTTTTATTAGAGCAACTGGCTAATCAAGCTAATGGTCAGTATGCCTATATCGATAACCTCAATGAAGCACGTAAAATGTTACATGATCAATTATCACAAACCTTAGATATCATCGCATCTGATGTTAAAATTCAAGTTGAGTTTAATCCCGCCATCGTGTCGGAATATCGTTTGATAGGATATGAAAACCGTCAGTTACAGCGCCAAGATTTTAATAACGATAACGTGGATGCGGGCGAAATAGGTGCCGGCCATAACGTAACTGCAATTTACGAGCTACGTTATAACGACAGTGAAAGTTTAATGCATGAGCCATTACGCTATAAGCAAAATCGTGAGCCGAGTTCAGGGGAGGTGGGTAAGCCATTTACGCGTAACGAAATAGCATTCTTAAAACTGCGTTATAAACCCTTTTCAGGTGGCAAATTAGCGGCAAATGACAGTCAATTAATCAGCCAGCCTATTTATGCCGACATCGAAGTTAAAGGCATTCAACAAGCCAGTGATGATTTCAGGTTTGCCGCCGCAGTCGCGGGATTTGGGCAATTACTCAACCATAATCATTATGTGCATAATACTGATTATGATAAGTTGATAACACTCGCTCAAACGGGATTAGGCGAAGATAGATTTGGCTATCGGCATGAGTTTGTTCAATTAATGCGTTCGGCTAAATTGCTCGTTGAACAGGGTGTCGGGCAACAAGGGGGCTTTTATGACAAGGTACAGCCAACTGAGTATTCATCAGCGCTTTCTCCTACAGTAACTCGCTCAGTGCCGAAAACGATGCAAACCAATTAACACTATTATCCCTAGGCTGGTGGCACTTAACCTCTAGCTTATGGGTAAACAAACGGATTTTTAAGAGAGTGTGCATGACAGCAAATAATAGTGAAACCCTTGAGTTAGACGTAAATCTTGTTAATGCGCAAAGCGATGAGCAATTGATGTTAGCTTACCAGTCGGGCGATATAAAAGCATTTGAGGCCCTTTACACTAAACATAAAGGACCGCTATATCGTTACTTTGTGCGTCAGCTATACGATAACGTCTTGGCGGAAGATTTATATCAAGAGGTGTGGGGCAAGGTAATAAAAGCGGCGGCAAATTATCAGGTCAGTGCTAAATTCACCACCTGGCTATATAAAATTGCCCATAACTTAATTATCGATCACGTTCGCGCGGTAAAGCCCTTGGATGACACGCAAGAGTTGGCAGAAGATCAAACCATGGACAGCTTTAACGCTGCGTCAAATGTAGAACCTGATATCCAATTGCAGCAACAACAGCAAGCTAGATTATTACAAGCCTGTATTGATTTGTTACCTGCAGTACAAAAAGAAGCCTTTTTACTTAATGTCGAATTAGGCCTGACCGCATCTGTTATTAGCGATATTGCGCAAGTGACAGTGGAAGCAACTAAAAGTCGTATTCGCTATGCTTATCAAAGTATTAAATCTTGTGTCACTCAAAAATTACAGGCGGTATAAAGATGACTCAACAACATGATGAAACATTTTTAGCCTTACAAGATGAAATCGCTAAGCTATACCATCAAGGCCCCAAACCGCAGCCATCAGCGCAACTAGATGAAGCGATTTTAGCCCAAGCACAAACCGAATTAAGCTTAAGTCAGTCAGCGGCATTAACGCTAGCGGTTCAAAACCAGGACAAAACGAATGTTGTAAGCATAAAAGGTTGGCGACAATATCGTTGGCAACTGTCTTCCGCAGCATCAGTGGTGCTGGTGGCAGGCTTGTTTATGATGATGCCGATGAAGCAGCACTATAATTCATTAGAGCTTAATCCATCCGGTCTAAACTCATCAGATTTTGAGGCGTTATCATTGGATATGCCAGTGGCTGATAACCAAGCTAATGACATAACAGCCTCTGCCGCGCTTAAGTCTGCGCCCATGTCATCACCTAACTCGACTGCACCTAATACCTCTGCAGCACCTATGTCTACAGCACCTCAATTGTCGTCATTCGCCCAAGAGCAAAACATCGTCGACACTCATAGCGCAGATGATAGATTTAGCAGTAAAGGATCGTCGCAAACAAGTTTATCGCAGCAAGCTGAACAAGCGAATGAAACCGCTAAAGTGGTTGAGCAAGTTGAGCAAAGTCGTCAGCAAAAAATGATGTCGGAACTCAAACCATCAGAACACAGTGAACTTACCCAAGTTGCTAATAATCAATATTTAAAAGACTCAGGTATGATCACCTTAGATACCGCTGATAAAGCGATGCTAAGGTTAACTGAGTTGGTTAAATTAAAAAAATTGTCACAAGCTGAGCGCTACATGTTAACGATGGAGCAACGGTTTCCTGAGTTGAATAATCTTAATCATCCACTACATGAAGATTACAACAAGATTAAGCAGCAATTAACTGTAAAGTGATGTTTTATTAAATCAAACTAAATAGGCTCTATGGGACATGTCTCTTAGCGCCTATTTTAGCGGTGATATTTATCACAGCACTTCACGTCAACTGATACCTTTGCCACTTAATATCGTTTCCATTGAGCTTCCTCTCTCCAAAATAAGTAGTCTAGCGTTATGAAGACACCGCAATAAAGGCGATTAATCTGTTGCCATTAGTTACATTTTTAGGCTTTTAAAAAAGTCACATTCTGGTAACTTGTCTGCTAACAAAAATAATATGGAATAAACCCTTAATGAAACTTCGTCGCTCAGTATTAAGCTGCATGATTGCCCTAGGTTGTGTTAGTGCGTTCTCATCAGTGGTGCAAGCCAGTAATGGTTATTATCGCGCCCCCGCATTACATGACAATACCTTAGTGTTTACCGCTGAAGGGGATTTATGGAAAACCCAGCTTAATAGCCAAGTCGCCAGTCGGTTAACCACTCAAGCGGCGGAAGAAACCGATGCCAGTATTTCCCAAGATGGACAATGGATTGCATTTAGCGCTAACTACGAAGGTGCAACAGAAGTGTATGTTATGCCTATGGCCGGTGGCGTGGCCAAGCGGGTCAGCTTTGAAAACTCGCGGATAAGACTACAAGGCTGGACAGCCACAGGTGAGATCCTGTATTCCACTGACAATGCCTTTGGTCCAGCAAACTTCTGGGTATTAAAAACCATTAATCCTGATACGTTAACGGTAACTAATTTACCGCTTGCCGATGCGATAGAAGGGGTGATTGATGCTAAAGGCGAATATGTTTATTTTACCCAATTTGGTCTGCAAGCCAGTGGTGATAATGCCAAAGTGTATCGTGGCGGCGCCAAAGGTGAAATTTGGCGTTATCGTTTAGGCGAAGACAAAGAAGCACAGCAATTAACCACCCAACATGAAGGGTCAGTACGTCAACCTATGTTGTGGCAGGACAGAGTTTATTTTATTAGTGATGCATCAGGTAATGATAATATTTGGTCTATGTCATTAACCGGAGGCGACATTAAGCAGCATAGCCAATATACCGATTGGCAAGTCAGAGATGCTAAATTATATCAAGGTAAAGTGGTTTTTCAGCAGGGTGCAGACATCAAATTATTTGATCTCGCCAGTAATAAAGACTCGGTTGTGGATGTCGAATTAAGCAGTGATTTTCCCCATCGACGTGAGCACTGGGTTAATGATCCAATGGATTACGCTACCTCAACCAGCTTGAGCCCTAAAGGCGATCAAGTGGTGATAACTGCTCGCAGCCATGTTGCTATTGCCAATAAAGATGATCGTCGTTTAATACAAATAGCGTCGGCACCCGATAGCAGGGTACGTGATGCATTACTGAGTAAAAATGGTAAATGGGTATACGGCATAAGTGATGCTTCTGGCGAACAAGAAATATGGCAATTCCCAGCCGATGGCAGCGAAGGTGCAAAACAGCTGACTAAAGATGGCAATACGTTACGTACCAGCTTAAAGCTTTCACCGAGTGGTCGATATTTGGTCCATGACGATTATATGGGCAATGTGTGGTTACTTGACTTAACCACGAGTAAAAATAGCAAAATTGCCGTTAATGGCGAAGGTCTAGGGCCATATCAAGATATTGTCTGGTCACAAGACAGCGAATATATCGCATTAACTAAAGCTGAAATCGGTAAGCAACGCCCACAAATCGTGCTGTATTCAGTTAATGAATCTAAAGCGCAAACACTAACTTCTGATAAATATGAATCATTCTCACCAAGCTTTAGTTTAGATGGTAACTGGCTATACTTTTTATCTAATCGTGATTTCAATGCCACGCCAAGTTCACCTTGGGGCGACAGAAACATGGGCCCGGTGTTTGATAAACGCACCCAAGTGTTTGCCCTGGCGTTAAATAAAAAAGCACTATTTCCGTTTGCTAAAACAACAGAGTTATCAGTACAAAATGACAAAGATGATGAGGGTAAAGTTGAAACAGCCGACATAAAACTTGAATGGCAAGGCTTGGCGCAACGACTATGGCAAGTACCTGTTGAGTCAGGCAATTACAGCCGTTTACAACAATCAAAATCAGGTCTGTATGTTATTGATAGTGTGAATGATAAAAGCGCTTTAAAGTGGATTAAGTTCGATAATGTCGCGCCAAAAGTGGACGTATTTGCTGAAGATGTCGCTGACTTTACTCTAGCTGATGATCAATCCACTATTTTACTGCGCAAACAAGCCAATCCGAAAGAGTTATTGATTGTTGCAGCGGGTGAGAAGTTACCTGCAGATGTGAGTCAGGCGAAGGTGAAAACAAATCAATGGCAATTACGCATTTCACCTATGCAAGAATGGCAGCAAATATTTGAAGATGCGTGGTTAATGCACCGAGACCAATTTTTTGATACCCAAATGCGCGGACTAGATTGGCAAGCGACTAAGGCTAAGTATCAACCTTTACTGCAAAGGGTCACCGAACGTAACGAGCTAAACGATATATTTGAACAAATGATGGGCGAGCTGAACTCGCTACACTCGCAAGTTCGCGGTGGCGATATGGTGCAGGATAACGATGCGGCAAAATCGGCGTCACTCGGTGCACGGTTAAATCTGAGTTCCAAAGGCGTTGAGATAGCCCATATTTATCAAAATGATCCTGAGTTACCGAGCCAGGCTTCACCATTAGCCCGTATTGAAGTTGATGCCCAAGTGGGTGACATCATTAAAGCCATTAACGGTAAGCCAGTGGCAAATTTAGGTGATGTAACACAGCTATTGCGTAACCAAGCCAACAAACAAGTGTTATTAACCCTAGAGCGTGGCAGAAATCAACATAAAACCGTGGTGTTACCTACCGACACTAACACTGATGCCACATTGCGTTATTTAGATTGGGTGCAACATAATCAAACTAAAGTTACCGAAGCATCAAAGGGTGAGTTTGGTTATTTGCATTTATACGCTATGGGCGCTGGCGATATAGAAAGTTTTGCGCGTGAGTTTTACACCAACTACGACAAACCAGGATTAATCATCGATGTTCGCCGCAATAGAGGCGGTAATATTGACAGTTGGATTATTGAGAAATTACTGCGTAAAGCGTGGGCATTTTGGAAACCCACCCATGGCAGTGCTAGCACCAATATGCAGCAAACATTCCGTGGCGAGCTAGTGGTCTTGGCTGATCAAATGACGTATTCAGATGGGGAAACCTTTTCTGCAGGTATTAAAGCCCTAGGTATAGCGCCGCTAATCGGTAAGCAAACCGCTGGTGCAGGGGTGTGGTTATCGGGTCGTAACAGTGTAACTGACAATGGCATGGCAAGGGTTGCAGAGTATCCACAATATGCAATGGACGGTCGCTGGGTAGTTGAAGCCCATGGGGTTGAACCGGATATTGAAGTGAGTAACTTACCCCATGCAACATACCAGGGGGACGATGCTCAGTTAGCCGCCGCGATTGAATACTTACAGCAAGCGCAAGCTAAGCAGCCAATGTTACCGCTTAACGCATTGCCGTTGCCAAAAAGTGGCAAAGCGGATGATATTAAATAGTCATACTTAAAGTGCCTGTAGTGATATAGGCACTTTTAAAACAAGCATAAATAGATATGGATAAGTAGACACAAAAAAGCCGCGAAAGCGGCTTTTTTGTGTTTGGTGCTTTATGTTTAGCGCATGATTGTTAACAATCAAAACAGCATAATTAAGCTAAAAATTAATGCTTAATTTCAACTTCACAGGCTAAAGAATTAGCGATAAAGCAATTGGCGTGGGCTTTTTCATGAATTTTAGCGATTGTTTCTTCGCTTACTTCAAGGCCATCGGCAAACACAACCTGAGGATAAAGGGTCATTTTAACCACTGCAATTTTACCTGCATCATTTTTACCTAAATCAGCAATGGCGTTATCAGTATAGCTATCTACCGGTAAACGTTTTAGGTGTGCAATGGCCAGAAAAGTCAGCATATGACAAGAAGACAGCGCAGCTAATAAGTTTTCCTCTGGATTAACTTTATCGGCATTGCCTTTATATTCTGGCGCTGATGAAGCTTGAACCGCTTGACCACTGCCATAACTGACTTGATGATCACGATTAAACTCACCCTCTGCTGCAGGTGAAGTGTGCCAATCCACAGTGACTTTAAAACCCATCTGATACTCCTAGTTTGAGCGACCACATTGCATTCACAATGCGTTATTCGGTGCTGATTCAACACTAACTGGACGCTAATGTCCATGTTTTATCTATGCTTTTAGGCGCTCGGTTTAAATGATTTTCTTATGAGCACTAACACAAATGAATATGGCGCACCCAAAACTAATTACAAAGTATTAATTTATAACACTAAAAATACACAAGTTAGCTTTTTAGCTGTGATGTTGAAAATTCAATTGTTACCAATATGTTATGAATACGTATGCATTGTATTGTTATCAAAAGGGGGAGAAGCCTAGTATATCGGAATAATAAGTGTCCGGTATTCTGCATAATGTGGGTGGTATATCCGAGTATTGGACAACAATAAAAACCTTAAAGGTGAAGGGGAAAACCAATGCTCAAAAGTAAACCCAGTGTTTTATCATTGGCTTTAGCAACAGCAGGTATGAGCGTGATGTTCATGTCTTATGGCGCTAATGCAGCAGATGATATAAAGCCCATAGTGCAACACAAAACAGTTAAAGCTGATGCTAGCCTTGAAGTGGATAAAACCACCAGTGTTCAAGCTGCCAGTGACGCTATTGCAGATGACACGCTTGCAGAAAATGATCAAGCAATCGAGCGCATTGCCGTCAAAGGCTACAGTCGTAGCCTTATTGATTCACTTAACTCTAAACGATTTAGTGACACGGTTTCCGAGCAATTATCTGCCGATGATTTAGGCGCCTTGCCCGATGTCTCAATGGCCGATGCATTAACGCGTTTACCGGGTATTTCCGCGGTACGAACCGGTGGCCAGGCCGCTGAAATTAACATTCGCGGAATGTCTGGCGGGTTTGTATTTTCAACACTTAATGGTCGCGAACAAGTCTCTACCAGTGGTTCGCGCAGTATTGAGTTTGACCAATATCCTTCAGAGCTGATTAGCTCTGCCGCCGTTTATAAGTCGCCTAAGGCTTCACTCATTGAAGGTGGTGTAGCGGGGACGGTTGAGCTGCAAACTATTAGCCCGTTAAGCATAGATAAAGACTATAGTTTTGTGGTCAATGCCAGAGGCATGCATAACGATCGCGCCAGTGAAGTGTTTGGCGCAGAAGAATATGGCAGCCGCTTAAGTTTTTCCTATCAAGGCAAGTTTTTAGAAGATACGGTGGGTATTGCGGTTGGTTATGCCCGTTTAGAACAACCTAGCGTCGCGACGCAGTTTATTGGTTTGGCTTATAACGACTCTAAAGAGTTAGATGGCCTAGCGAACGATACTAACGGCCCGGTTGATAACCCAAGCTATGAATACATTAGTGAAGGTTTTGAAATGCAGCACCTAGGCGGCGTAGAAACCCGCAATGGTTATATGGGCGCCATTGAATGGGCACCCGTTGATAACTTTGTGCTCAAAGCCGATGCGTTTATGTCTCGCTTTGACAGTGAATCGTTTGCCCGTGGTTTTCGCGCCAAATTAGGCGGCCGTAATGCTAGTGTTGCTAACCCGGTATTTGACGGCAACAGCGTCACTGGCGGCACGTTTAATCGCACCTCAAAAAGCTATACCCGGGTAGAAATTGTTAACGATGACAATCAAGACTTTGATGAAGTTAATAATTTTGGCATTAATGCCGACTGGCAAGTCACTGATCGTTTAAATGTGAATGTTGACGTGTCGTTATCATCGGCTAAAAGTGATTTCCGTAACGGTTTGTTATGGGCTAATGTCGCCCAAGATGCTAATGCAGAAACCCCTATTTTTGATGAAAATGTGTCAATCAGTTATTTACTCAATGGCCTAGATTTACCCGATGTGGGTTTTAATCAAGCCGATGCTTTTTCTGATATAGACCGCGTTATGGTCAGTAAATACGGTATTTATCCTTTTCTGAATGAAGATGAAGTTAAAGCCTATCGTGTTGATTTTAAATACGACTTAGAAATGGATGTGATTACCAGCGTTGAGTTTGGCGCGCGTTATTCTGACCGTAACTATTCAAATGACCGCTCGGTATTTGAATACGGTAATGATGGCGCTTTTTCTAAATCTCAGCCGCCCTTAAAGCTTACTGACGACATGACCACAGTGGTCGATTGGCAAGGTGACTTTAGTTACTTCCCCTCTTATTTAGCCATTGACTTAGATTCCGCGTTAAACGCTTGGTTTCCAAATGGTGTACCACAACCGGTACAAACCTGGGGCAATGCGGGTGGCGTTATCGACCCTCAGGGTTACACCACTAACTACTCGTGGACCATGCTACAAAGCGGCGAGGTGTATGAAGAAGTATTATCTGCTTATGTGATGGCTAACATCGATTCTGAAATAGCGGGTATTCCTGTTACCGGTAACTTTGGTGTGCGTATGGTTGATACCGATCAATCAGCCACCATGCTGCAAAACGTTGAAGGCGATGTAAACCTAGGCGCGCAAAATATTGCTGACAGCATTGGCATTATTAACCAAAACTACGCGCCAACGGTGCAAGGGGTTAGCTATACCGATTATCTGCCATCGATTAACTTGAACTTCAAAGTGGCTGAAGACTCACAAATACGGGTTGCTGCAGCCAAAGTGATGTCACGCCCACCGATCAATCGTTTAGCCGGTGATATCAGTGCATCAGTATCTGATGATGGCAAAATTAATGGTTCAAGCACCAACAACCCATTTTTAATGCCATTTTATGCTGATCAATACGACTTATCCTTTGAACAGTATTTTGATGAAGGTGCATTTGTTGCGGCCATCTTCTACAAAAACATTGATTCATTCATTGATACCGTCGCGATTGAAAACTTTGACTTTAAAGGCAATGGATTCAACGTACCTGAATATATCACTGATGAAATCAGCGGTGAGCAAATTGCCACCACCAATGGCACTTACACCACCGCAGTGAACAACGCTGAAGGCGGTTACATTCGAGGCTTGGAACTGGCTTACACCCAAGTGTTTGCCTCGCTACCCGATGCCTGGTCTGGATTAGGTTTTAATGCGAGTTACTCCTACACAGAATCTGAAGTGCAATCAATTACTAACCTTGGCGGCGATACGACAGCCCAAGCTTTACCTGGTCTGTCTAATAACGTTGTCAGTGCCACTTTGTTTTATTCCTATGAAGGTTTTGAAACCCGCGTAAGTGCGCGTTTCCGTGATGAATTTGTCTCGGAACAAGTCGCTATTAATGAGCAAGTGGTTAACTTTGACGGCGAAACCGTGATTGATTACCAGGCATCATACCAAGTCACTGACGGTCTAGGGGTGTTGTTCCAGGTGAATAACTTAACCGACGAGCCTACCAGAAGTTACTTCGGCACCGAAAACAAAACCGGCACCTTGCAGTACTTTGGTCGCGAATTCTATATGGGGTTCACTTATGCGATGTAATCAATTAGCAATTATCAAAGTTACCAATATAACAATAACAACAAATACCAACCAAGCGGTTGCTCTACAGCAAAAAGTGATGGGGAGAAGTCAGTCATGATGACTAAGTCAACAATTACGACATTCAGTGTATTTGCACTGAGTATGACAGCACTAATGGGGTGTGGCAGTGACTCAACCGAGCCAGGCACAGTATTACTAACCTGTAATGTACCAAACGTACCTAATGCAGGGGGAACAGAGTGTGTGCCGCCACCACCATTAAGTTGCCCAGCACCTAAGTTTCCCGATGCTAATAATGAAAGCTGTATTGTCGGTTACAACCCCGACTTGCCTATGCCTTCTGTACTTGCTGGGCCTAATCAGGCTGTGTTGTATTACAACCGCATTAAAGATAAAGATAACAGCAGTGGTAATACTAATTATCCCGGTTATAAGCTCCATTCATGGAACAATGATACCTGTGACGCCTATGCGCCACCCTTTGATTCAACTGACTGGGCTAATGGCCACTCTTTTGATGGTATCGACCCAAACTACGGCGCTTACTGGTTAATCAATTTAAAAGAAGGTTACAGCGAGTGCGCTAACTTTATCATTCATATCGGCACAGAAGGTTCAGGCAAAGCATTAGGCGATGGCGATTCAGTGATGAGCCTTAAGTCTTTTGCCGATGACTCTGCCCCTGAAGCACAATTTAACCGTGCTAACTTCACCATTCACGGTGAAAGTGATGTGTATGACTATCCTATTTTAGATGTCGGCTTTGCCATTGATGGTGCTAGCGCTCATTGGTTAGATCAAAACACCTTTGTGTGGAATGAATCTTCCGATGGCATCGCTAAATTTGTATTACATCATTCGGCAACCGCAGGCATTGAAGCTGATAACGACAGTAATATCAACGGCATTCAAGTTGAGTTAACCGAAGCCACGCTCACTGACGAGCAAAAAGCCCTAGTGCCACATTTAGCACAATGGCCTGCTTATGAAGCTAACTTTAGCCTTGATGAAGCGAAAAATATCGCCAAAGAACAATTGGTGTTAGTCGCATACGACAGTGATAACAAGCCCGCTGCCGCAACTCATGTTCAAGTGGCTAAAGTGTTAGATGCACTTTATACCCAGGGCGATGCAGATGCCGATGAAGCGTCATTAGGCATTATGTACGACAACGGTATTAGCGCTAAAGTGTGGGCGCCGACGGCACAATCGGTTAATTTGAAGATATAT
This sequence comes from Shewanella glacialimarina, assembly GCF_020511155.1. NCBI lineage: Bacteria > Pseudomonadati > Pseudomonadota > Gammaproteobacteria > Alteromonadales > Shewanellaceae > Shewanella > Shewanella glacialimarina. The sequence continues at coordinate 3,160,711 of NZ_CP041216.1, read as the reverse complement.
GACAGTGCTAAAAAGCTGACTAAAACTGAGCCCATGACCTTAGATAGCCTAAGCGGTATTTGGTCATTTAGTGGCGACATGAGCTTAGACCGTCAATATTATCGCTATGAAGTAAAAGTCTATCATCCAGTATCGAAAAAAATTGAAACACTGGAAACCACAGATCCCTATTCACTCAATGTATCAACCAATGGCCGTTACAGTCAGTTTATTAATTTATCTGACGATGACACCAAACCCGATGGTTGGGACGGGCACACAGTTGCAACGGTAGAAAACCCAGAAGATATCGTTATTTATGAAGGCCATGTACGTGATTTTAGTATCAGAGATGAAACCACATCAGCCGCTAATCGTGGTAAGTATTTAGCCTTTACTGAACAAGACAGCGCGCCGGTTGAGCATTTACGTCAACTTGCTGAAAGCGGTGTTACCCATTTTCATGTATTGCCAGTAACCGATATTGCCACCATAGAAGAAGATGTGACTAAGCGGATTGAAATTACCGATACCTTAGGCATGTTATGCAGCAAGATTGCTGACAATGCTAAAGCCTGTAAAACAGAAGATAAAGCCGCCAAAATTGTTGATATATTAGCGGACTTTTTACCTGGTTCAGGGGATGCACAAGATCTAGTCAATGCCATGCGTGGATACGATGGTTTTAACTGGGGTTACGATCCACAGCACTTTATTGCACCAGAAGGCAGTTATGCTTCAAGCCCTGAAGGGGTTGCACGAGTAAAAGAATTGCGAGCAATGAACAAAGCTTTGCATGAGCTTGGTTTACGCGTGGTACTTGATGTGGTCTATAACCACACCAGTTCATCAGGGTTATGGGACAATTCAGTACTCGATAAAGTGGTACCGGGTTATTACCACAGATATAACGAAATCAGCGGCAAAATTGAATCATCAACCTGTTGTGACAATACCGCCACAGAACATAGAATGATGGACAAGTTTGTGTCTGATTCAATGGTGATTTTAGCCAAAGAATATGGCTATGACGGTTTCCGTTTCGACGTCATGGGTCATATGCCCAAAAGCAGTATTTTAGCGGCTCGAGAAGCGGTTCAGGCTGTCGATGCCGATAACTACTTCTACGGTGAAGGTTGGAACTTTGGTGAGGTGGCTGATAATCGATTATTCGAACAGGCAACCCAAGCCAATATGGCTGGCAGTGAAGTGGGCACCTTTAACGATCGTATCCGTGAAGCCGTGCGTGGTGGCGCGTTATTTGCCACAGAGCAAAAAGATGATTACTTACGTGATCAAGATACCTTGCGCTTATCTATGGCGGGTAACTTACAAAACTACATCCTAAAAGACTTTAACGGCAATTCAGCCAAAGGCAGTAGTTTTAGCTGGAACAGCCAACCAACCGGTTACACCTTAGACCCGGCAGACAGCATTAACTATGTGTCAAAGCATGATAACGAAACCCTATGGGATACTCTGCAATATAAACATAACGTCGGTTTATCGTTAGAACACCGTGTTCGAGTGCAGAATATTGCCGCCACCATTCCGTTAATGAGCCAAGGTATTCCATTCTTCCAAATGGGCGGTGAAATGCTGCGCTCAAAATCAATGGACCGTAACACCTACGATGCCGGCGATTGGTTCAACTGGGTCGACTTTAGCAAAAACAGTAATAACTGGAATGTTGGCTTACCTTTAGCACAAGACAATAAAGATAAATGGTCGGTGATTAGCGGTATTTCAGCTAACCCTAATGCCGCCGCGTCAATGTCAGAAATTGATTTTGCATCAAGTGTGTTTAATGAGTTTCTATCAATTCGTCAATCAAGCAAGTTGTTCCGCTTAACCACGGCGCAAGACATTATCGACCGAGTGGGTTTCCATAACATTGGTAAAAATCAGCAGCAGGGCGTGATAGTCATGAGCATCGATGACGGCCTAGGGCTAACCGATATTGACCCAGCTATTGACGCCATAGTGGTGATGGTAAACGGTAGCGCACAAACGCAATCACATGCCATAGCCACCGCCGCGGGCTTTAGCTTACATGCTAAACAGATGATGTCTATTGACAGCATAGTGCAAGACGCAAGCTTCAGTCAGGGTGATACCGAGGGTACTTTTACTGTGCCGGCTTACACCACAGCCGTATTTGTAAAAAACCAAGGTGATGTTCAAGGTGAAGGCTTAAGTGCTAATGCCACAGCTGGTGCACCCGATGTTGTGCCTTATGGCAGCACAGATGTATTTGTTCGTGGTGGCATGAATGGCTGGGGGGAAGTGGATAAGTTCACCTATGTGGGCGCAGGTGAGTACCGCATTGCGATCACACTGGCCGCAGGCAGTTATGAGTTCAAAATAGCTTCTGCTGACTGGAGCACTGTTGACTTTGGTGCTGTGTCAGCCGATGTTGCAGCGGTTGACGAGGACATAGCTGAGCAACTGAGCGCGAAAGGGGCCAACATGACCTTTACCGCCGCTGCTGATGCAACCTATGTGTTCTCATTAGATGCTGCAAACAAAGACAACCCAGTATTAACTGTGTTCAATGAAGAGCCATTTGTCGGCACATCGGTTTACTTACGTGGTGACATGAATGGTTGGTCTACTGACAGTGAAATGGTTTATCTAGGTGGCAGCTTATACCGCGCTGAAATCATGGTAACCGCAGGCACTAAAGGCTTCAAAATCGCTTCAAGTGACTGGAGCAGCGTAGATTATGGTAGCGCAGATGCTGATGGAACCGTTCAACTAGGAGTGCCTAAAGCGTTAGCGGTCAAAGGGGCTAATTTAGGCTTTAATTTTGATAGCGATGCCATTTACAGCTTCACATTTGACATGAGTAACCGGAACGAACCTATCTTAACCATAGATAAAACCGATATGTTTGCCGGTAATACCGTTTATATTCGCGGTGGCATGAATGGTTGGGGAGAAGTTGATGCGCTTGCTTATCAAGGCTCATCTGTTTACACGGTTGATATCGCCATTGCCTCTGGCGATTACGAGTTTAAAATCGCCACAGGCGATTGGTCTACCGTCGACTTTGGTGCTATTGCCGCTGATGAAACCGTTGTTGAAGGTGCGATTAAAACCTTAGCTAAGAAGGGCGCTAACATGAAGTTATCTGTCGCCAGTAATGCAACCTATCGCTTTACGGTAACCGGTCCAAGTAGCGATTCACCGACCTTGAATGTGACTAAGTTGAATTAACCGATATAACGCAACAAAGTTGCTTGAATATCAATAACAAAAAACCAGCGCAAGCTGGTTTTTTTATGGGACTAGGCTGAGCAAACTAAACTGAGTAAACTAAACTGAGTAAACTAAACTGAGTAAACTAAACTGAGTAAACTAAGCTGAGTAAACTAAGCTGAGTAAACTAAAGTTGAGCAAGCAGAGGCTGAGTTTATCTACTCTGCTACCAACTGCTTGATGGCTTCAATTAGGTAATCCGCACTTTGTGCACCTGAAATCAAATACTTTTGATTCAATATAATCGCTGGAACAGCACTTATGCCTCTGCTTTGCCATAAAGCTTGCTCTTGTCTAACCGACTCGGCAAATTGCTGTGATGCTAATACTTGTTCTGCTTCGACACGGTCTAATCCAACACTGTCGACAAGGTTTAATAATACTGCAATGTCGTCAGGGTTTTGCTGCTGGGTAAAATAGCCATCAAACAAAGCGAGTTTAAGTTCAGTTTGTTTATTAAATGACTTTGCCCATTGCAGCAGCTGGTGGGCATTAAAGGTATTGTAAATACGCGATTGGTCGGTGAAGTTAAACTCAATATCTAGCGTTTTACCTATAGCCGTTAAATTGGCGCGATTTTGCTGACTTTGCTCGGGTGTAGAGCCGTATTTTTCAGCTAAATGCTCACCAAGGTGTTGACCTTGTTTGCCCATATTGGGATTTAACTCAAACGGGTGCCAAGTGATTTTTACCTCAAGATCACTAAAAGAGATTAAGGCTTGCTGAAGCCGCTTATAGCCAACGATACACCATGGACACATAACATCCGAGACAATATCTATTTGCAGGGTTTTGAGAGACATTGGGTTAACCTATAGATTAATTTAAGTTTATCAAAGTAGGGTGCAACACGCTTAACTGGTTAAATTTTAACTTAAAAAGCCATTTATTAGACCGCTTTGTGAGCTGTGTTGTAAAGCGAGTAAAAGTAGTAAACAAAGTTACTTGTTTATGTCTATACTAAGTGTGTATGGTGATGTTAACTCAGATTGAGAACAAGGTTGTTCAACTAGTTTGATCTAACTTTACTGTTACAAGCAATACAGAATTAAATTATAGATGTGACTTTGATATTCCTTTTTGACACTTTTTTGATTTAATCTCTTGAAATCTACAGTAAATGCCCCAAGTTCTCTTTTATGCAGTCAATTAATATGACATTAAAGAAACGTTATAACGCTAAGGACACTTTATGAAAATAAATCTTTCTGGTCACCATGTAGATGTTACTGACACTGTCAAACAACATGTAGAAGAAAAGTTCGCTAAGCTTGCTAACCATTTTCCAACCCTTATTGCATTAGACATTATTATCGCTAAAGAACATGGCGAATATGATGTAGAAGTTAGCACCAATTATGAAGGTACTCGAATTGCCGCTAAAGGTCTAGATTCAGTGATGTACCCAGCTATTTCTAGTGCAGCTAAAAAATTAGACGCAGCACTTAAACACCGTAAAGGCCATTTAAAAGCAGACTTGCATGCTAAGCCTGAAGTCACCGCGCCAGAAATTGCGTATGAAAAAGTACAAGAGATGGATTTACGTTAATTGAGTTAACGGATCCAGCTTCTAATAAAAAACGCAGCTTAAGCTGCGTTTTTTATTAGAGGCTTTGATAAATTTTAGCCTGCATGCGGTGATTAACTTACTCGTTAATCTCAGCATTGTGATACACGTTTTGTACGTCATCACAATCATCTAATGCCGCTAAAAACTTATCAAAGCTTTCGATATCTTCGCCGCTGATTTCAGTCATGGTTTGTGGTACAAAAGCTAAGTTTTCTACCTTGAAATCAATTTCTGGGAAGGCTTCAGTTAATACTGTGCGGGCATTGTTAAATTCAGATACCGGTGTAAATACACTGATAATGCCATCTTCTAGTTCTACATCGGCAACGTCAACGTCAGCCATCATAAGCAGTTCTAAAATCGCTTCATCGTCATCACCATCAAACACAAATACCGCTTGATGTTCGAACATATGGCCAACAGTACCTGGACCGCCTAGCTTGGCATCATTTTTAACAAACGCCTGGCGAACTTGAGTAAAAGTACGGTTACCATTATCAGTTAGGCAGTCAACAATCACCATACAACCACCAGGGCCAAAACCTTCATAACGAGCCGTATCGTAATCTTCACCACCGCCACCACGGGCTTTTTCAATAGCACGTTCAATAACGTGTGCTGGAACTTGATCTTTCTTCGCGCGGGCAATCAAGCTACGTAGTGCTAAGTTGCCATCAGGGTCAACACCGCCTTTAGCACAAATGTAAATTTCTTTACCGTAACGTGAGTAAATACGTGTCTTTTGGCCAGCGGTTTTCGCCATGGACTCTTTTTTATTTTGATATGCTCTGCCCATCTTAATCTCGTTTTATTAAATGTTTAAGGCTAAAAATTGTCATCGATTCTAGCAGGAATCATTCAAGCTGTTTAGATCAGACTTTAAAAAACGTGTAGATAATCTATATTTAAATCAACATATGTCGGTTTAAGCGAGGTTATATTCAATCAACAAAGATGATTTTGGCAACATTTTGGTTACCTTTGTTTCTTTTTGTATAGGATTAACGCGGTAAAAAGCATATTATTAAACTTAAAAGTGATGTGATTTTTGTTATGACTTAATCACATCACAGTATATAAATGAAAAAGATTGATAGACTGAATACGGAATATTGGCTAATTAATCCTTCACTTAACTAGTGTCTACTGGTACGAGAGTAAAGAATGAAATCTGAATCAAAGCAAGATGCAAATAGCGATAAACCGTCATTAGCCACTGTGACAATATTATTTTATGAAGCACCCGCAGGGCTTGAAATGCATAACACAGTATTAACTGATTTAACCATTAGTGAGTCTGGTCGGGTGATGATCCCTGATAGCTTTCGTCGCGGAAAATCGATTATTGCGGTATTAGATGGCGAGTGTACTATTTTGAACGCTTTGGGCGAGCGAGTATTTTCTCAAAAAGTAATTGGTTAATAGCAAGCTAAACCCATATTGGAGTTCAATAAAAATGACGCTAAGGCGTCATTTTGTTTTTAAAGTAAGCTATTAAATAATTTGTCAGCTAGTGGTAACAACACTTCTTTTGTTGGGTGTGTATGGGCAAATGTGCGCAAACCATAAATGCCCATCATTAAAAACTGCGCCTGTAATTGGCTATTAGTGTCGCTGTCGATTAGTCCCTGTAATTTTGCCGCTTCAAACACCTGCTCAATGCCGAATTGCCAGGCGTTAAGGTTGGTATTAATCAACTGACTAATATCTTCATCTTGCTCACCCACTTCATTTAACGCTTTGGTTAGCAAACAAGCCTGGGTGGCATCACAACTCAAACACTCTTCTACAATGCCCGCTAAATAAGTTTTTAAGTTGTGCAACGGGTTATTGTTATTGGTAAACAATAGTTGAAATTGCGCGCTGCGGTCAGCATGGTATTGGCCTATTGCCGCTAGCAGTAAGCCCTTTTTGTTTTCAAATGCACAATAAATTGATCCTGGGTGCAATCCAGTCGCTTTGGTTAAATCCGCCATGCTGGTTTTCGCATAACCTTTCATCATAAATGCTCGCATGGCCGCACGCAGTACAACTTGGCGATCAAACTCTGCATTTCTCATGGCGTTCTCTTTAGCATTAGTAATTATTGGGTGAGTTTAACCAATTTTGAATAAACATTCAAAAATTACTTGAATGAATATTCAAATAAGATTATCTTGAACGCATATTCAAGAATGGAGTTAACCACATGACGGCCAGTTTATTTACCCCTTACAAACTCAATGACACCTTAACATTAGCAAACAAGATTTTAATGGCACCATTAACGCGTTGTATGGCGGATGATGACCTTGTGCCAACACAGAAGATGGTTGATTACTATGCTCGCCGCGCTGCAGCAGGCTTAATTATCAGCGAAGCGACTATTATCCGCCCAGATGCTCAAGGCTACCCAAACACCCCAGGCTTATTTACTCCAGCTCAAATTGACGGTTGGCGTAAAGTGACCGATGCCGTGCATAAAAGTGACGGTAAAATCTTTTCTCAACTTTGGCACACTGGCCGTGTAGCACACCCACACTTTTTTGATGGTGACTATGTACTCTCTTCTTCTGCACAAGCTGTTGAAGGTACAGTGCCTAGAATGCGCGAACTGGTTTATCAAACTCCAAAAGCTGCCACCTTAGATGATATTAAGCAGTTAGTGGTTGATTATGCTCAAGCAGCGGCAAATGCGATTGATGCTGGCTTTGACGGCGTTGAAATTCATGCAGCGAATGGCTATTTAATTGACCAGTTTTTGCATCATGACAACAATCGTCGTGAAGACGAGTACGGCCAAACTCCTGAAAATATGTCACGTTTTGCTTTAGACGTTGTGGATGCTGTTGTTGCCAGAATTGGCGCAGACCGCACTGCTATTCGAGTTTCTCCTGGTGCCTATTTTAATATGGCAGCCGACCCACGTGACCGTGCTGTGTTTGACTATTTATTACCTGAGTTAGCTAAACGCAATTTAGCGTTTTTACACGGCGGTATTTTTGACGACTCAATGCAGTTTGATTACTTAGGTGGCAATATATCGACCTATCTGCGCAGTGTTTACACTGGCACCTTAGTGGGTGTGGGTAGCTATACCGCCGAAACTGGCAGTGCAGCAATAGCAGACAATAAATTTGATTTATTGGCTATTGGCCGTCCATTTATTGCCAACCCTGACTACGTAGCCAAAGTGCGTCAAGGTGAAGCAGTTGTTGAATACAACGACGCTATGTTGGCTGAACTTATTTAACACCATTGTTTGATCTGCTTTGTTAGAGATCACTTAGGATATTATTTTCATTCAGATGAAAATAAAACTAAAAACCAACCCCAATTGACACTTTTAGTATCCATTTTACCACTGCTATGCAGTGGTTTTTTTTGCCTATCATTTCAGCCTATCATTTCAGCCTATCATTTCAATATGAATCTGATGACTATTTGCTATCAAGCAGCAGCTTCTTTATTATTTCGCGTTTATCTAGTTGATTACCACATTGACAGGAATACCAGTATGCATACCTTAGCTCAGCTTGAATCAGGTGAACTAAAAGGGCTTGCACGTGTGCAAATAGTGGCAGAACTGACCGAGTTTCCAAGGGCGCTCTTGTCATTAGCCGACAGTTTAGAGATTTTAGACTTATCGAATAATCAATTATCGAGCCTACCTGATGACTTTGATCAATTAAGCCAGCTGCGCATCGTGTTTTTATCACAAAATTGCTTCACTGAATTACCAGAGGTATTAGGCCGATGCCCTAAGCTTGAAATGATTGGTTTTAAAGCCAATCAACTTACCCACGTGAGTGAACAGGCTTTACCCGACCATACCCGTTGGTTGATATTAACTGATAACCAGTTAACCCACTTACCAGATTCAATCGGCCGCTTAACCCAACTTAAAAAACTGGCGCTAGCCGGTAACCAACTAACTGAATTACCGGGCAGTATGGCTAACTGTCGTGAGTTGGAATTAGTGCGGTTATCGGCCAACAAACTGAGCCATTTACCCGATTGGTTATTCGACTTACCCAAACTCAGTTGGTTAGCGTTTGCGGGTAACCCTTATAGCCATGTTGATGAATGTTTGAATAACAGCGTGCCAATGATCCACCCAGAACACTTGCATTTCAGCGCCCAAATTGGCCAGGGTGCATCGGGCATTATATATAAAGCGCATTGGCTTGAGAAACCTGTGTCCCAAGCACATTTGCCCGACAATGTAGCAGTGAAAATGTTTAAAGGCGCTATCACCAGCGACGGTTACCCAGCAGATGAGCTTGATTGTTGTTTAACAACGGGTGAACATAACAATTTAATTCCCGCCATAGGCCAAATTCATCATGGTGAACAACTGGGGTTAGTAATGGCGCTTATTCCAGAGGGTTATCAAAATTTAGGCCTGCCACCCTCATTAAGTACCTGTACCCGAGACACTTTTAACGCTGATACGCAGTATTCTGTAGAGGCGATAGCGCATATTGCAAAACAAATGAGTCACACCATGGCCCATATGCATCAGCAGCAGGTTAGTCATGGCGATATCTATGCACATAATATTATGGTGGATGATGAGTTTAAGGTGTTATTTGGTGATTTTGGTGCAGCGTCTAATTTAGCTCACTTACCGCCGCAACAGCGCCTGAAAATGCACAAAATTGAAGTGCGTGCATTAGGTTGTTTGATTGATGATTTGTTATGCTTAATTAAGCCAGATCATCCACAACAGTCTACTTCCAAGTATGCTGAATTAGCAATATTATCAAAGACTTGCATGCAATTGGGTGTGTTGCAGCGGCCTGATTTTGAGCTAATTTTGAAACAGCTACTCAGCTGAATAAATCGCCAATGCTTGAGCTATGGATGCTGCAGGTTCGCCCAGTAAGTATCCCTGGGCATAATCAATTTCATACTGGTTAAGTAAGCTGAGAATAGCGTCGTTTTCGACAAACTCAGCGACGGTTTTTTTTCCCATTTTATGGGCGAAAATAGCTATGGTTTCAACCAACAACTGCGCTTTAGGGTCGCTATCTAAATGGCGGATTAATGATCCATCTATTTTGATAATATCAATATCTAAACTGAGCAAATGCACAAAGTTCGAATAACCTGCGCCAAAATCATCAATCGCAATTTTGCAGCCTAACGGTTTGACTAACTTAATAAAATGCTCCACCGCCTCGTAGTTAGTTATTTCTTCACTTTCTAATAATTCAAAGGTTATCCGCTGCGTGGTGTCCGGTTCACTTTTAAGTAAACTGACAATAGCCTCCAAATTTTGTGCAATGGCAATATCATCTAACGTGATGTTAACCGAAAACTCATAGGGCTGATTTTTAAACAGTGCAATTGACTTTTGCAGCATACAGCGCATTAACTGCGGATAAATACGTGATTGTCTGGCTGCTGCCATAAACTGGTGCGGCGCTAATATTTGCCCATCGGGTAGTTGGAGCCGCATCAAACACTCAAACTTTATTGGCGCATCAATTAAAGGCTGAATAAGTTGAACATAGGGCACTACCCATTGCTCTTGTGCTGCTTTAGCTAGCATTCTGCTTTGGCGCATGTTTTCTTCAAATGCTGCTGAATTAGCCATTTCGCTGCTAAAACAGCAATAAGTCAGCTGTTGTTTTTTAGCAAAGCGCCTTGCTAAATCAGCATGCCGATGTAGTTGGTTTGCTGACGTTGTTGAACTTGAATTAGCTATGGTTGAACCAGGTATATTTTTAGCTAATACTTGCTGATTAACCGATAACAGTGCTCCGCCAATACTGACGGAGATATAATATTCACTATCTTTGATAAGCAGAGGTTTTTGACAAACATCGTCAAATAAAAGCTGTCCAAGTTTTGCCAATTGTAGATGATTATTTGAACTTTCGGTTGATACAAAATTTGATACTGTGTCTGAGGTTAATATTTGAGTTGTTAATGTTACGACAAACTCATCAGGGCCAGTTTTATATAAGGTAACCGGCCTATTTTTAGCGGCTAATCGATTGGCTACCTCCAGTAAAATCTCATCACCGGTATCGACACCATAAAAGTCATTAAACTCACCAAAATCGTTAATGTTAATCACCAGCAAAGCGCCAATAGATTGATCTGCAAGATCACTATATAATTTTTTTCGATTAGGTAGCGCCGTTAAACCATTAAAATATGCTTCTTGATATAACTTACTATTTTGCTCTGCTATTTGGGTAAAGCTGTCCTGTAAAGACTGGCGCATGTTATTGAAGTTTTCAGACAATTGCTGAATTTCATCCTGGCTATTGATGGTTAACACCTGTGACAAATCACCCTTGACAATATTTTGAGTCCACTTGGTTAACTTTAAAATATCTTCAGTGACCATTTTACCCACACGAGTGAATAACCAACTCGATAACACAATTACCCCGCCAAGCAAGAGTAACTGAAATAGAAACATTCTCAGCAGTTCGTCACCGTAAAGCTTTACTTGAATAGACCCCGCATAGAAGCCTTTTAACTGGCCGCGATATACAATCGGCTGCACAAACTGACTAAACCCAAGTATCAACTCAGCAGTCCGTGTCCGCGATGTTTCAACCCCATTCATATTCTGCGGTCGTGACATTATTACTATCTGGCCATTTTGCGCTTCAGCTATTGCTTTGGGCAGCAAGTCACGCCACATACCGTCAACGAAGTAGTCGCGGCTATTATTAAAACCCAGTTGTTCAGCCCGAGACTGTTGGATTTGTGCATTTTGCCCACGATGGCGCAGGGTAATTAACTGGCCATTTTTATCCAACACTGCAAAATCGGAAAGGGTAATTTGAAATAAACTACTTTGGGTTTTATCAATGCGCGTGGTAGCAGGGACAAAAAACTGACTTAACCCCCTATTGATATTGTTTGCTTGTGTGTCCAGTTGTTCAAAATCCACTCCCTCACCATGTAAAATCAGATGCATAGCGTGCACGCTATCGATTAAACCTTGTTTAATTAATTGTCTATTTAGATGCAGTTGATAACTGAAAAATAATAGTTGCGCGCAGGCCAATATCAGAATATTGCTGAGTACTAATTTACGATGAAACGGTATTTTTTGGTGCAGTAACCAGTAAAGAAAGGGTTCGAGAATACAAAAGAGTAAAAATGTACCTAATAACGCTGCGGTAAGAATTTGGCTAATTAAAGTGATTTTTGGCCAATCAGCTATCCGTATAAGCGAATTTTCGCCACCCCAGGGGTTAACACTGGTTTGAGGGTTATTAGGGTCTAAAATCCACACCGGTTCGACTTTATTTTGAATAAAAAGCACTAATTTATATTCAAGATCCCCAGGGTAGACCGGTAAGTCAAAGTACCACTGCTGGTTTTGTTGTGTTAGTTGATAGAAAGTGTCGTCAATATGCCAGTCGCTGAAGCTGCCACTCACAAAGATCTTTTCAATAATTGCATCATGCTTTATGCCCCACTTATCACGAGTGGTGTTATCAACATTGACCGGCAACTGAATACGATAGGGTTCAAGCGCCCCAGCCTGTAAGGCGCTAATGATGATGCTTTGTATCGGCCACAGTAAACATAAGCCAATTAATATGGCTACTCTGAATTTCCACTTATGTAAATAATGGGCAATTAAACTCATTTACTGGCGACGCCTATGGCAATCATTTAGTGTCATCACTTAGTCAAAAATTATCGAATGAAACCGCAACACATGCCATCCTTAATACGAGTAATAGAACATCTGACGGATAGACTAACCAGAAAATCAAATGTAAGTATTTTGTTACTTGTAATATGCGGTGCAAAACTGATTCGGTCAAGCCTAGTATTAACTAAAAACAACATCCTAACCTGATATTTTAGTTTGCCAATTACTGCCATAAGAGTGGTAATACAAGTTGCAATTGGCAGCTAGAATGATGGGCCTGCGGAAGATAAAAATCAGTGTAGTTGAACCGAAAAGAAAGTGCTTTTATGTAAATGAGTATCTGCATAATTGCATATAGGGTATTATCATCAAATGATAATGTTTTAATGGGAGTGACCCTAATGGAAAATAAAACGGCACGCTTTACTGTGCTACTCGATCCAAGTAAAAAGCAGGCATTTGAACAACTGTGCGCATCGCAAGACCTAACGCCATCGCAAGTTGTACGTCAGCTAATTCGCGGTTATCTTGAACAACATGATGTGAGCTATGGCGATCAACAGCCGACTAATAACCCAAAAGTGAAGAGCTAACCATCATTTTCAGTCTTAAAAGATGATGCTGGATTGAGTGTAAATGATAATTTCATTATAATGCCATTATCATTTTGGTCAGAATGCAGCTTAAAGCCCAATAGACTCGTTATTGAGTCAGCATCGCATATAAAGTTCTGGCTGTTACAGTATGTTAATTAAAGAGAATTAGTGATGAGCGATACAATCCCACCATGCCCCAAATGTGAGTCACCATACGCCTATTCAGACGGCACGTTATTAATTTGCCCAGAATGCGCTAATGAGTGGAACCCAAATGAAGTGGTAGTAGACCCAGACGTTATCATTCTTAGCGATGCCGTAGGTAACTTGCTTGCTGAAGGTGACAAAGTCACCTTAATCAAAGATCTAAAAGTAAAAGGGTCTTCTTTGGTACTAAAAGTCGGCACAAAAGCGGTTATTAACCGTTTTGTCGCAGGTGACCACGACATCGATTGTAAAGTAGATGGCAACGGCCAAATGATGTTGAAATCGAAATTTGTTAAAAAGCAGAGCTAGTGAAATAAGGTATGGGTTAATACTTTAGCCTTGCTTCTTTTTAAGCTTACGAAAATACCTGCCAAGTGCAGGTATTTTTTTGTTGCGGTAATATGAATTAGTTACTATACCTTTCAATTGGTTATGTTAATCTTGGAATTATGTCTAGCGCCTAAAATAACTAAACTCAGTATGACCATAGATTTCTACAACCAGCATTCTGATGCTTTTTATTCTGATACTGTTAATGTGAATATGACAGCCCTTTATAATGAGTTTATTCCCCTCATTCCGTTAACTGGACATATCCTTGATGCAGGTTGTGGCAGCGGTCGTGACAGTGCTTACTTCATTCAACAGGGTTTTAAGGTCACCGCATTTGACGCTAGCGAAGCCCTAGTTAAGAAAGCGACATTATATACAGGCCTTGAAGTCTCACTCGCCACTTTTGATAGCTTTGACACTAAACTGAAATTTGATGCCATTTGGGCATGTGCATCATTATTACATGTGCCTAGCCCTTTAATCGCCAATACTTTTAAGCGTTTAGCCTCATATTTAGCCGTTGGGGGGATTTTCTATTGCTCATTTAAGTATGGTGATGATGATATAAATCGAGGCGGTCGCTTCTTTACCAATGCTAATGAACAAAGATTAGCTTCGTTTATTGTTAACTCTAATTTATCAATAAACAAAACATGGATAACTCAGGATGTCAGACCCGATAGGCAAGATGATAAGTGGCTTAATGCTATTTTGATAAAACGGTAACACCATGGCTATCACTGGAAATGACATAGATAACATAGCTGCTGGTTTTCAGTATCAACTTAAAGATGTGGTTGATGTTGGTCGTTTGTATGTTTATTCAGGTGGAGGAAGTCAATATTCTGCTTTAGATAAACCTGCTGTATTGGTTGATCACACATTATACGATTTATCACCAACGTCATTTCATTATGTAAGCTATACAAGTTATCAAAACAAACTCATGCATCGATATCAGGGGCTTTATCGTTTTTGTGCATCTGACAAGCTGCAATTACTCAATGATTGGCAAGACTTTCTACTTGATGAAATTGAAGATATTGAACTAAGAAAGTTTGGTGCGAATAGATCTGAGGATCATATTGACCCAACGCCACCAGAATATAAGTTTGCCGAGTTATTTGAACAAGTTTATGGTGCAGCATCTATCCATGCCTTGCAAGCAGAAGCACCCTATATTGATAGGTTAGGTCATAAACGTTACGTCGACTACATTCTCCAACGCACCACTAATCCCATTGCTATTGAACTCAATGGTGAAACTTATCATCACCCTTTATCTGCTTTCGTGACTGAAAATAAATACCGCTCACAACTGTTTAAGCAGAACTCATTAGTTAAAGATGGTTACTTGGTTTATCGATGGTCTGATAGGGGGATGAGTGACGAGTTTAAATTTGAAGACCAAATAAAAGATTATTTTGGTGATGCAAATAGCTTCAAAAAGTCGCCGCTTTATAGGGCACAACGAGCATACAATTTCGAGATATATCAACATCAACAAGATGCAGTAGATAATCTCATTTTAAAACGTGAAAACGGTCAAAACAGCTTTTTAGTCGTGTTGCCAACTGGAACGGGGAAAACCGAAGTCTTTATCGAAGACTTTAGATTACAGTTTCAGCAATCCAAAGCTAAACAGGTACTTGCCATCGTACCTACCCGAGATTTACGTCAGCAATTAATAGAGCGAATACAAAAGCGTCTACCAAATATCAACGTTGGTCTTGCATTATCAAATACTCAATTGGATATTGTTGTGCAAACAAGCGCCTATGTATTGCGGCATTATCGTAAATTAGCTAAAGATTATTTTGACTATATTGTAGTTGATGAAGCTCATCGAGCTGGTGCAGATGGGTTAAGGCAAGTGTTAAGTTATTTCTCTCCAGAAACCTTATTAGGCTTAACGGCAACGGATCAGCGATATGATCAGCGTCAATTGGCTGATATTTTTGGTCAGTATGAAGTTGAAATGACACTGGAGGAAGCTATTCAGCAAAAGCTAGTTCCTCAGATAAGGGCTTTTCGACTAGAGTCAAATATCGACTTTTCAAAAGTGCGTTTTAATGGCAAAGAATTTGTTAAAAGTGACTTACAAAAAACAGTCATCTTACCTTCAAGGGATCAACTCATTGTTGATATGTTGAAGAAGTATTTCTTTACTCATCATAGCGAATACAAAATTAGTGCCCAGCAGGGCGTTATCTTTTGTGTGGATATTAAACATACCCAACGAATGGCTGCATTGTTGAATCAGTCAGGCATAACAGCAGTGGCAGTTAGCGGTAAAGATCGCTCAGGCCTTGCTTTATACCAGCAAGAGAAAGTACAAATAATTTGTGCATGCGAGTTACTGAATGAAGGTTGGGATGCCCCACAAACCAGTATATTGGTCATGGCAAGGCCGACTATGTCAAAGGTGCTGTATACCCAGCAGTTAGGCCGGGGAACAAGAAATCATCCAGGAAAAGAAGCATTATATGTGATTGACGTTGTTGATAGTTATGGCGCTGTGATTAAGCCTTGGTCAATTCATGGATTGTTTAATTTAGGATTTTATCAACCCTTTGGTGATGTGGTAAAAGATGTCCATGGCACCCTACAGCATGATCTGATTATCCTAGATGGCTTGTGGGAGTCTGAGCGAAGAATTGAGCCAATTAATATCTTTAACTTTGAAAAAGAATTTAGTGATTTACTCAATGAAGAGCAACTTGCACGAGAACTCTTTATATCAACGGGTACTGTTAAAGCGTGGATGAGAAAAGGTGAACTTATTGCAAGTAAAACGATCCCCTTTGGCAGTAAAACCTTAAATTATTTCAGCCAGCAAAAGCTTGATGATCTTAGACAAGATAAAAATATCCCTATTCGTACTAAAGATACCCGTAAAGCTGATTTTATAGAGTTTATTGAAAAACGAGATTATACCTATTCATACAAAATCATCTTTATGCTGATCATGATTAACCATCATAATCCGCAAGGTGAAGTCGATATTGATAAAATGGTTCAACATTACAGCGGCTTTTACCAGACTATGTTAGATCAATATGGTCGAAGTGAAAAAGAGCATAATCCGCTTAACCGCCATGAAAATTTATTTGATAATGCTTATATTAAACGCAGTATAGGCAGTAATCCATTTGAAAAATTTGAGCGGAAACGGTTCTTTTATCAGTGTAATGAACTCAGTTTAATGTCCTTTGACACTGTACTATGGGAAAAGCTTGAAGAGAGCGATCTAAAACAGATTAATAAACAAATGCTAGCTGACTTAAAAGATTACTATGCCAAACTCGATATTATATTAAAACCATCAGATTTAAACTCGCTGCATTTATCAACCAGTGCGTTATCTATGCTAAATGATGCACCCCAAGATAATGTTATATACCTTCCATTCTATGAAGATTTAAAAATTGCGTGCGGACATTTTAAAACCAGTTCAGCCGAACAAGTTCGTACCATTAAAGTCCCAGCACACTATGGCAACTTAAATTCTCAGAAACACTTCATCGCGCGCGCAAAGGGCAACTCAATGAATGGAGGTAAACAGCCTATTTGTGATGGCGATTATTTACTGTTTGAGTGGATTACTTCAACCAGTGCTGGCTCAATATCCAATCATGTAACCAGTCACTAGGTATGAGAATTAAGCATTAAAGTGAAATCAAACGGGAATTAATTAAACTAGGTGGGAAATCCACTGAGGACTAAGCTTTGTGGCTGATTGCCATTTTGACTGGTGCGTAATTGATTATTCGTAAGGTTTGAGATTAATCTCAAATAAAAGGAAATAGCTCGGTGGGTTTGAGACAAAGCAACCCACCGTTGTTTAGTAAAGATCTTTACCAATCCAGACTACTTTACCAATGATGTGAAGCTTGTCTATTTCATCAGCTTTCACAATTTGATCTTCATACTCTTTATTGTCACTTATTAACAACACATCACCATCAAATCTCTTCTGTAAACGCTTGGCATATAGTTCATCGCCAAATCGTAAAACAAAGATACTACCATCCGTTAGCTTGGTATCAGACGTATTCACTAATAGCGTGTTGTTGTTATGGATCGTCGGCTCCATGGAATCACCAGAAGCAAATACCACAGCAAGCTTTTCAGCTTCAAACCCTCTAAATTTTAACCACTTACGTCTGAAAGCCAGATGGCGCTTAACTGGTTCACTATCAGTTATCCTGCCATGACCAGTGCTAACCGATATATGGTAACCAGGTATTAATGAGTACTCTTCATTAAATTCATTATTCACAATCTCAGTAACTTCATTACCCGTCTGAGAGTGACCTTCACCAGAAATTAGCCAGTCTAAAGAAACATTTGCCTGTCGAGCCATAAGAAGTGCTTTATCAATTTGAGGTAGTGATTGTCCTCTTAAATACTTGCGTAAAGCCCCTTCAGATAAATCAATAGCGGATGCGAACGCGCGTACGCTTGTAGTTCCTATCGCCATTTCTAATCTATCTGCAAAGGTTTCCTTTCCCATCGTCGGAAAAGAAACATCATTTTCATTTTTCATTTCTTGTTTCTTTTTAGTTAAGTTGCTGAATTTAAATTATTAAAAGTCATATTCAGAAGCTAGTGCATAAAATAGAAAAAGAAACATTACAAACATGCTTGACCAGCGTACGAATGTGATCGTATCATCACATTCGTACGCAGTGCGTATGAATGTTACTTTTTGTATGTGCTACATGCGCAATGCGAACAATTTAAATATTATCACAAATTTGTGAAATAAGGAGCAGACATCGTGGAGATTGAAAATGCGAATCAGATCTATGCTGCACTAATGAGGCGAGGGCTCAGCTGCAGAGCCTGGGCATTAAGAGAAGGGTACAACCCGCGCACGGTTCAAAAGTGCGTACAAATGTTTGCTCCAGATACCGGAGTTAAACCACGTTGGGGAAAGGTTTCTAAAGAAATCTTAGTTGAGCTATCTAATGAAATTGAATTTGATTTGGTAGGGCAGAAATATGATTAAGCCATATTACACCCTTCAAGAATTGCTCAATATTCCAGGCATGTACACAACAGTACAAGGCAATAGAAAGCTAGCTAACCGTGAAGGTTGGATAAAAAAGAAATGTGAGCAGGGCAAAGGCTTTGAATATCACATCGACAGTTTGCCTACTGAAACCCAAGGCTACTTGAAAGCAAAGGCTGTTGAGTCCAGCACTTTAACAAGTGTCATTTCTGCAAAATCAGCTTTAAAGCAGGACGAAGTACAAAGTAAGCAAAACCGCCAACAACGTATCAACGTTAAGAGCCAGGGATTAGCGCAATTTATGTGTTTAAGCGAAGCAAAACAATCTAAAGCCAAAGCCAGAGAAATGGTGATTAATGCCTTTAGTGAGTTTGTTTCGCCGTATGAGGCTGCAGGAAATAAATCGGCCGGAGTGGCTGTTTTTGTTAAAGCATTCAATACCTCCACATTACTCAATACTAAAGATGTTAGAACCCAAGTTACACAGCTTGCAAAGGCTACTCTTTATCGCTGGTATAAAGCGTACGAAGAACAAGGGATTATTGGGCTTGTTGATCAATACAAGGGACAAACAGCCTCTAAAATTGATCTTCAACCGCGCTTAAATGAGTTTTTACTCGCATTAGTGACCAAGAAACCACACCTATTAAATCAAGCAAATAAGGTACGTGACTTAGCTTTAGTGCGAGCAGCTGAATACGGCTGGGATTTACCCTCAATTAGTTCATTTAAACGTTGGTTGGTGCAGTATGAAGTGAAAAATGAGCTAGCTCATACCTTTACCACTAATCCCACCAAATACACTGATAAATACAGGCCATTATTTGCGCGTATGTACCCGCACTTATCAGGGCCTAACCAAGTGTGGGAGTTTGACTCAACCCCTACTGACGTTGAGTTAAACGTCAACGGGAAATTGAAGCGTCATAGTGTTGTGGCGGTGATAGATGCCTACACACGTGACGTGCAATTAATTGTGGCGCCAACTTCAAACAGTGAAGCTATTTGCTTATTGCTGCGTAAAACCTTGCTTGAGTGGGGATTACCGGAAGAGGGCGCGATTATGCGTACCGACAATGGCAGCGATTATGTGTCAAAACGCACTACCACTATTTTTAACTTGCTTGATTTGAAAATATCCAAAGCTAACGCCTTTAGCGGTTGGGAAAAGCCGTTTATTGAACGCTTTTTTGGCACCATGAGCCGTGTTCTGATGGAGAAAATGCCAGGTTATATCGGGCATAGCGTTAGCGACCGTCAACAAATCGAGTCAATGTATAACTTTGCAAAGCGCATAGGTGAAGGTAAGAAACAAGCCGAGGCAGAACGCCTTGATTTAGCCTTAACACCTGAACAGCTACAGCAGGTTTTAAATGACTATTTAGAGTTTGATTATAAGCATGTGCCACACGATAAAACTGGTAAAACTCCGTTTGAATTAAAGGTCGGATCAAACTATCGCAAACGTGTGATTGATAACCCGCACACCCTAGACACCTTACTGAACTTTATTGGTACAGCAACAGTGGTACGCGGCACCGTTAAAGCTGACGGTATTCAATACACGGCACCTGAACTAATGGAAGCAGCATGGCAGCGACAAACAGTGCGGGTATTTATTGATCCCTGTGATATTGGCCGCGCCACACTTTACCCCGTAGACCAATGGGATACCTATGTTGATGCAGTCAACATGGATTTAGTAAATCGTGGCATAGCGCCTAGTGAATTTCGAGATCGCCGTAAACAAACCCAAAAAGAATTGGCAGCGTTTCGCAAATCAGCAAAACGCCTACAAGAGGAATTTGGCATTGATGCTTTATATGCCGACGAACTCGCTCAGAAAAAACTGTTACGCGCCAATCTCAGTCACCTAGAGCAAACTTCTACACACAGCAATTCTGCAATAACAGGGCTGCATGCAGCAACGGTTGCCAAAAATACTCAACTAAGTGAAACCGAACTTAATGCTATTGAGCGTCAACGTGAAGCAATGGCAGAACGACGCTCACGTCAAGCACATCAAGAGTCACGGATTGTAAGAAGCGATCACGAAAAAGCGGTTTTGTTAACAACCGATAGTTTGCATAGAACATTAAATGAAAAGGAAA
The DNA here is from genome assembly GCF_020511155.1 of Shewanella glacialimarina. Taxonomy (NCBI): domain Bacteria; kingdom Pseudomonadati; phylum Pseudomonadota; class Gammaproteobacteria; order Alteromonadales; family Shewanellaceae; genus Shewanella; species Shewanella glacialimarina. The sequence continues at coordinate 3,140,022 of NZ_CP041216.1, read as the reverse complement.
GTGAATGGCTTAAAAAGTATCGTTTAAACAATGTATTACATCGAAACAGACTAGACAAGATTTTAAAGCAAGCCGAGCAGCCCCACCGGCAAGTGAAATAGCTGCTCAGCTTATACCCTAGAAAATACCAGATTAAGCAAATGCAAAACCCAGTAAAACCAAAGGATCAACATTATGAAACATAAAACAGTAGAAGTAAAAAATGTACTACGCACTCAAGACATGTTTGCCAACCTACAAAGCAGAAGCGAAATAACACCTGGTATCGGCCTTATCCATGGTGCAAGTGGCTTTGGTAAAACAACCACAGTGGCATACATGTTTAATCAACTAACTAACATGGGCAATTTACCAGTATACGTGCGCTGCTATGCCACCGACACGCCAAGCTCATTTTTAGCCAGAATTCTTAAAGAACTGGGGAGTGACCCCATGTATCCATTACGAAAATCAGTCGATTTCATTACTCAAACTATGAATGACCAGCAGATTGCACTGTTTGTAGATGAAGCAGATCACATTGTTGGTCAAGCCAAAACAATGGAAACGATTCGTGATTTATATGACGCGACAGAACTGCCTGTCGTACTCATCGGCATGGAAGAAATTGCCCGCAGAATAAGCCACCGAAAGCAGCTATTTAATCGCATAAGCGAATGGGTGGAGTTTATGCCCGCAGACAATGAAGACGTATCCATGTTCGCAACCGAACTGCTTGAACGCAATATACAAGTAGGCGAAGACCTACTGGATTTTATTCGCGTCAGAAGCGGTGGCGAAGTACGGAGAATTTTGATCGCACTCGAAAAAATTGAGCGATTTGCCATATCAAACGACCTTGCGTATGTAGACAAAGAGTTATGGGGAGATGGTCAGTTATTCCTGAATCACAGCCGACGCTAAGTCACTGTATATCTGCGCTAAATATAATAAGAAAGTAAAGGGCTAACCATTATGGAACAGTCAAGTAAAGGCGTAATTACACATAAAGCATGGAAGCTAATGTGTGAAAAACACCAGTTTACTCGAAGAGAAATTGCCCAAGTATTGGGTGTGAAAACGAATTTAGTAACTGAGCTAACTAAGCGATTGCAAAAGCAATCAGCCATAAAGCTTATGTCTAAACAAAGCGGTAACAAAGGTAATTTATACCAAGTCATTACCCAGCAAGACGATGTGATTTTAGGAATTGGTAAACCTCAAGCAATACGTGCACCGCAACGCATTAAACGCAATACCGTAGTACAACAGGTTTGGAACTCTATTCGTATTAATCGGCATTTTAACAAAGGGTTAATCCAAGCTACGTCAACAGCAGAGTCATCGCTTATTACACGTTACTTAGGTTGCCTTTCAAAGGCGGGTTACATACGAGCTCTTAATAGCATTAAGGGGAGCCCAAGAGGTACCACATTAAAGTATCTGCTAGTACGTGACACGGGGCGTTTGCATCCAACCGAACGCACACAAGGCATGTGGGATCAAAATACCAATACATATTATCCATTCAAGGAGAAAGGTCATGAATAACTGGTTAACCATTTTGGCTGAGCAAGCAAATATTAATGGCCAAGAAGGGGTTGCAAAGGTACTTGGTATAAGCAAAACCGTCGTTAGCCAGCTCATTAACGGTAAGTATGCTGGACAAGGTGGCAACATGGACCGGATGCAAAAGCTAGTCGAAGGAGCATTCATGAATCATGTGGTGGTATGCCCAATATTGGGCCAAATCCCATTACATGAATGTGATAAACACCAATGTAATAAATCCACCAGTAACCCTATTCGACTCCGTTTATATCGAGCTTGTCGTAGTGGTTGTGTCCACTCTACTTTATCAGCCAAGCACCAATTTAAACGCATAAGTGTCAATCAAGAACAAAGCCGAATTAAGCAGTATTCGGCAGAGGCAACCTATAGCCGTTTAGAGCGTCAATCCATAACTGATAATGGCGGGCACAAGCAGCTTTGTGAACTACTAAAACAAGAACTAATTGCCTTGGCATATCGTTACAACCGTCTTTTAGATGAGCACTCAACCCCACCGCAGGAGTAGCAATTATGGAATACAAACTTAACAAATTTGATGTTATCAGCGCACTTCGGTTACGCGGTATGAAGGTGCTTGGACGTAAAGCCAACGTGGTACATATCACCAATCCAAGCAACGACTTTAAAAATAAAGCCGTTGAGATTATTGAAAATATTAAAGGTATTCGCCGTCGCAGCAGCGCGGTGCAATTTCATGGCGTCACCGTACGCTGGAATGAGGAGTAACAACATGAACTTTCAACAACAAACAGTCATACCAGCAGGTTATCGCAAAAATGCCAAAGGTGATTTAGTGCCAGAAGACCGCATTAAAGCGGTAGATAAACTGCGTGATGAAGTGGTGATGTCGATTGTGGGCTTTGCCAAAGAGCTTCGCCAATCAATGGTGAAATTCAAGTTGGTCACCATGGCGCAAATTGATGATTTTTCCGACTTATCAGCCAGTGAATACGGCGTAAAAGTAGGTGGCAGTAAAGGCAATGTTTTGCTGACCAGTTTTGACGGCAAGTATCAAGTGCGCCGTGCGGTGGGTGAACACCGTGTGTTTGATGAGCGCATTCAAACTGCAAAATCGTTAATTGACGATTGCATTAAAAGTTGGAGTGGCGGCGCTGACACACGACTAATGGCCATGGTAGAGCATGCGTTTCGGGTTAATCAGCAAGGTCGTATAGACGTTAACCAAGTACTGAGTTTGCGCCAATTAGATATTGATGATGCCAAATGGAAACTCGCCATGGATGCCATAGCGGACGCCATTCAAATTACTGGTACCAGCCAATATTTACGCCTGTATGAGCGCCAATCAAACGGCAAGTATACCCAATTACCCCTTGATATCAGCACACTTTAAGGAGCGCCCATGACTTCACATATCACTACTTTATTAGATGACAACCAAGTACGGCTTGATCGTGTGGCATTTAAGTTACGTCTGGCCGAATTGCTTGATACTGATGTTGATGATCTTAGAAACACACTCAGTACCACTGCCGTTGATACTCCTCATTTAACGTTGCAACTTTGCGCCGCCATATTGCATCAGTTAAGGGGCTTTAAGTCGGTCAATATGTGCGACAAACGCAAAGTGGTTTTTCATGCCTGCAAGCGTGCTCTAGACGTGATTGAAACCCTAAACAATTAAATCATTGCGAAACTCTGGCGGCTTAGGTCGTCAAAGTCTATCCCGCGTAGTGGCAGGATACTGATGAGCAGCTAAGGACGTGAAATGAAGCTAACCCCCTATGCAAAACGGTTAATGAAATATGTGCAAAGTGTTAGCGCTAAAGGGTTTGATGCACAGGGATATTTAGACACTTACCTACCCAAGTGGCGCGATATTAAAAGTGCTCCCAAAGCGACGAAAAGCATTGTGATTGACTCAGCGAATGATGAACAGGAATTGAAATGAATTTATTACCCCAACAAGCCGCAGAGCTACTGCGTAAAAAGAACCGCCTGAAAACCTTAATCAATGTGGCTAAGGGGCAATTAGGGCTAGAGGATGATCTTTATCGCACCATGTTAAAAAGTGCTACAAGCAAAGACTCGTTAAAAGCCATGACCTTATCTGAACTCGAAATTGCTTTTACAGCATTTAAAAATAAAGGCTTTGAACCTAAAAAAGCCACTTTAAATACCGCTAAAACGCCGTTTAAAGGGCGGTTAAGCCAGTCAGCTGGTCGCAGTAAAGTGGCAATTATCGACAAGATTGTCGCAATTTGGATCACCATGAGCCACCACATGATCATCCGCGACAGCAGTGAAACGGCATTAGATGCTTATGTGCGTCGTATGACATTACGCCGTCATGGTGAAGGGGTTGATAGCGTGCGCTGGCTTGATCAAGACATGGGTTATCAAGTACTCGAAAGCCTTAAAAATTGGCACAAACGCGAGCTGATTGAACGCATAATCGCCCGTGGTGAACAACCTGTAAAAGGCCAGTCACGTCATGCGGCTAACTATGAGGTCATAGTTGAGCAGTATCAGAGTATCGGTAGAACTTGAAAATGAGTCAGTTATCGTCTTTACTTCAATGGCATGTTAATGCCAAAGGATGGCAAAAATATGAGTAATACATCACCTCAACATACCCAAAGGGATAAGCAAATGGATTTGTTAAACACCGAAGCGGCAGAATTAGAGCAAGCCCTTGAAACCTTGCGCACTTTAAAACCAGATGAGCGTGAAGATTTTATCAAGCGTTGGCCATCAACATTGCAAAGCTTATGCGAGCTAATGCGCGTTACCCTTGAGGGCAATAAGGTGCCCAACTCTGTGGCAGTTAGCGAGGCCCTAGCCACCACATTAAGTACTTACTTAGGTGGTCGTGATATGTATATCCCCAACGGCGAACGCCTTAAAGATGCGCTGCGAGATATCCGTATTTGGCGAGAGTTTAAAGGCAATAATCTAGAGGTAATAGCTAAAGATTATGGCTTAACTGAGCGCAGAGTGAGTCAGATTATTGCAGACCAAAGAGCTGCATTTGTTGCGAGAAAACAGAGAAGATTATTCTGAATACGAAATATCTTATGAAATTGTCTATTAATCACTTTATTTTCTATTTATGAGTGTTATTTTAAGCGTCCAAAATAAATAAAATAAGGAAGTATATTTAATGGATAAAAAAACTCAAGGTGCTTGGTTGATCCATCACACAAGTAAATTGCAAGGTGTAGAGAATCAAACAGAGTTTGGCGAAATATACAGCGCAGGTAAAGCTGGAATACTATTATCAGCTATTTCGGCAGATAACCAAATGCAACTGACTAATGAACGTCTGAAAGCATTAGCTAATGCATCTAATATCAATGCCTTAGAGTTTCCCGCGATTAAGCAGTTGTTAAAAGATAAGAATATTATTGATATTGGGAATACAGGTATCGAAGTTCTTGGGATTACATCTGCTTCAGTGTTAACGAATACTTCTAATATTTTCGATTCTTTAGATCCTTCACCTATTCAATATTCCTATTTAAATTTAGCAGAAAAAGCTTCATGTGCGCCGATTAAAAAGTCTGAAGCCGGGGAAGAAATTTCCGATACACTAAAACTTAGCAAAGAACAGCTGGATCAAGTATTTACTCGTTCTGAGCAAGTTGGTTTCGTTGATTTTGAAAAACTAGATCAAACAGATAACTTATACTTTAATGGTAATATATTTAGACGAGAATACTCGCGCAAAATTAGTAGTGTATTAAGCTCACTGAATGGAGAGGAAAATAGAAAGCTTATTGAAGTTAATCAAATGCTTAAAATGTATGGCTGTATTAGTGTTGATGAGGCTAAACGTGTATTAGGCGTGCCATTATTTAGTAAAATCTCTTCGATAGGGCTATATGATATCAGTGTTGTGAGTAATGATAGAGAAGAGGCGGGCTATTTAACAATGCCATCTGCTTTTTCTAAGTATAGTAATTCGCTGGTTGAAGATGCTTTTGATTTAGCAAAAGCATTCGTTAGTTCAATCACGTATGGTATGACTAAAAGTGAACATTCCAGAGGTAAAATTAATCATGTTTCAGCTTTAATTAGAACTTTGGTCAACGGAGGAAGCATAGGGCCAGTCCCAGCAATTCTTCACGATTATAAAGTGATGGAAATGAAAGGTGTGGTTCAAGTGTATCAAGGTAAAAAAGGGTCTAGGATTGGGCCAATGATGAAACTGTTAAAGAAAGAGGTTGGAGAACTTGCATTACAAGTTCTTACTCAAGGAAATGTCAGTGAACATTCTTTGATTTGTCTTCCATCAGCAGCAGTAACGAATTTTACAGGTCCAGAAGTTAATAGAGTTAAGTCTAGAAAAACTGTAGGTTTAAGTAAAAGAGCCACAATTGACATGTTATCAGCCCTGAGAACGGGGAACCTATAATGACTAAACTAAATATAAATAAAGGTCATTCAATGGAAGAGGATCTTAGGGATTACTTTTTAAAATCTGGATATTATGTTGTTCGAGGCGTTCCTGTTACATATGACGGTTTTGATGTAACAGATGTTGATTTGTGGTTGTATGCAAGAAATTCGCCCTTATCAAGAGATATTTCCATCGTTGATATCAAGAATAAAAAAACACCACAGGCAATAGAACGAATTTTCTGGGTGCATGGACTTAAGACTGTCGTTAACGCGAAAAATGCAATTGTTGCAACAACGGAAAAAAGAGCCTCCGTAAAAGAATTTGGTCGAAATTTAGGCGTGTTGGTTTTAGATGGTTATTTTCTTTCAAAGTTGCAAAATGCATCAAAATCAACAAGTAAAAGGTTGAGTGAAGAAGAGTTTTGTTGTGAAGTAACTAGCTACGAATTGCAAAAAATTGATGGGGACTGGAAAGGCATTTTGGATAAAGCAAAAGGTCTTTTGGTTAAAGGTTTAAGTTTTGACACGTGTAATGAGTTAATTGAGTATGCTAGATTTTTTGCGGAACAAATTCTGATTAAGTCTTCAAGTCGTCATACGGCTTTAAGATGCTTCCTATTAATATGTTCATATCTTTCTATTTGTTTAGATTTTATACAGCAAGAATATTCCCATTTAGATCTTGAAGAGAGAAAAAAAGCTCTCTTTAATGGCATAACTTATGGTTCTATGGGAAAAGATGGTTTGGATAAGGTACTTGCTCTTTCTGAAGGCTTACTTCATCAATATGTTCAAGATGGACAATCAACATTCAATCAAATGAAAACAAATTTAGAAGATAGCTTTCACCAAATGCAGACGAATATACTAGCAGAATACTTTAGTAGACATGATGTGTCAGTATCATTATTTACTGTTGGTAAAGAATTTGAGAACTTATCGAAATCTAAAGCTATTTCTGGAACAGGTGGTTCTTCTGTTGAGTTGAGAAGCTTTATAGCTTGCTTGTGTGACTATTGGGAAATAGATAGAAGCTCATTTATTCCTCTAATTAGTTAATCCCGAAACCTTTCCAATCCGCTAAAACACCTTAAACCGAGACAATGACATAACGTTCATTATCTCGGTTTTTTTATGCCTGCACATAACGATTATCCATCTGACTATTACGATGGCGACTTTACAGACTTAGCTGTTGCAGCTGTCAATTTACTTGCTGATGAGGAAGGCTTTCGCCCTAAACCTTATCTTTGCAGCGAAGGCTTTCCCACCATTGGCTATGGCCAACGTATCGGTGCTAAAAATCAGCCGTTAATTGCCTATCAATTCTCGTTGCCAGAAGTTGTCGCTAGACATTGGTTAGCGGTAAATGTTGCCACGCTTATTAATGATGTTACTCAGCACCCTGAAATTGAAGCGGCTTTTTATCGTTGTAACTTAGCTCGTCAAACGGTGCTGATATCGATGGCATACCAATTAGGTGTGCACGGTTTAGCTGGCTTTAAAAACATGCTAACAGCCATTAAAGGCGAACACTGGAAAGCCGTAGAAGCCCATGCACTTGATAGCTTGTGGGCAAAACAAACGCCTAACCGTGCATTACGTCATGCACGAGTGCTTGCTTCGGGCAAGATGGAGGCAAGCTAATGGCTTTCGTTCATCATCAGGCTAAAAGCGCGGTTAATCATTCCCCTATTGCTGCAACTGGCCCTAAAAAAATTCAAAACCGTGTGCACCGTCAATGTGCCAAAGATGGTTTTGATGCGCGCATTATTGCCGAATTGGCAGGGCAAGTGCCGGCTGCTGCGCCCCTTCACAGCCACCATGCCACCCGTCAATACTTCTTTAATCTTGGCTGGGGTTCTGTAATGGCGGTTCATGTACTTAGAGCTAAAGCCTGCATTAACGCAAAATCACAAGAGGATAACCATTAATGGAATGGAAAACGATTGCCGGCACGGTTGGTTCAATTGCTGCCACTGTCGCCCCACTATTAGGTGGGCCAATTGGCATAGCAGCAAGTATCGGGGCACAGATAGCCAGTGCATTAGGCACTGATAATAGCCCTGAGGCAGTATTGGCAAAACTTAAAAATGACCCTAATGCCGCCTTGCAGTTACAGCAATGGGCACAGCAAGAGCGAGAACAAATTCGCCAAGCGCATATTCGTTTGCAAGAGCTTGAATTGCAAAACTATCAAGCCACATTGGCTGACCGTCAAAATGCACGTGCTGAACATAAAGACCATTGGATGCCATCAGTACTTACATTGTCGCTACTTGCTCTATTTGCATTGGTATTGGCGGCATTGTTTTTTACCGATGCGCCCCAGGGAAATCGAGATCTTATCGTCTACCTAGTAGGCAACTTATTTACCCTACTGGCAGGTGCGGTCACCTATTGGGTGAGCAGCACCAAAGAGTCTAGCGATAAAGATAAGCTGCTAGGAAAAATAAGCACCCCTCCAGTTTCTTCACCCGCAAAAGATTAGGTAGGTAATGGACGATTCAGATTGGGCAAGCAGTATTGAAGCCAAAGAACGTGATGCATGTATTCAAAAAGCACGTCGTTACCACATCACAAAAGGCACCGGTGTTTGTGGTGACTGTCATGACCCCGTAGAAGCCGAACGGGCCAATGCTTTGCGGTGTGTCAGTTGTCAGCAAGACTTTGAACACCGCCAACGGATTAAAAACGGAGGCCGACATGTTTGATTTAATCAAAGAGTTTTGGGTACAGATTTACGCGGTTATCTCACTTACATTTTTGATTGCTAATTGGTTTCTCGCTAAAACCTACGCCAAAACTGATGCGATAGCCGTTATCGAAAAACGGGTCGATAAGCTTGAAATTATTGCCGAGCACTCACCCAGTAAAGAAGACTTTCACCAATTGGACAAACGCATGGCTGAAGTGAATGGCCAACTTACCGCGATTGCCCCCCAGCTTAAGTCGCTGCAAAGCATGACCGAAATGCTAACTGAAAATGAATTACGCGGAAAATAAGGAATAAACCATGTCGTTAATCACGATTAAAAATGAGCATCAACGCCGCAGTATTTTAAAAGCATTGAGCGCGATGGTCGGCTTTGGGGCTAACCATTCTATGGTGCGCGATACCTGTGCCAGCTTTGGGGTGGAAATGAGTAATGACACCATTAAAACCCAGCTGTATTGGTTAGAGGAACAAGGGTTAGTCAGTGTTAAAGAGCAAGGTAATTACCTGATTGCTGAGCTAAAAGCCCGTGGTCAAGATGTGGTGGATGGACTGGTGTTTATTCCAGGCATTAAACGCCCTAGTGCGGGAGAGTGATCATGGCTGTTAAACCACTTACGTCGGCTCAAAAAAAGGTGATTTACCATACGGCATTGGCATTAGTTGTGGCTGATATGGAAGAGCAAGTTATTAAGCCTATGACCTTAAAAGAAGGTAAACCTTTTAAAAAAGGTGATTTTAGCAAAATCTACTTTAATAAGGTGCCGCAGGTTGGCCAAGCAGAGCGAGCACTGAAAAAAGCGTTTGTGCAAGCACGACGTGATATTGCTGCGTCGCTTAAGCATAAAGGGAGCTGATGATGGCTGTTAATAAAACAGAAAGTACCACTCGTGGCCGTCGCTCTAAGGTTGACTTGTTACCGGAGGCTATTCGTAAACGCTTAGATAAAGGTTTGCGTGATGGATCTATTAGCCAGGTTGAGTTGCTTGAAGAAATTAACGCACTGATCAACACCGCTGGCTTGCCCGATGACCAGCAACTGTCACGCGCGGGTCTTAACCGCTATGCCACCAAAATGGAGGCTGTGGGTAAAAGCTTGCGTGAAATGCGCGAAATCACCCAAGTGTGGACCGCAGAGCTGGGCGATAAACCCACAGGTGAAGTTACCAAGCTTATTTTAGAAATGGCCCGTTCACAGCTGTTTAAAGCCCTATTAAACGAAGATGGTGAAGCGGCAGATGTGGGCATGATTAAGGATGCCATGTTAGCAGTGCAGCGTCTTGAAAGCGCCGCGATGGCCAGCCATAAACGTGAAAAAGAAATTCGCACCGCCTTTGCTAACGAGGCTGCTAATGCTGCTGAAAAAGTCGCTAAGTCAGCGGGATTGACTAAAGATGCTGTGGCGTTACTTAAGCGTGAAATTTTGGGGATCGTGTAATGAACGCCCAGCATGCCAGTATTACTAAACCTGTATTTGACCCTGCTGTTGAGGCCAGTTACCTCAATATTTTTGATCCTAAAGAAGTACTGCTAGGTTATCAAAAGCGTTGGATAGCAGATGAGTCGTCACTTAAGATTGCTGAAAAGTCTCGCCGTACCGGGTTAACCTGGGCTGAAGCGGCAGATGCATCATTAACCGCTGGCGCAGCTCGTGGCCAAGGCGGTACCAATCACTTTTATGTGGGCAGTAATAAAGAAATGGCGCGCGAGTTTATTGATGCCGCAGCCATGTGGGCCAAGGTGTTTGATAAAGCCGCAGGCGATATTCAAGAGGAAATTTTTGTTGATGACGGCCAAGATGGCAAAGAAATTTTAACCTTTGCCATTTACTTTGCCTCAGGCTTTAAAATTCAAGCGCTATCAAGTAACCCGTCAAACCTGCGTGGTATGCAAGGTAACGTAACCATTGATGAAGCCGCCTTTCATGACCGTCTTGCCGAAGTACTTAAAGCAGCATTGGCGTTAACCATGTGGGGCGCAAAAGTGCGCTTGATCAGTACCCACAACGGTATTGAAAACCTGTTTAACGAACTGATTAATGATTCCCGTGCCGATAAAAAGGACTACTCAGTCCATCGCATTACCTTAGATGATGCCTGTAGTGACGGGCTATATCAGCGTATTTGCCAGATTCGAGGTATTGAGTGGAGCCAGGCCGCAGAAGATGAGTGGAAAGCCAAGCTACTTAAAGCCACTGCAACCGAAGAAGATGCGCTGGAAGAATATTTTTGTGTGCCTAAATCGGGCGGTGGCGCTTACTTAAACCGGGCGCTAATTGAAGCACGTATGGCCAGCATTGAACAAAGCGGCCCTGTTATTCGGTTGAAGAAAAATAACGACTTTGGTTTGTGGCCTGAAAACCTGCGTGAAGCTGAAATACTGCAATGGTGTACTGATGAGTTAAAGCCCATTTTAGACCATTTAGATCCAGCGCGGCCTCATGTATTCGGTGAAGACTTTGCCCGCAGTGGTGACTTAACGGTTATCGATGTGGGTGAATTGGCCCAGGACTTACACATTACCGTTAAGCTGCAAGTTGAGCTTAAAAACATCCCCTTTAGACAGCAAGAGCAAATCTTGTTTTTCATTGTTGATCGCCTGCCACGCTTACGCGGCGGCGGTATGGATGCACGCGGTAACGGCCAGGCTTTAGCCGAATACGCCCAGGACAAATACGGCACAGAAGTGATTGAGTGCGTGATGTTGTCAGAACCTTTTTACCGCGAACAAATGCCCCGATTTAAAAGCCACTTTGAAGACGGCTTAATCACTATTCCGCGGGATGACGACACCGGCACAGACTTACGCGCCTTAAGCATTAACCGTCGTGGTACGCCTTGCCTTGGCGATGTGCGCACAGGACAAGACAAAGAGCGCCACGGTGATGCCGCCATTAGTTTATTTTTGATGGTGTATGCCTCAACCCTTGACGGTGCGCCCATTGAATTTACCCCTATTCCTAAAAGTCACCATCGTGATGTGAATGCCAGAAGCCATGCACGCCCCAATGACGATGACACCCCACAGCGAGGTTGCTGGTAATGCGAGAACGAACAAGCACGATAGTTGATCACTTAGGTCGCCCGTTTAAACAGCGTGACGCTAAAGCCCTGCAAACTGACGATGTACGTTTAGTGGGTTTGCACCGAACCTTTAGTGAGCATCCAAGCAGTGGCTTAACACCGGCACGTGCAGCAGAAATTTTACAATCGGCCGAACAAGGTGACTTGATTGCCCAGTGTGAGCTGGCTGAAGATATTGAAGAAAAAGACGGCCATTTATACGCTGAGCTAGATAAGCGCAAACGCGCCTTAATTGGCGTGGATTACTATTTAACCCCACCGCGTAATGCCACTGCAGCTGAAAAAGCTGACACTGAGTATTTGCAAGAAATGCTTGAAGAAGGTAACTGGATAAAAAGCCTGGTGAAGTCGATGGCAGATGCCATTTTAAAAGGCTTTAGCATGCATGAGCTGGCGTGGAAACGTGAACTGGGTGAATGGTTTGTGGACATGCCAGAGTATCGTGATCCGTCCTGGTTTATGACCCATCCTGAACAACGCAATGAGCTGCGCTTACGTAATGCGTCCCATGAAGGTGCTGAGCTGTGGCCGTTTGGTTGGATTAAGCATGTTCACCCCGCTAAATCTGGCTATGTCAGCCGCAGTGGATTAGTACGCCAATTAATCTGGCCGTTTATTTTTAAAAACTACAGTGTGCGTGACTTAGCTGAATTTTTAGAGATTTACGGTTTGCCGCTGCGCATAGGTCAATATCCAGCGGGTGCCAGTGATGATGAAAAACGTGCTTTGCTGCAGGCGGTAATGAGCATTGGTCATAATGCGGGCGGCATTATGCCTAAAGGCATGGTGATGGATTTTCACAGTGCCGCCACAGGCCAAGCTGACCCGTTTGAACTGATGTTCACCTGGGCTGAAAAAACCATGAGCAAAGTGATTTTAGGGGGCACGTTAACCTCACAGGCTGACGGTAAAAGTTCAACTAATGCATTAGGTAATGTGCATAACGAAGTGCGCCAGGAACTGCGCGATGCTGACCTAGCCCAAATAGCCGAAACCATTACCCGTGATTTAATCGCGCCGTTATACGCACTTAACTGCAAAAGTTATCAAAGCTCACGTCGTCACCCGCGTTTAGTGTTTGATATTACCGATCCAGAAGATTTAACCCAACTAGCGGAGCCATTAAAGATATTAGTCGGTATGGGCCTGCAAGTGCCACAAACGTGGCTGCATGATAAAACGCGTATTCCAAAGCCTGCCAATAATGAACCAGTATTAATGCCAGAAGGCACTTTGGCATCAGCACCATCTTTAACTCAAAATAACGAGCAACAAAAGCCCCCTAGTGCCTTGGCTGCCTTAGCTGCCAGTAAAATAACCCAGCTTAAACTCGACGATGTTAAAGCGCGCTTTGACGAGTCTGAGCACCAGTTAGATACCATGGGCCAGCAGCTGGCGACGAACATGCAGCCTGTATTGGGTGATCACCTTGAACAAATTGGTGCCATTGTGGCCAGTGCCGACAGCTTAGAAGAGTTGCAAGCTTTGCTAGCTGAGTTTGATTTGTCGATTGATGAGGCCAGCGAACTGATGCAGCAAGCGTTTGTTGCAGGTGATTTAGCAGGGCAATATGACGTTAGCGAGGGTAACTAATGGCCAAAGCCAGTTACGGCTCGTTGCCTTTTAACGAGCAAATTGATTTTTTCAAGCAAAAACTGAATATGCCATCTGAACGCTGGAATGACATTTGGCAAGCAGGCCATAACAGCGCTTTTAGTGTTGCTGGGGCAATGAAGGATGATTTGCTTAATGACTTTAGGCGTGCCGTAGACGCCGCTATTAGTGACGGTAAATCGATTACCTGGTTTAAAAAAGAGTTTAACGACATTGTGGCCAAGCATGGCTGGTCACATACAGGAAAGGCCGATTGGCGGGCACGGGTTATTTATAATACCAATATGCGTCAAAGTTATAATGCGGGGCGGTATGAGCAGCTGCAACACTTTGCATATTGGCGTTATGCTCATGGTGATAGCCGTTATCCGCGTGAAATGCATTTAAAGTGGCATGGCACTATATTGGCAAAAGACGATCCATGGTGGCAAACCCATTTCCCCTCTAATGGTTGGGGCTGTAAATGCCGTGTGTATGGAGTAAGTGAACATGAGTTTAACCGCTTAGGATTAAAGACCAGCCAACGGCCGGATGATGGCAGCCGAGAGTGGTTAGATAAACACAGCGGTGAAATGCACCTGGTACCAAAGGGAATTGATCCAGGCTTTGACTACATCCCTAAGCGAGAGAAGAATCAACAAAAGCAGCAAGCATTAGCTAACACTAAAAATGTATATCAACCAGAGCAAAAAATTGTACCTAATAGTTTTAGTACCGTTAAAGGCGTCTCTAATGACAGTTTAAACACCTTATTGAATGCCTTTAAACAAACGAATAGTGCGCCACAAATTGACCAGTTAGGACATTTTTTAGAACAATATAAAGTTAAGAGTCTTTTTTTAAAACAAGCCGAAATGGGCGTTAATAATGTAGGGGCGAAAGCTATTGAGGGGGAAGTAAAAGACTATTTGCAAAATGACAAATACCATCCTAGGCGCTTATTTACATCTAGCAGTTATCGAAGGTCTTGGGGTTTTACTTCTTCATCCTATAATCATGTAATCGTTAAAGTGGCAGCGTCCACTCGTTTGGATAAAGTAGATGTTAACGAACTCAGGCAAATCGTGTCACTTGCAGGCCACTTTGCCCAACAAGGAACCGCTAAATTTTCGTTATCTAGTATTGCAAGAAACTATGCCGAAGGTAAACATAACAGCGGTACAGTCATTACCTGGCTGCACGAAGTAGGGCATCAGCTACACTTTAAAGCGGGTAGCCCCTCCATACCACTTCAAAGTGGGTTTACTCAATACAGTGGCTATAATCATTATGAATGGCATGCCGAACACTTTGCTGCCTGGGTGTTAAATCGTAGTGCATTGGTCGAGTATAATACCGATATTGCCGCCTATTTTGATATGCTAGTACAACAAGTGCTCACAAAAGGAGTCAATCATGGATAATGCCCTAGCGGCTATGCTGGCTAAAGCAAATGCAGATACAGAGCAAGGCAAGCCGACATTGTTACTCGATGCAGCATTTATTGTGATAAACAATAATCAGTTAAGTCATAGTGAAAAGTCTGAACAAATAGCAGCGCTTGAACAACAAGCTAAAGGCCAAGAGCGAGCACACTTTGCCGAAGTGTGGGAAAGCCTTTATGTCAGTACGCCATTTGAACAGCATTATACGGCTACAAGTGAGCCTAAATAATGGCGGGCGCTTCTGTAAGGGTTGAAACCAAGGGCCTACCGGAGCTTAACAAAGCATTGCAACATTTGCTTGAGCAAGGTCAAGACATGTCAGCAGTGTACCAAGAAATTGGTGAATACTTGCTGCAAACACATCAACAGCGATTTATCGATCAACAAGCCCCAGATGGTACCCCTTGGGAGCCGTTAAGCAGCACAACAATCGAGCGTAAAACCCGAACTGACCGTGTGTTAACCGAAGAGGGCACCTTAGCCGATACCCTACATTATCAGCTCAATCAAGCCGGTTTAGATTTTGGCAGTAATCAAGAGTACGCAGCAATACACCAATTTGGTGGTACCACTAGCCCGTTCAGTATGTTCTCCAATCAAGATATTCCCGCACGGCCATTTATTGGCATCGCGTCGTTTGAACAGGACTATATTATCGACTTAGTTGAGAGCCATTTAGTGCATGCTTTGGCATAGACTTAATAAAGCAATGGCTGTGCCCTTAAACGCTCCGTAACACGCGCAAATTTAAATAGTTCCCGTTTTATGACAAAAAGAGCTTAATTCTTATAGCTAGATAATTAAATTCCATTAATTAAACTTAGTTGAGCAGTACTTGAGTCAGCTACCGAAGGCGCATTTGAAAACGAGACCAATCCTGTTAATGATATGTCATGGTCATCATTAAGTGATGCTTATCTTAAAACTAATCCCAAGCGCCAGGGCGGTAAGATATTACAAGCCAGTGCAGGTGGGCTTGCTGCCAGCATTGGCGCTGACAGTGTTGACTTTTGGGTAGCCATTGGTAGTAATAAAGTGTATGCCGCTATTCATCATTGGTGGCACTGACGGAATGCTAGCAGGGCCAGCCGCTATTCCTGCAAGGCAATATTTTGGTGTGAGTACTGGATGATCAATCTATTCTTGAGATTGTTATCGACTTTTATAGCGTTAATTAAAATTCGTCTTCGCCTTTTTTTATTTGTGTATCAATCTCTTTCAAGAGAATCTCAATACTTTTGTTTGGTTGAAATTTATAGAATTTGCTAAGCAGTGATATTGCATTAACAAGGTAGGGTAACGCATAAAGTTTTGAGTTAGTTTCTTTAGAGTATTCTAAGGATATATGACCAAGCTGAATTATTTGTATTTCCAATGATTTCCCTATAATATTCAGTGGGTTGGGGTCGTCAGAATCCTGCAGCTCACTTAATGCACCTTTATATCTAAGAACTTCATTATGATTGTTCAATATTTTGTCGAAGGTAATTTCTATAGGTCCTCTATCAGTTGCTCGAGAATAAACTTGGGTCGTGAGAAGGTCGTTGATGATATCAAGCTGAGCTTTTAACACGCCCTGCAGTTCAGTCAGTTTTGCATCTTGTTTTAAATGAGTAACCTGCGCTTCCATAGCTTGGCGACTTAATGCTGTTTCTTCTTTGGTCTCTTTCAACTCTTGCCTAGTTAAAGCCAACTGCTCATTAGAGTGAGACAGCTCTTTCATTTGCATTTTCAGTGACCAGATCAATAGCCCGACAGTGGCAAAGCCTAAAATGGGATTCAGTACTCCACCAAGAAAGTCACCAAATGCACCAAAGTCGCCTTGGTTTCCCCAGCCACCATTGAAATTCAAAAAGTACAACGCAAGTAGGCAGGCAGCCACAAAGGCCAGGAAAGTGATAAGCCACTTTAATGATGTCTCGGATTCGGGAGCTTGCTGCTCTGTTTGAGGAGATTTAGAAAAGGTCGTATTCATGTGCCGTCCATGGTTTTAAAAATAAAGATGGTATTCTAAGCTGACAAGCTTTGAAGCGTAAAGCGCTCAAACACGATTTAAGCGACTTAACCCTGAACTTAGTACAACGACTTGTCTTAAAACCACTTAAACGCTTTAACAAAGATTTAAACGTGTTTTAAACTAGGTTATGCTGGATGCTTCGTTTGTTTATCATAAACTAAGGTGAAACAAGTTGAATGAGCAATTCAAAAAAACTTCTGTTGAAACGATGCAGGAGTTGGATTTGCCGAAGTTTATGGAGCGTCAGCTTGCCACCAGCAAGATGATGAGTGAGATGTCTTTACCTAAGTTTTTGGAGCATCAGCTTGCTACCAGCAAGATGATGAGTGAGATGTATTCACCTAAATTTATGGAGCGTCAGCTTGCCACCAGCAAGATGATGAGTGAGATGTCTTCACCTAAGTTTATGGAGCGTCAGCTTGCCGCCAGCAAGATGATGAGTGAGATGCTTTTACCTAAATTTATGGAGCATCAGCTTGCCACCAGCAAGATGATGAGTGAGATGTCTTCACCTAAGTTTATGGAGCGTCAGCTTGCCGCCAGCAAGATGATGAGTGAGATGCTTTCACCTAAATTTATGGAGCATCAGCTTGCCACCAGCAAGATGATGAGTGAGATGTTTTCACCTAAGTTTATGGAGAGTCAGCTTAATAATCCTTCTTCGAAAATAATTCAAGAACTGAGTAACTCAGTTAACTTACAGAATTTCGTCGGTCGCCTCACGACAGATAGTTTTTCTCACTTAATGAGACAAGCTAAAATTGTTGATATAACTTTGTTGGATGATTTTGATGAATCAGAAATTCAAGCATTTAAAGACTATTCGCAAAACAAATTAAGTCAAAAACCTGAGCAATTCATTGCGACCCAAACAACTGAGCCATCAAAATATGGGCAGTTAATTATTTCAATTATTTTCGAATTATTGAAAGTTTTTATATACCCTTATATTTTCGCTATATTACATGCTCAAGTAGCTTTACCATTCTTAAGTACTGATAAAACAGCTACAGAGAAACAAGTAATTATTGCCGCAAAGAGAGATTTTTGTGAAGAACAGCTTTCTGTCTGCCGCTTTGTTAAATCCACGAAACTGAATGTGCGAGCTGCAGCTGGGCAAAAGTATCAAGTCATAGACACTTTGAATTTTGGCCAAGGTGTAATCATTGATGCATTTGAAGTTAATGAAAAAGATAGAGATTGGGTATTTGTCAGTTATTACGATCAGACTAGTGAAAGTTACAAAAACGGCTGGGTATTTAGGCGTTATCTAAGACGCTACGTTCCGTAATCCCGAAACTTCTCACATCCGCTCAAATTCGTAAAACAGCTTCTAGGACTCCAATATTATTGAGAGTGCCTTTTTTTGTGTCCGAGCTTGTAGTCTTAAGCCAACATGTTACTGCAAACTTTATCAGATGGTAAATCTGCGGCGTTTCTATACAAGGTTCATCCTAAAGTGAGTTAAACACTTTAACAAAGATTTAAACGGGTTTTAAACTAGGTTATTCTGGCTATCTAAGAGGTTCTTAGTTTTTTAGGGAAGAAGTGCATGTTCCGAATTTTCAGAGATAGTTTTGATATAAAAAAGCCTTTGCTCAATAACGGGTATTTCTGGTGTGTGTTTATTGGCACATTAAGTATAGCTTTAGTTCTGGCGGCATTAATAAGTCATACAAATAATTTAAATTATTACCCTTCATTAACTAAAGCTGCGCTTGATAATTTTTTTACATATCAAAAAATCCCCTTGACCGTCTTTTCTCTTATTTTTCCTTTAATAGGATTAGTTGTAGCAACTCACCGTTCAGCATTAACCATAAAGCAAATGCAGACAACAGATGAGCAAATTCAGGCAACTAAAGTCCAGAATACGTTTGCGAATTACTACAAGCATCGCGAGGAGTTTTTTAAGCTTTTAGACGTATTAGAACAGAAGTTCAATGTGGTCTTTTACGAAAGAAATAAATTTTATAAAGAACTATATCCATTAAATGGGCAAGCCTACTTAGATGTGAAAAGTGATCCGGATAAAGGTGGGGTGATGTGCTTTCGTTCTGAAATAAAAGAGTTAGTATCGAATACTGTCAAATCCATGGTAAAGCTAGAAATGATGGAGAATAACCCAAAGATTACCACTGGCAAGGGTAATAGTTCTGCGCTGGAGAACTTCTACATCGAACTTATTAATAAATGTGAAAAGTATCTCAACTTTAAACCAATCAAGGTAAGTGATGAAGACACATCAAATGTTAAATGGATTCCATTAAACATCAAGAACATTAGGCAATGGGATATAGGCATCCCAGTTAAGGATAATAACCCATTACATTTTTATGATGATGTTTGTAGTATCTTCGATGAGTTGTTGGTTTTTACATATTTAAGCGAAAAACTCGATCACTTGAGTTATTTTGGTCATGGGGCATGGTCTCAAGTAGAAAAGCAATACAGTATTTTAATTGATAGCTCAAATTAATCCCGAAACCTTTCATATCCGCTCAAATTCGTAAAACCCGCATTCTAGGCACTCCAATGTTATTGAGAGTGCCTTTTTTATGTTTCAGCTTACCGCCCTTAGCAGCCAGTTAACCTTTGATGTCACTACGGCCAATGCCGATGGTTATATTCAAGCGTTGCCTGCTGGTTACTTTGCCGCAGTAGATGGACGCCCAAGCGATGTTAAAGCTGGCAAGTGGTTGATGGATGCCATCGCCTTTGCTGCGCTTAAAGCCAACACCCCACACCAAGCCGGTGATCTGGTTATTGACTACGAACACCAAACCCTCAACAAAGACAAAAACGGTCAACCCGCACCCGCTGCCGGTTGGTTTAGCCTTGCTGATGTGCAATATCGACAAGGCCAAGGTTTGTTTATTAAACCGCGCTTTACCGATAACGCCACCGCTTATTTAACCGCTGGCGAGTACAAGTACTTCTCGCTGGTATTCGGTTACGACACCGATAGCGGCCGCCCGCAATACATTCATTCAGGTGCATTAACTAACCGTCCAGGCGTAGATGGCATGTTGCCGTTAGCGCAGCTGTCGGCCGAACTGGCACCACACTATGCAAATCAACACCACGCAAATCAACATCACGTAAATCAGCACTCAATCAATAACCCAGGCCACGCCCTTACTTCCTCGGAGGAATTTCATGTGAACCCACTATTACAAGCGATGTTACAAAAACTGGGCATTGAGTTTGACGCCACAGCGGCAGAACTCAGTGAAGAGCTGCAAACTGCAGCGTTATCAGCCCTTGATGAACTGACCACCACCGCTGGCAGCGTTGATGGCCTTAATCAAAAACTGGTTGCGCTCAGTGCCACCAATGGCCCTGATTTAAGCCAGTTTGTCCCTGCTGCTACCTATAACGCAATGCGTGAACAGCTAGTGAGCTTAACGGCAGAAAACGGCAAGTTAACCATTGAGCAAACGGTAAAGACGGCGCTTGATGACGGCCGCATTTTGACTTGTGAACAAGATTACTTAGTCGCTTTGGGTAAGCAGCAAGGCATGGCGGCATTGTCAGCACACCTTGATGGTCGTCAGCCGATTAATGCCTTAACCACTAAGCAAACCACCACAGTGGATAAACCCGCTGATAAAACATCATTAGCCGCATTAAGCGCTGATGAAAAGCAAATGGCTGATGCCTGGGGCATGTCGCACGATGACTTTGCCAAAGCAAAGGCAAGCGATAAGGAGCAAAACTAATGGCCGCGATTAATGCACCGTCTTTACAAGCCCTGCGCACTATGGTGCGGATGGAGTTTCAAAATGCGCTGAATAATGTTGAACCCCAATATCTTCAAGTTGCCAGCGTAGTGCCCAGCAATACCAAGTCGAACACCTATGGCTGGTTGGGTTCAATGCCTGCGTTTCGTGAGTGGCTTGGCGATCGCGTGATTAACTCGATTAAAGAGCATGGCTATTCAATCACTAACCGCACCTTTGAAAACACCATCGGCATTAGCCGTGATGATGTTGAAGATGACACTGTGGGCACTTACAAGCCTATGGTGCAAATGTTAGCGCAAGAAGGTCAAGAGTTCCCTGATGATCTGGTGTTTCAGCTGCTTGCTGATGGTTTTACTACCGCTTGCTATGACGGCCAGTACTTCTTTGATACTGACCATCCAGTGAACGCTGCACATGACGGCTCTGGGGTTGATGCTTCAGTACCTAACATGGTGGTTGACGGTGCTTATACAGGTAAACCGTGGTTTTTACTTGATACCACGCGCCCATTGAAGCCGCTTATTTTTCAAGAACGTCGCAAGCTGGACTTAAACACCTTGTTTAACCCAACTGATCCTGCTGTATGGACCAAAAACGAATTTCAGTTTGGTGCTGACATGCGCTGCGAAGCCGGCTTTGGCTTTTGGCAAATGGCCTTTGCTAACAAGCGAGCATTGAACGCGACGAACTTGTGGGACAGCTACGAGAAAATGACCGCGTTTACTCGTGATGGCGGTAAAACCCTCAAAATTCGCCCTAGCTTATTAGTGGTGCCCGCGTCACTTGAGCAAGCTGCACGTAAGATTTTAGAGCGTGACTTGATTGATGAAGGTGGCACCACGGTACAAAACGAGCTGAAAGGTAAGTTTCAGTTACTGGTTGTTCCGCAGCTGTAATCATCAGTTAAACGACACTGGGCGTAAGGACACGCCTAAATCACCTACTAACTAGGAGTAATAATGAAATGGCTAAATCTGTTTCGACAATTCAAGTCCTTCTTGTGGTCTGCCTTGCGGCCACTGGTTATCGCCGTGCGGGGGTGGCGCTTAACAAAGGCGAAAACCTCTTACCTTTGGCCGAGTTATCGGATGAACAAGTGGCTGCATTTAAGGCTGACAAACGCCTCACAGTATCGGTATCTGATGTGGCACCAACGGCGGGGAGTGTGGAGCTTTCAAACGGTGATCCGTCATTAAATGCTGATGGCACAGTAACAGGCATAGTGGAGCTTGATGGCAAGGAGAAAAACCTTGAAGAGTTGACGGTGGCAGAATTAAAAGACCTGGCAGCATTGATGCAAGTGACTGACTTTAAAGCAATGAAAAAAGCTGAGTTAATCAGCGCAATCCAGACATTGAAAACGTCTGTTGACCTGACAACCGTTAAAACAGAAGCGAATGAATAAGTATGTCTAATGTCACGCTTTATGCCACCACCGCCGACATGCTAAGCCGGTTTGGTCAGCAAGACTTGGTGCTGCTGACTGAGCGTGAAGATAGCGTGCCTGGTGAAATTAACCTGACAGTACTTGAGCAAGCCTTGTCTGATGCCAGTGCTGAGATTGATGGCTACATTGTTGGACGATATAAGCTGCCGCTAGTGACAGTACCGACCGTGTTAGAACGTAATTGCTGTGATATTGCCCGTTACTTTTTATACGGCGACAGAGCGCCTGAACAAGTTGAAAAGCGCTATCAAGCGGTGGTGAAGTTTTTAACCTCAGTGAGCAAAGGCGATATTAGTTTGGGGCTGGCTGATACAGGTGAAACGGTTAAGCAAAGTGAACTTACAGTGGTGATAGAAAGTGCTGGCAGCGTGTTTAGCCGTAATAGCGCGAAGGGGTTTATTTGATGTATGACATTAAAGAGAACTACCTGGTGGCGGGTGATGCGCTAAATGCATTGCTAGCACCTTTAGTCACGAATAAAAGCGTAAAAAAGGTTTACCAAGCTAATGAGTTAAGTGATGTCGATGAGCGTAGCCAAGTAACGCCAGCAGTTCATTTGCTTTACATGGGAGACACCTTACCCGATAGCGCGCAAGGCGGCGCGACGACACAAATTAAACAAACCTGGCTTGTGATGTTGGCGTGCCGATTATCAATTCATGAAGCCGATGCGGGTGAGTTGTTAGTTAAAACATTGAGCGCGCTAGCTGGCAAATCTATTGATCTACATGGTCAGAGAATGGGGCCGTTTTTACGCATCAACAGCCCGATAAAACCCCGTTTCAGTAAAAGCCATGGGTATTACCCATTGGCCTTTTCTGTGCAGTTACGCTTTAACCCTAATCTTTAGTTAACGTTTAAGGAAATACTTATGAGTGGATTACTTGTTGCCGGCAACTTCTTTGTTGACCGATTAAATGCCCAAGGACAATCAACGGGGATCATTGGTCCTATTAACACCACTAAGCTTGCTATTAAAACCGACGCAGATGAAAAAGTGCGTGGTAGTAAAAAGAAAGCTAACTATGGCCAAGCGCTGAGTGTGGTGAAAATTGCTAAGCCAGTAGAGGTTGAATGGATGTTTGACGATCAACCCGCTGAGCTGATAGCGATGGCGCTGCTGGGTGATACTCAGGTTATTAATCAAGGCAGTGGTGATTTAACAGATACACCTTTAATACTGCCGACCAATTTACGCTGGGCACAATTACCACAATCTAACTTTGCCACCTTAGGGTTTAGTGTGAAAAAAGATGCGGCCACACTCGTGCTTGGTACCGACTATGAAGTGAACTACGCCCTTGGGTTAGTGCGCGCTCTAAAAGGCAGTGCTGTTGAAGCCGGTGGAGAAGTGCTGGTAACCGGTCAGCACAATGCCATTAGTGGCACCTTGGTAAAAGGCGGCGTTAATGCCCAGGTACGTGCCCGCCTATTTGGTGAAGGCACCAACCTTGAAACCGGTAAGCCTATCAAACTGGATATTTTTGATGCCAGCTTATCGCCAACCAGTGCATTGGACTTTGCTGCTAGCGAGTTTGTCAGCGCAACCTTAGCCGGTAAAGCACAGTTAGTTGCAGGTAAAGACCATCCCTTTGAATATTCAGAGTTAGATGCCCCAACTGCCTAGTCAAATGTTAATAGACTAAATAAGCAAAGGGCATCGATTAATCGTGTGCCCTTTTGCATGCCTGTTTAACCTTCGTTTAAACCTGATTTAAACGACATATATCGAGAGAGCCATGGCTGATAAAACCTTAGAACTCGCCCTGCGTATTGTTGCCGAAGCCACCGGTAAACAGCACATTGCCGCCTTAGTTGATGAGCTTAAGCGCATCGGCGTTGAGTCGGATGTGGCGAATCCTAAGACGCAGGCCCTGGCAGATGAACTCGATGGTGTCAGTGACGCCAGCCAATCCGGTGCTAACCAAGTTGATGAACTTAATCAGCGCCTTGCACCGCTTGATCAACAACTTGACCAAGTAGCCCAAAGCGCCAGTACCACAAGCAAACAAACCGAGCAGCTCACTAATGGCCTTAAGCCCTTAGCCACTGAACTTAATGAGGTTGGCGACAGCAGCCAATCGACCAGCCAAAAAGCCAACACTTTAGCCAATAAGCTTGATGGATTGGCCAATCAGCAAGAATTGATTAACACCTTTAAGCGTTCACGCAATGAGCTTGAACAGCAAGAGCTCGCCCTAACGGCTTCTGCGCTTGCACTGCAAGACTTAAAGCAACGTGCTAGCCAAACCGATGCGCCCTTTGTGCAGTTGGCGCGCTCGATTGATGTGGCTGAAAAAGAGCTGGAGCAAATGCAGCGCGAATTAGCGCAGCAATCGTCAAGCCATACTAAATTGCAAAATGCTCTGTCTAAATCGGGCATTGACTACAACAACCTCACCGTTGCTCAACGTAAATTAGGCGCTGAACTGGATGGTACTGGCCGTAAAGTTGATAAGTTTGCCAAAGACTTGGACAAAGGCAATAACAGTGCCCGCGAACATGCCAACTCATTACGCGGTGTAATTGGCCAAGTCACTGCATTAGCCGGTGCGTATTTAGGCTTTGACCGTGTTACTCAAGCGGTGAAAGACATTTTTTCAACCGGTGATAAGTACGAGCGTCTAGGTGTGCAGTTTAATGCTTTGATGGGGTCTATTGCTGGCGGTGAACAAGCCACTGAATGGGTGAAAGACTTTGCCAAAAACACCCCGTTACAGCTTGAAGAAGTCAGCCAGGTTTTTGTAAAGCTTAAAGCCTTTGGACTTGATCCTATGAATGGCTCAATGCAAGCCATTGTTGACCAGGCATTTAAGTTAGGTGGCTCGTTTCAGGAAGTTGAAGGTATTTCACTTGCGCTAGGTCAAGCCTGGGCAAAGCAAAAATTGCAGGGAGAAGAAATTCTGCAATTGATTGAGCGCGGCGTACCCGTGTGGGAGTTGCTTGAGAAGGCGACGGGTAAAAATACCGTTGAGCTGCAAAAGCTGAGCGAACAAGGCAAGCTTAGCCGCGATGTGATTAAGGCATTGATGGATGAAATGGCCAAAGGCGCGGCGGGTGCTGCAGCTGCTAACATGGCGTTGTTATCGGGCTTAATTTCTAACGCTAAAGATAATTTAAGCGCATTTTATGCCGAGGTATCAAATGCCGGTGCAATGGATTGGTTAAAAGGCCAATTAACTGCGCTTAATACCGAGTTTGCCACTATGGCCGCCGATGGCCGTTTAAGAGAATGGGCGCTTGAGATCAGTAATGCCATTATCAGTATTGGTGAAGGTGTTAAAAGTACTGGGCTATTTTTGTATGAATATAGCGATACCATCGCCATGGTTGCCGGAGCATGGGCTGCGTTTAAAGTAGGTAGCTATTTTATCGACATGGCCAAAGGCACTAAGGAAGCGATTGAGTGGTTAGTTAAGTTTGAAGCCGCTCAAAAAACGGCTGCAGCTGCAGGTGTAGTGCTTGATGGTGGGCTTAAAAATACCGCTAAGCTTTTAGGTAAGTTAGGCTTAGCGGGCGCTGCTGCCTGGTCGGTTACTGAGATATACAATCTTGGTGAAGCGATGTGGGATTTGATTAAGGCGGAGAACGCCCTTGCTGAGAGCCGTAAGTTTGCCACCCAAACCGAAAAAGCAAAAATCACCCAGCTAACAGCATTAAACGATGCGACAGGTATGCTGTTTCGCAGTATGGCGGAAGTACTGCAAGCCGAAAAAGACGGTTTAATTATTTATGATTTAAAAACCAATACTTATAAAGCCTTTACCGCTGAGTTAATGATTCAAAACGCGCAAGTGCTTGCCCAAGAAGAAGCGGCACGCGCTGCGACCAAAGCCACTAAAGATCAAGCCGATGCTACAGCCGCATTAGGTAACGCAACGCAAGTGGCTATTGAGCCCATCAGACTGACTATAGATGAAGCATTACGCTTAACGTTAACCCTGAGCGAGCAAACTAAAACGCTTGAAAATGTGAATGGGGGCATGGCTGGCTTTATTCGCCAAATTGATGCGGCTATTGAACCTTTGCAGGCAGCTGGTGATGAATATGCAGCCCATGTGCAATTGCTCAATGAGTTAAAAGCTAAATTTCAAGAACAACAAACTTACTTAGATGCCTCTGCTAAAGGCGCTAATGCACTTGAACAAGCATACAAAGACTTAGGGCTGACCAGTACTAAGTCGTTACAGGACACTGCTGAAAAATCAAAAGTTGCTTTTGAGCTTATTCGTGACAATAAAGAGCCCGTTGATCAGGTTAGAGATGCCTTTATTGGCTGGGCAAAGGCCGCAATTGTTGCCGCTGAAGCATCAGGTAAAATGGTTCCTGAAGGATTAAAAGCTCAGGCTGCTGCATTGCAATTAAGTGATGAATATCAAAAGCTGACGGATAAATCGAAGCGTTATAGCGATGCGCTGCAAGGTGGCGTCACGTCTGCACACCAGAAACTAGCTAAAGATATTGAACAAACCACTGCAACATTAGCGAAGAATCGTGCTGCATTAAGTGTTAGTACTGATGCCAATACCACTAATAGTGATGCAATAGTTGACCTTAGTCGCAATACCCAAAAATTAAAAGACCAAACAGAGAGACTTAATGAGGTTAAGAAGCTTGAAGCCGCTAATTTTGCCCAGCTAAAAACACAATATGAATCAAATAACGCCGAGCTTGATAGGCTAAATGATGCCTTTAAAAACGGTGCGATTAACCAAGAAGAATATAACCGTCAAAAAGAACGCTTAGTGCAGTTGTTAAACATTTTGCAACAGCTTATGGGTGGTTTAGGTGATGAAGAAGAAAACACGGACGATCAAGTACAAGGCACCACTAACAGCTTGATTGAACAACGTGAAGAATTAGAAAGACTTGAGCAGCAGACAGGGAAAGTCACAGAATATATTAACTTATTTGCTCAGGCTCAAATTTACCTTAATGAGCAATTTTCGTTAAGTGATAAAAGCACTGAAGACTTAGGCGAACGTGTTGATGTGCTAACCAGTAAAATAGTGCAAAACCAAAGGGTGAATACTGGTTTTTGGGGCCATTTGGCTAGGCAATATAACCTTGGGTTGACGCGTGAAAAACAAATCATCAACGAGACATTAGCCATTCGTAAGTGGACCGAAGAGCTTGAAAGCTCAAGCGCTACCCTTGCCAAAGTAGATCAGATTGGTCGATATGCTAAACAACAAATACGTGAATTGGGTGATGAGGAACTTAAGCCATTACAAGCTGCCATTGAGTCTACCCGTAGCCGAATTTTAGACTTACGTGATGATATTAACGGCACGGTCAATAGCCTTAAAGATGAGCTTGATCAACTTAACAATAATCAAACCGCTATTGAAAAGCGTCGTTATGCACAGCAACAAGCTGAACTTGAAGCCCAGCTGATCGCAGCAAGAACAGCCCAGGATGAAACCGCGATTGCCAGTGCCAAAGAGGCGCTGAGTTTAAGCCGAGAAATTTATCAAACAAAGCTTAAACAGATGGATGCAGAGGCAAGCGAA
Source organism: Shewanella glacialimarina (assembly GCF_020511155.1). Lineage (NCBI taxonomy): Bacteria > Pseudomonadati > Pseudomonadota > Gammaproteobacteria > Alteromonadales > Shewanellaceae > Shewanella > Shewanella glacialimarina. The sequence goes on along the minus strand of NZ_CP041216.1, from coordinate 3,112,546 downwards.
CGTCGTCAGCAAGCACAAGCGCAAGCATCAACGACAAGCCGCGACATCAGCGCAAGTAACGCCCCAACACAATCAGCGGTTACCCCTCGAAATTCGACGACCACAGTAAGTACCGGGCGTGTTGATACAGTGCGGCTTGAACTGGTTATGCCATCGGGAAATATCATGAAAGCTGATTTGCTGGATGAGTTTAAACAGTTGCTGTTTCGTGAGCTTGAACAAATAAAGGCTACCTCATGATCATTCTAGGCACTATCGAATTACCGCATTTTATTTGGTTAAACCGCTTTGGCTATACGCCCCATGTGAGCAGTCGTGAATTTGCCCTCGATGGTTCGCAGCATATTGAAATTGCCAGTAAACAAGCTGGTCGCAGCATAGTGTTGTATAGCGAAGGTGAAGCCTTGGCCATATTCGAATTGCTAGAAAGCCATGCAAATTTAACTGTCACGGCATTTGAATTACAAATTAACGGTCAAGTGTTGAGCGTGATGTGGGACTTTAGCGAGCAGGCAATCAGCGGCATACCAACAATCAATTATAGCGATGGCGATCCGGAACAAATTGACGCCATTACCCTGAAATTAATCACCGTTTAAAGAGCCATTATTTAAAGAGAAAGCACATGACCATTACCCGAGCAGATTTAAAAATATTCAAGCCTGAGTCACTGGGTTCTAGTGATGATGCGGGCGGCCAGCGCACTAAATTAGTGGTGAAGTCTGGTGAGCTTAATGAGCTATTTAGAGCGATTTCAGATATTGACCATTCGCAATCTGCGGTCGATATTGTCAAATGTTACCCCGCGCTGGATACCACAGGCACTGAGCTGTTGCTTAATGGTCATGTTTTTTTCAGTCAAAAACCTACAGACCCTTTAGTAAGCATGTTGTTAGCTGAGTCAAATGAGTTTGAAGATGCTGATCGCATGACAGACATGGTAGAGATTTTAGAGTCATCCGTTAAAGCTGGGCAACTGGTACGCAACCGGTTAATTGGTTTGTTGGCGGGGCAAGACTCGTTTCCTCGTTCGTATTTGCAGTCTATTTACCAATTTAATGGTAAAGACTATTACGAAACTATTCGCTTAAGCCAAGGCCAAGTGACTGTTATTTCTGTTGAGTATGAGGGTAATGAAAATGCGCTGTATCCCCGCTTTGAACATTTTTGTGAAGTGCAAGAAACCGTAACAGGTGGCCAAGGTGGGCAAGTGTATTTTAAGCCGGCTATTCCGTTTAATACGCCAAACTTTGACGTCACTATCAATGGTGAAACTGGGTGTACTAAATTACGTTATGTTAGCGCAAACGATGGCATTAAATACCATGGCGTGAGTGAGCTGACCGCTGCTGCAACGAGTGAAATACTTGATGTTGGCACCACGATAACAGAGATGTTACCCAAGGTGCGTACCATTTCATTAAGCGCAGGTAATGCATTAGCGGGAGTGTCTGATTCGCAAGGCGGCAGCGTTACAGTTGATAATGCGGGTGTGTATGTTCCATCACGCAACACCTTGGTTTTGCCAAGTATACCAAATCAAAACACCTATATTTTTGAGATACCTGATTTGGTTAATTCACCTTGGTTTGCTGAAAACAATAAGCAAGCGGTAACTTACAGCGGTTCGTTTGGTCAGTATGCCAACATCTTCATTACTGGTACCACGGTTACTGTTATTTTTACGGGCATTAACATGACCGGGAATAACAGCATTGCGGTGTCGTATTATCAGGCCAGCAAGTACCAGATTTATGCCAGTAGTAATACGTTTCCTGTTAATAGCATTCTGACGAAGGATTTTTTTGCGGGTGAAGTAAATTTTGATAGTTCAAGCTACAGCAACAGTAGTGTGAGCCTAGGTAACTTTAGTGCCGATGACATCGACGCAATCCCTATAATTGAATTAAATCAGACCGTAATTGGTTGGATTAATGCCCGTACTGGTGTGGTGACTAAGGACGTGGATTTTCGGGGTAATTTCACCTTAACCTACGGCTGTTTGCTAGCTAAAACAGCACCTGCAAGTGGTGGCGATGTACCACCTGGTGATTTAAGTGTGACGTTTGTTCTTACCAGTCCTGAGCCTGTACTGGATAGCTTTTATGTCACTGTTTCGACCACTTCTGAAACCTTGCTGAGTGCCAGCGCCGATGCCAACGGCATTATTACTGGCACGGGTGTGACGGGCAGTATTGTTAATGGTGCGGTGTCGCTTGAGTTTACGCAACGAGTGATATTAAGCACCCTACGTTATGACGTAACCGAAACGGTGACGCTTTCACCCCCTCCTGAGCTTTATGGCCTAAACCCACTGCGGATTAAAAACGGCGGTGTTGTGGCATGTTTTACTGCCTGGACCAACATCAATGTGCAACATAGCCAAACCCAAGTAATCGTTAGCCCTGCTGCTGACCAAACCTTATCTGTACGAGTGAATGCCCGATTTGTTGATATTACTGACGCCAATGGGGCCAGTTTATGGACACTAAATAACACGCATTACAGTGTGGTTAAAGAAACGGGTGTTGTGACACTGCACAGTAATTTTAGTGGTTTTGAAGCGCCATTTTTACTGACAGATAGCATAGGTGAATTAGCGTTGGTTGTAGAGGTGCTGCCCAATACTTTGGTATTAGCCGCGCCATTAAGCCAGTCGTATCCCATTGGTTCTGTGGTGTCTAGCGTACAAGACTTGGGCGACTTGCAAGCACGAGTTGGTACTGTTCGCGACATGACAGCTTGGTCGAATAATTGGGACCAAGATGGAACCAATGCGACAGCCAGCTTGAACGTGGTTGATTACCCGATTGAGGTGCGTAACGACACCGCGATTAATGAAGACTGGGTGTTAATTATGACTAGTCCAACATCATTTCGCTGTGTGGGTAAACGTTTAGGTCAAATTGCAACTGGCGATACCGTCAATGATTTCGCTCCAATAAACCCACTGACACTTGCCCCGTATTTTATTATTCGCCAGAGCGCATTTGGTGGCGGCTGGCAAGCTGGTGAGGCTATTCGTTTTAGAAGTTATGCCAGTTCAAAACCTGCCATGTTGTTGCGAACAGTACAAAGTGGCCACACACAAATTACAGAAGACCGTGCGGTGTTGTCATTCCGCGGTAATGAATCGTAACGCTCGATATTAATAAATTATAAGAAGGGGTATTAAAATGGGATTACCAGTAACGGTTTATCGCTGGGATGATGCGGGTGCACCGCAACTTGTTGAAAGACGACCATCTGAACTTATAACGATTTTAAAAAAATGCTTGGTTGAGGGTTATGGAACTAAATCACCATTAGGGTGGACTGCACCATTTGAAGATGTTCAGAATAGAAAGATTGTTTTTAGAAACTCACCCACTGACGGTAGTGGTGGTGTATTGCGATTTGCGGATTTCAATACGGATGATAGGGTGGGTGGTACGGTAATTTACACTCATGGTAAAATTGCAAATAGTGTAGATGAAGTGCTACCGCTTCACGTTTATAATTCCATCTTTGCACAAACTGTAAATAACACACAGTGGGTGATAATCGGTACGTCGAGATCGTTTTATTTAATAGTTAATAACACCTCTAAACCTATGGCGTCAGGTACGTCTGGGTCTGGTACTTGGTGGTTTGGTGATTTAGACCCATCGCTACCTTATGACCAATCAACAATGATGGCATTTTATGCATCAACAAATAATACAGGTGGTACTGGTTGGAATTTATCACTAGATTATTTGGGTAACGGTTCAGGGCAAGTCGTACTTGGTGACGCCAACAACGACATATATTCAGCGGAGTACCAATTGTATTTACCGATGGATGGTGCAAAACTTTATTCTCAAACGTCAGCTTCTAACTCGCAAGGTGTACCCGTTACAAACCTATTTCTTGCCCCTGTATTGGTGAAATTAAAAACGCTTAACTCAGGCACCAAGGACGCTTTTGATACACTCATACGGTTCAGCGAGAGTAGACCTGTGATTCGTGGCGCTATAGCTGGGCTGTATGAATTTGCACAAGGTGGATATAGTGACCAACCGTGGCCGCAAATTCATACTCAACAGGGTCGTAGTTATTGGATTATCAGGCAAGGTCACGTTGGTTCATGTAACGTATGTATTGATTTGGACACTTGGTATGAATAGTTTAATACTCAAACTAACAAAGGGTGCTGACCATTTAAACGTTGGGTTACTGACCGTTGATATTGACGTTGCAGCGAGTCGTTTGATGATAATTGACCGAACTACTGGCTTGGTTATGAGATACATGGAAGTACCACCGTCAAAGACTTTTCAAACTGTGTTTAATTACGAGTACGCATTAACTAATAAAATTATTGTCGGCATTATTGATATGAATGGTGTTTATGCGCTTCAAACAATTGACGCAATTAAACTAGAACCTGCGGTACTCGGTGAGTTAGACATATGGTAATTATAAGGTTCAGCAGACCTTACGCGTCTAGATTGTCACCCATTGTAATTCGGTTTGGTGGTGATATTGAACCACCATTACCTATCGATAATAGCATTGGTATTGAATACGGTATGGTGTGGCGCAAACCTATAGCTGTTGAAACACAAACGGTACTGGCTGAGGCAGCAAGTCACATAGGTATCCAATTTGACGTATCTTGGACGTTAAACAATGGAACCGAACAAACGATTATCGCTGGTTGGGCATCTAAAGCATCAGAAGGTATAAGCTACGGTTTAAGCTGGAAAGTATTACCGCAAACCCGCAATGACTTTGCGATTAGTTGGGCGCTACCAACAAGCCATCAAACCTCAATTGATATTTTGTGGAAAACAACAATAAGTCATCAAACTGATACCGTAATGCGTTGGTTAGATGTTGCCGCTGAGCGCTTATCAGTCAGTGTGATATGGCATGATGGCGCAGCACAACATATTCAGCATACATTACGTTATAAAGGAATGCGTTGCGGTACTGAACACCTTTTAAAATGGGCCCCGCATGCAGCACGCTGGATATGCTCGACTAAATACCGCCCACCAGTGGGTGTAGTGAGTATTCGTTTTAATGATCCATTTACCCCTTTAACCAGCGCTGCAGTCAATCCGATTATTATCCGGTTCACACCGTCACCAGAGTATTGTTACTTTGACGACGGTGGCGGCTTAATTGATGCTAATCCAGTGCTACCTACAATCGACTTTAAAATCCCTATTGAGCCCCAAATTAGAAGGAGTTACCTCATGCAGCCTCAAATTAGTTGTGTTCGTGTTAGTGATGGCGCTGTGGTGGTACTTAAATCAGTATCGATTTCACGCTCAAGAGGTCAGTGGGCAAGTAGTGGAAGTTTAACTTTCTCATCGCGAATTGATGCCCTACGTGCTGCGGATGAATTGCTTAAGATAACGATTAACGGTTACGACTTATATTTACTGTGTGAGTCTTCAAGTGAAACACGTGCCTTTGGTTCGGCCAGTTATAGCACTAGTGGACGTGGGCGCTTGGCGTTGTTGTCTGCACCTTATCAAAAATCGATTAACTATATGAACACTGTCTCCCGTAGCTTTATTGGCTTAATGTCTGATGTTATTGTGAATACGGGTTGGACTATTGTAAGTGAAATCACCGATTTTACAGTGCCCGCGAATGCCTTTAGTTATGCGGCTAAAACGCCAGCGGAAGCGATAAGCTTAATGGCCAGCGCTGTTGGTGCTATGTTAGATATTGATGATGAAACCCAAACAATTACTGTTATTCCACAATGGCCAACAGTCCCTTGGGATACTGAAAGTGCGGTACCGGATGTGATTATTCATGACAGTGTGATCCTCGATTTTAGTGAGCGTCGAGAAATACGACCTGATGCCAATGCAGTTTTTGTAAGGGGTGAACAACAAGGGGTTGCTGCAAAAGTAAAACGTTCAGGTACTGCTGGCGATAACTTTGCTGCTGATATAGTTGATAAGTTAATTACTGATAATCAAGCCGCTAGAATGCGTGCAACGGCTGAGTTATCTAATGCCGGTAATAAAGTACAAAGCGTTATTCGAACAAAGGTTATGGCTGATTTACCCCCCATTAGACCAGGCATGTTAGTTGTCGTTCGCAAAGGTGTTGATGTGTTTAAGTCTGTATGTGATAGCTTCACTATCACTGCAAGTGTTAATGAATCGACGGGAGTGGTGAGTGTCAATCAAACAGTCACTTTATTGCGTAATGAGGTTGCAGCATGAGTAACATTTATCAACGCTTAGCTAACCTTAACCCCAAACCACAGCGTAGTGTCGCCACTGTGATTAACGTGAGTAATGGAACCACAACAGTGCAGCATGTTGATGGCAGTTATCAAACGGTGTTAGGGGATTCAGTGACAAGCGGTAAGGTGTATATCATCGATGGTCAAACCCAAGGCCAAGCCGCTGACCTGGCTTATGTAGAGTTAGAGATTTAAAAAATCGAACTGGTGAAGCAGATATAATTTGGAATGTTAAATATGTATTTATAAGGCTTTTAAAAGCCTTTAAATGATATTTAAAGTTTTTCTCAAACCAAGTGATTCCATCCAATTTGAGAATTAAGTTGATTGATTTGTCTCAAACCAGCCGATTTCATTTCTCAAACCTCGCGACGCGCTACAAATCATACTCTTGCGATTGAGTTATTAGATGAAACCGGTGATCCCCAATATTTATTACGTAAAGTGAAAAAACTGGGGCAAGGTCAGTACACTTTAAGTGCTAATAATCCAGATTATCAAGACATGCTATCAACAACCTCAATGAATACCTTTGCGAGGTTTAAAGGAGTTCTTGAGGTTTAGCGATACAAATAGGACGCGGGTTCAAGTCCCGCCGCCACATCTGAATCGGATAAAAATAGAAAGTGATTTTCGCTGTAACAATATAAGTAAAAAACAGAAACAAAAAGGGCTTAGCATTGCTGCTAAGCCCTTCTATAAATTGGTGGAGGCGGCGGGACTTGAACCCGCGTCCAGAAAGCCTACATCCTCGGCACTACATGTTTAGTCTCTCTTTTATTTAACCAAGGAGTCTCCGAAAGACAGGATGCTACTTGGTGAGTCCGGTACTGTTTCGCGGTTCACCCCCGGACGGAGTTCCCTCGCTAGCACACTGTAATATGACCATCATGATCCACTGTCCACGTGCGAAACGTGTGGGTGATGGCTAGCTAGCCTAAGCTGCTAGAGAGTAGTTAGAGTCGTTTGCAACTATAACGGTGCGGCTTTTTACGAGGCCAACCGCCCCTCGACATGCTCCTTGGGTTTCGTGAATCCTGTCGAATCCAGAATCGCCCCCAATTAGTAATATCATAACGTGTTGTTTGGTTAATACCTAGCGACGATTAACAAAATATCATCGTTTGGTTATTATCCGTCCAGTCTGCTCTTTTTCATTACGCGAGACTGTTCGACTTTCCATTCACGTTCTTTGGTGTCTTCACGTTTATCGTGATCTTTCTTACCTTTACCTAAGCCAATTTCAACTTTAACCCACGCACCTTTACGCCAATACATGGACAAGGGCACAAGGGTGTAACCTTGACGTTCAATTAACCCGGCAAGTTTGTCGATTTCACTGCGCTTTAATAGCAGTTTTTTGGTTCTTATTGGATCGCATATTACATGGGTTGAAGCGGTATTAAGGGGTTGTATAGTACAACCATGCATAAAGGCTTCACCCTCTTTTATGTATACATAACAATCAGATAAGTTAACTTTACCCATGCGGATAGATTTTACTTCCCAGCCCATAAGTTGTAATCCCGCTTCGACTTTGTCTTCTATGCGGTATTCAAATGTCGCGCGTTTATTACGTGCGATAGTTGCTGAGGGATTTTTTGCCGATTTCTTTACCATGCTTTTTTACCATCTAGGCGTATATCGCCTGCAATTTGCCCATTTTAAAAGCGCTGTTGTGTTAACTTTTTCATTCAGTTCTACAACAGATATGGGGGGAGAGTATTAATAATTCAACGATTATACCTAAATTATTGGTTTGTGTACGTCTATGTTGTACTGCAACAGATGCCTTTTTCATTTATCGTGATAAAATCGCGTTATTATTTCGTAAAAGTGAGTGCGGATGCCTAAGATTTCCAAGAGTGTGTTGGTGCGCTTTAGTGCCATGCAGATGTATGAGTTGGTTAATGATGTTGAGTCTTACCATGCTTTTTTACCCGGCTGCGTGGGCGGTAAAGTATTGGAGTTTGATGGTACAACCATGGTGGCATCGGTTGATGTGAGTAAAGCTGGCATCAAAAAGACTTTTACGACACGTAATCATGTGGAAGCAGGTAAACGGATTACTTTAACACTCGAAAATGGCCCATTTAAACGCCTGCAAGGTTTGTGGGTGTTTACTGAGTTAACCGATGATGCGTGCAAAGTTGAGTTTGATTTGGATTTTGAATTTGCTAATCCGCTGTCTGATTTGGCTTTTGGGCGGGTATTTAAACAATTAATGTTGTCTATGGTGACCGCATTTACTGACCGAGCTAAGGTAATTTATCGTGACAATTGAACAACAACCGTTTGCTGTTGATGTGGTTTATGCGCTGCCAACCCAACAAAAAATTATTACTGTGATGGTTGCACCGGGTTGCAGTTTTATTGAGGCGGTTAGGCAAAGTGATATTTGCGCTTTTTTCCCTGAAATTGATTTAGACAAGGTAAAGCTTGGGGTATTTAGTCGTCAGGTGAAACATGATGAGATTTTAGTGCCTGGTCAGCGTGTTGAAATTTATAGGCCGCTGATTGCCGATCCAAAAGATGTACGTCGTAAGCGTGCTGAAAAAGCTAAAGATGAAGGGCGAATTAATAAAATTACCGGCGCAAAGTTGAGTTAAACACTGTTGAATTTCAGATATAAAAAAGCAGGGATGGGCTCCCTGCTTTTTTGTGTCCTGTAACGTTAAGTTAAGGTTTATTTTTTATTGTTAATCGTGCCGTTTAAACCACGTTGTTCTTCAACTAAAGGTTTAGCGTCTGGGCGAGCTTCCGGAATAAGCGGATCATCTTCTGGCTCATTGCTTGAAGGTAGTTTGCTTTGATCTAGTGGAGTATTAAAATCTGCACTTAAATCATAATCACCTTCAACACGGTTAACCTTGTCATCAATAAAGTGAATAATTAACTCTTTATGGATAATGCTTGCATCACGACCACTTTTAAAGTGATACACGTAATACCAGGTATCGTCGGCAAAGCTGTCACGTAAAACTGGGCGACCTAAAATATATTCAGCTTGTTCTTTTGTCATGTCGATACGTAATTTATCGACCTGCTGGCTTTCCATGTAGTTCCCTTGAGGGACATCTGGCTTGTAAATTAGCCAATCAAATACACCACAACCGCTTAATGAGATAGATAATGCTACTGCGCTTAACAGAGTAAGACTTTGTTTTTTGTTAATCATTGTCTGTGCTAGTTCCTAAATTCTGTTGGTCATCATACCCAAGCAAACCCTATCATGACAAGGGGCGGATGTGACTTGCGGCTAATTTGATTGGTTTCATTGGCATAAGTTCAATGGTTTATTATATTTTTAAGCAAAAAAACATTGGAATGTTTACTCAAATTGTTTAGCTTTAGCAATAAATTAAATGTTATTTAGTACTGCCATACGGTATTTTAATAATAAAAATGAATAAACAATGAATGGTGTCATGTTGAAAGCTCAGAATACTGAAATAATATCTCAATCTGAACAGTCAAAAAATGTCGGCCGATTGGTGTGCGTGGGTACAGGCATGCACTTGGCGGGTCAAATTAGCACCTTAAGTAAAAGTTATATTGAAATAGCCGATGTGGTTTTTTCGTTGGTAACCGATGGCTTTGCAGCGCGGTGGCTAGATGCTATAAACGCTGATGTGCGATCGCTGCAGTCTTTTTATGCCAAACCTGATGAAGTTAAAAACCGACGTGATACCTATAGTGAAATGGTAAACGCTATATTAGCTGAAGTACGTCAAGGCAAGTTGGTGGTGTGCGCACTTTATGGTCATCCAGGTATTTTTGCCTGTGTAGCACATATGGCTATAAAACAAGCCCGGGCTGAGGGTTTTGAGTCGAATATGCTACCAGGTGTTTCTGCTGAAGCCTGTTTATGGGCTGATTTAGGTATAGATCCGGCTAATGTCGGTCATCAAAGTTTTGAGGCGACGCAGTTTTTACTTTATAACCATATCCCCAATAATTGCACTCACTTATTGTTATGGCAAATTGCCTTGGCCGGTGAACATACGCTGACCCAGTTTTCGACCACTAATGCAAAACTTGAGATATTGGTTGAGCATTTGAGCCAATGGTATCCGTTAGAACATCCCGTGGTGATTTATGAAGCGGCTACCTTGCCATTTCAACAACCCAGAATTGACACCATTGCTTTGAGTGATTTACCTTTTGCAGAACTTAGGTCAATTAGTACCTTAATGATACCTCCATCAAAGAAGTTAACATTAAATCAACAGATTTTAGATAAATTAGGTATAACAGCTGATACTATCGGCTAGTTTTAAAATAATTACAAAAACGATAAAGGAATGTCATGTCAAAGTTACAAAAATTTGCCGAAGCGCTATCGGTCGATGCTGGGTTACTAGAAGCTTATAAAGCGGATCCTCGAGGCGTTATGTTGGCACATGGCTTAACAGCTCAAGAGGCCGATTTAGTGATGTCAGGTGATTTAGATGCTTTAAAAGCACTACTTGGCGATAGTTTAATGCAGTCTTATGTGATGGTTGCAACGCCAACTGAATAACAAATGAAATATAAAGGCTTAGTTTTCTGTTTATTAGCACAATTGGTATTGACCAATTGTGCTTTTGCATCTGAAAATTACGATGAGTCTTTAAGTCGAATTGAAAAATTACTGCAAACAGATTTTACTCAAGCAGAGTCCGCGATTGTAGATATAGAGCGTTCGCTTGATAAGTTGTCCCATCCTCAGTTGGCTGAGTTTTATACGCTGCTGAGTTCAAAATACGTTTATTTATCAGAATTGGAACAAGCCAACCAAGCACTTGACTTAGCGTTAACTTACTCCCCGTCGGAAGAGTCGCTTACTCGAATTTATCTTTATAAAACAACTGTGTTTTTGATGCTTAAAAACTATGAAGCAGCGTTTGCTATGTTGGAAATAAATCTAGCCCGCATTGAAGGTGTTGAAGACACCAGCCTTAAAGTCGCTTCTTATGTTCGTCTGTTAAATATCTTGCTTGATTTAAATGCCTATGAAGAAATGCTCAGTACCGCACAGTTAGTGTTAAACCTTAATCAAGGTAAAGATACTAAACATGAGTGCTATACCAAAGTCTATTTAGCTGTAGCTACCTTAAGGTTAGGGCGCTATAGCGAGGCGAATGATTTATTTAAGCAGTCTGAAATGTATTGCGCCAATAATGAGCAGCCGTTAATAGAAATTATGTCTATTAAGGGACAGGCGGAGAGTTATTTTGAATCAGGCCAACTAGACCTGGCTAAGCCGCTGTTTGAAGCTGCACTTGAAGGGTATTTGTCATTTCAATTTCAAGTTGAGATACACAGCGTGAAAGCCTTTTTGAGTAAAATTTATTTCTACCAGGGCGATTATCAAAAAGCGGCGCTATATGCTAATGAACTTAACGAATTAAACGAAGATAAGTCTAATAATCATGTTAAAAAGCAAGCTAATGAAGTATTGGCCATGTTAGCCAGTCGAGATGGGGAATATGCTAAAGCATACCAATATCAGGTGGTAGCCCATGCGTTAGATTTACAAGATTTAGATGAAAGTAATCATAAACAAAATGCTTATCAAATGGCCCGTTTTGATAGTGCTGAGAAAAATCGCGAGAATAAGAATTTGTTGCAAGAACATGAATTAATGGTGCAGCAAAAAGATCTGTTTTTAAAAGAGAAAAGCTCATCGATTATGTTTTCGACTCTGTTGTTCGGGGTGTGTATTGGCTTATTACTTTTACTATTAACGGCATGGCTGCAGCGGAATCAATTTATGCGCCAGGCCCAGCGGGATGGATTAACCGGAATTTTTAACCGCCAAACAGGTCAAGATTTAGCTGAAAATGAATTGGTACAAGCGTTATCTAATCATCGCCACTTTTCTGTACTGGTATTAGATTTGGATTTGTTTAAGTCAATTAATGATCGTTTTGGCCATGCAACTGGCGATTGGACATTAAAAAAAGTGACTCAAGTTATTGAAGATGTTATTCGTCCTAGCGATATTTTTTGTCGCCTTGGCGGTGAAGAGTTTGTACTTTATTTGCCTAATACCGACGAGAAGACAGCCTTTAAACTAGCTGAAACGATACGTAAAGAAGTTGAACACATTAATACTAAGTATTCTGGTCATAACTTTTCGATAACCTTGAGTGTTGGTGTAAGCTCGTTAACGCGTGATGATTTAAGTATTGACCCATTATTAAGTCGTGCTGACATTGCCTTGTATAAATGTAAGCATCAAGGACGTAATAAAGTGCTGGTATATCACCCTAGCTTCGCCTAAAAGCTGCTTTAATTAACTCTCTTTGCAATTCTGCAAGTTACTAGCATTAAGAATATATAGTGGTTGTCGCTATTTTAATAAGCATCATCGCTTATACTATTACTGTGACAATAGTGGGTACATGTTTTTGACTAGTGTTTTAAAGAGCCTAGAAAAAGCCTAAAAAGACCTCAGAAAGCCGACTTTTCATCAAATAACCTTTCACTTGCTAATCACTGTTTATGTTTGTCATTCTCCCATCATTGCTAATATCTAATAGGCAAGGTTAATCGTTAGCTGCTTTATCGGCTGATTAATTTATTTACTAGCCCATTCGTCGAGCAGCTCGATAACTCAATCATCCAATCATTCAGCTTTCGGCTATTCAAATTGATATGTTTTTTGGTGTTTAGTGCCAGTTACCACAGCTAACATTTTCAGAGAGTTATTTGCTCCTTTTAGGATGTTGAATTGGCTGTGATATCAAATAGCATGGTCCTCAGTATGTGGCTTGCAGGTAGAGCCTATATCTGTTTGATGATTTATCGAGCCATTGAATGATATTTGTAGGTATATTAATGCTACGTGCGACTGGGTATTTCTACTGAGTTGATGTTGCGAAATAGTAATAAACACGCCTGCTGAAATCGTATTAAGTTTACTTTCTGCTGAAATACTAAGCTAAATGACTAAGAAGTCGAAAAAAATGAAAATAAATTAACTTATTTTTCAATAAAACCACAAAGAATAGAGTTGATGATCGGATAACGTTCATCTTTATTTCTGTGATTAAGTACCCACAAAAACTCCACCTTACGTCAACGTAAATTTAAAACGAGTGTTTTAATTTGATGATTATTGGTTAGGGTATTAGTATCTGATTATATTGATAAAAATTAGGTTACCTCAAGGTGAGCGCAAAACGCAGAGGCTATTGCTGTGAAGGTTTGTTCTACTAAAGTTTTGTAATTAATGGTTTACGATATGTTTTTTTGTTACGTGTGTTATTACCTATATTTTTTATTGGTAATTAGGTAAGACCATTTAATTTTACAGGGTTGGTTATACAGTTTAAAAATAATTTAAATTGTTTTTTTCAATGGTTTGTTGTGGAAATTATCTTTTGGTATGACCATTTTTAAACCGAGGTTGTTGATGGTTTTTTACCGAATTGGTAAAGTGATAACTGTTGCAAATACAACTGTTTTTGCGTATTTTTTACTGCGAAACGAACATTTGATGGTTTTATTTGAATTAAAGTGTTACTGGTAAACGAAAGTCGCTCAGATTAATTTGCAGCATGTTAAGCAAACAACTTGAGTTACTCTGAATGATTGAGTTTATTAGTCACTTTTCATTCAATGCGTTAATCCAAATAGAAATGTTCAACCCGTTTGAAAAACAATGACAGTCGCGTCAAGGGAGCCTGGTTATGACGGCAGAGCAATTAGTAGCACAGTACAGTAAGACAACATCTGAACAGCCCAGCGGCTCGTCAGATTTAGTGATTACTGGTCCAGCAATAGCAGGACAAGAAAATGTGTTTAATGAAGGCGCATTAGCATTACTTAATAGCTTATGTAGCCGTTTTGCCGCAGAAGTGCCACAGCTGCTTGAAAAGCGCAAACAGAAACAAGCACGTATTGATAACGGTGAATTACCTGACTTTTTACCTGAGACCCGTGCAATACGTGATGGTAATTGGTCTATTCGTGGTATTCCACATGACTTAACCGATCGTCGTGTCGAAATAACCGGTCCTGTGGACCGTAAAATGATTATTAATGCTTTAAACGCTAACGTTAAAGTGTTTATGGCGGACTTTGAAGACTCACTAGCGCCAAGCTGGCAGAAAGTGGTTGAAGGGCAAATCAATTTGCGTGATGCGGTTCGTGGTGATATTGAGTTTACCTCGCCAGATGGTAAACAATATAAGCTAAACCCCGATCCTGCGGTACTCATTGCCCGTGTTCGTGGTCTGCATTTAAAAGAGAAACATGTTGAATACAAAGGCCAAGCTATTCCAGGCGGTTTGATGGATTTCGCCTTATATTTTTACCATAACTATCACCAGCTATTGGCTAATAATTCAGGTCCTTATTTTTATCTTCCTAAACTTGAAAGTCATGTTGAAGCGCGCTGGTGGGCAAAAGTGTTTGCCTTTGTTGAAGAACGTTTTTGCTTAAAACCTGGCACGATTAAATGTACCTGTTTAATTGAGACTTTGCCTGCTGTGTTTGAAATGGACGAAATTCTCTATGAACTGCGTTCAAACATAGTTGCACTGAACTGTGGCCGTTGGGATTACATTTTTAGTTATATTAAAACCTTAAAGCGCCATGCTGACAGAGTCTTACCTGATCGCCAGGCGGTGACCATGGAAACCAAATTTTTAAGTGCTTATTCACGCTTGTTGATTAAAATCTGTCACAAACGTGGTGCACTCGCCATGGGCGGTATGGCGGCATTTATTCCAGCAAAAGATGAAGCAACTAACGAACTTGTACTGAAAAAAGTGCGTGGTGACAAAGAGCTAGAAGCCCGTAACGGTCATGATGGTACATGGGTGGCACACCCAGGCCTAGCAGATACCGCAATGAAAATATTCAATGATTATATTGGCGGCGATAGAACTAACCAATTGCACATTACCCGTGATGTTGACGCGCCAATTCTTGCCTCTGAATTACTTGAACCATGCAATGGTGAACGCACTGAATCAGGCATGCGTCTTAATATTCGTATAGCTGTGCAATACATAGAAGCCTGGATCCAAGGTAATGGCTGTGTGCCCATTTACGGTTTGATGGAGGATGCTGCAACCGCTGAAATTTCACGCACCTCAATTTGGCAGTGGATCCAGCATGGCAAAACATTATCTAACGATAAATTAGTCACTAAAGATTTGTTTAGAAGCATGCTGGCAGAAGAGCTAGTGAATGTTCAACAAGAATTAGGTGATGAACGTTACCAAGCTGGCCAGTTTGCAAAAGCCGCTGAATTACTTGAACAAATTACCACATCAGATGAATTGGTAGATTTTTTAACGCTACCAGGATATGAGCTACTAACCGCTTAATATAACAGTATTTAATTATAGAATCTCACCTGCTGCCGTGATAACTAATCTCGCAGCCGCAGAGAAAAGGTCATACGTTCGTGTTTCACCAGCAATAAGTGGGTTCAGGTTATTTCGACCAAGCCATAACCTGTATTCAAGGTGGTAAGTCTTCAGTAACAGCACTAACTGGTTCAACTGAAAAAGAGCAGTTTTAAGTTTTAAATGTACCGTTTTACAGTTTAGTCGCTTTGCGACTATTGTAACCCCGTGCGGTTCTCCTACAGGCCGCACGGGACTTTTATCGACCTTTTGGATCATAAGCCCATAAGCTTTGTCGTTGATTCTTATTGTTGGTGCACTTCCTACCCGTAAGTTTTTAACCAATTCGTTTGTGTTACGGCCCTTTATGGGCCGCTTTTTTATGCTAAATCACATAATATCAACTTGGGTATTAATAAGATCTCCATCACTGGGTTATCTTGAGTATACTTGTCACAATATATCCACAATTATTTAATCAAAAAAGACAACTATGACAGCCAATCAATCTCATAAAGGTGTTGAATATTGGACCAAGCGCATTAGTGATCAAGAAATGCCAGCCCTATGTTCAACCGTTAGAGATTTAGAGCAGCTTGCCAAGGATGACGTCTCCTCTTTATCGTTACTCGGTCGCAGTGTGATCCATGATAATGCATTAACTTCACGCATTTTACGGGTTGCTAATAGCGCAACTTACAACAAAGGTATTAATCAAGTGTCTACCGTTAGCCGAGCGGCTGTGGTACTAGGGTTTGATACCATTAGAAATATCTGCCTAACTGCTAGATTATTATCCAGTTTACTTGAAAGTCATAACCTTTCAGACAGTGTATTTAAACGCTTATTAAAGCTTATGGCCCAATCGTTTCATGGGGCAATGATTGCCCGTATGATGGTGAGTGATCGTGATGAAGCCTTAAGAGAAGAAGTGTTTATTGCTACATTACTCTATCGCATTGGTGAAAGTGCTTTTTGGAGTACGGGTGGCACATTGGTGGATGAATTGGATGCCAAATTGCTATCCAATCCTGATAGTGTAGATCAGTTGAGTATTATCCGAGGTGAGCTTGGGACATCATTTAATCAATTAACCCAAGGCATTGCCAGAAACTGGGGCTTAGGTGGGATGTTACTTAAAGCATTGAATAACCCCGATGAACGTACGCCTGAAATTCGGTGTATTTTTATTGCCGATAAACTGGCTGAATCACTTGCACAACCTCAGCTTGATCCGCAAGGCTTTCAAAAACGTTTAAAGCAAGCGGCTGATATGCTTGATATTAGCATTGAAGAGTTTAACTTACGCTTAGTGCGCTGTAATCAAGCCACCCATAAATTAGCGGTCGATTATGGCGCTAAAATATTAGTTGAATTTATTCCCGATACTGAAAAAGTGTTTGAATCACTTGATGCACCTCAACCTGAAAGCATACTGCGTGAGGCTAATTTATCGATTCAGTTGACTAAGCTACGTGAGTTAACCGGTTTTGCTATTACTAAAACCGACTTTAATCAGGTAATGCAAACTGCGTTAGAAGGGATATTTACCGGTGTAGGGGTAGACCGTTGCGGGGTGTTGTTATTGTCACCTAATCGAAAAACGCTGCTGCCAAGAGTCGCCATGGGTGATGATGCGCAAACCATGAAAACTAATTTTGTCATTGAGTTAACGGATCACAAATCTATTTTTGCCCAGTGTATTGAACAAAAGAAACCCTATTGGGTATCTCAAGTCAGTGGGTCTGAGCCACAAAGTTTGGCTAGTGATCTGACTGAAGACTTGTCGCGAGAAGGCTTTTTAATTGCACCGCTAATGGTTGGCACTAAGGTGCTAGGTGTTTTTTATGCTGATAGGCATGCTTCATTTAGACGATTTGAATCAATTGATTTTGATGCTTTTACCCATTTTTCACAACTTGCTAATGTGTGCTTTAGCGTGGCAATGAAATAAGCTTTACATTATTTATCGACTTAAAAAAAGCCCTTAATGATAAGTCACTAAGGGCTTTTTAATATAACTAGTTTGAGTTTTTTTCGATTAGTAATAGCCGTATTATTGTTTAATTAACGATGTGATACGTTTGGCTTTATCATTTGGAATTGGAAAACTTAAATGATATTGCGCTATCTTCCAGCCTTGTTCAGTATTAATTAGCGCACCAGTACCACGGCTAATGCCGTACGAAGGGCTATAAAGCTGTTCATCAAATACAATAACATCGCCAATTTGAAGTAAATGACGAGCTTGAAGATCATAGCGCCAGCCATTAGTGGGTGTTGCATATTGTTTAAATTGCTCCATATTCCAACGCTCATTGGCGTCAGTGCCAATAAAAATCGCATCTGGGTGATATAAGCTAAAATAACTTTCCCAGTCAGCAGACATGGCACTTTCATGTAGCTGGTTGAGTAAGCCATTAACATTGTGACTATCTTCTTCTGTTAACCCCTGGCTATCTAATGCTTGGTCAACTTGGTTTAGGTTTGTGATAACAGCTGGTGTTTCGTCACTGCTTAGCTGACTTGCAAGTGTTTGTTGGTTATCTTCATTTACCACAGCTTTACTTGCTTGTTCAGCAGTGGTTTCACTATCGAGATGTTGTAGCGAATTAGCATTAATATCAAATGCACTAACCGTTGTGAGTAATACTGCGATAAAGCCAAGTTTATGAATAATTGATTGCATGGTTATCCCTGCTAAATAAAACTAATGTTGTGTATTTATCATTGTTATTGTTTGTAAAAAACAGATGTTCAGTATTTTTGATAAGTATATGGCGATATATTAGTCTTGAGTAAATGATACTTTTAGTGCCAATGTATTGGGTCTAATTGATAAAACTGACTTAACTCGTTATACAGTTTAGGATGTTGTTGAAAGAACTGTTTTGGTTTTTCAAAAAAGGTTTCGCTTATCACCGCAAAAAACTCTGCTGGATTAGTCGCACCATAGTAATTGAATAATGACGGTATTTGCTGTGACGCGCAATACTGTAACTGATTAAATTCTTTACCTAGCGTGGATGACCAATGGGCATAATCTTTAATTTGTCTTAATGCAGGCGCGCCATTTGCAGGACCATTTTCTTGATCGAGTTGATGAGCAAATTCATGGATAACCACATTTTCACCGTCAAAAGGGTCTGCTGCGCCATTTAACGTGTTTTGCCATGACAGAATAACTTTACCATTTCCCCATGATTCACCTAATAGAACACTTCTATGCTGTGAAGTAACACCAGCAAAATCGACTTTTTGTTGTTCTACGATAAATGCGTGTGGGTAAATTAAAATCTGCTTGAGGTTAGGGTAGTAGTCCGTTTTACGATTAAGCAGCAGTAAACAAGCTTGCGCAGCAACCGTGACTTTCATCTCATCGGTAATCATCAGTCCGTCACAGCCAATAAATTGTTTTTCATCTATAAAAATTTGAATATGTTTCTTAAGCTGTAGCTGTAAATCAGTTGGCATGCTTTTAAAATACGGAAATCGATGACGTAATATAATACGCCAGGATTTAGGGAAAGCTTGCTGGCAAACATTTTGGCGATGACGTTCTCGTCTAAATGAGGCGCTGGTTATCCAACCTATTGCTACAGTAGCAATAATGGAGACAATTATAATGGCAATCATGAGCACGCTCTAATTTAGGTGATAAACAAGAGATGGGGTAATGTTAATCAATTTTCAAGCAGATAAAAAAAACTGGCATACAATTAATGCTGCCAGTAAAAAGGTTGGGGATAGAGCAATACTACTTTTATGACTATGTAGGAATAGATTTAAGTTGAGTTTCTAATTCAAACTTTTGATAAAGCTGTTGTTTATCTTCATCAGATAACAGGTTGTGTTCTGCGATCAAATGCCTGATTAATTTTGATTTAGCTAATTGACTCGCCTGGCTAAACTGCGCCAATTGATTAATTGCCTGTTCACTTAAGGTAAATGTGGCACGTCTAAAAGGCTGTTTACTGACCTGGGTTACTGATTCCGCTTTTACATTAATAGACGCTATTGCGCGTTTGTTATCACGACATTGTAAAAAGTCGACAACGTTGCTGGGCCGAGCAAACTCATGGGTTTGCCCTAGTGCATATAAGCTGGCAGTGTCGATAAACTCTTCAACAGACATCTGCCTCTTAAAACTCGATTTACATGACGAGGCGTTTTTCTTGAGATCGGCCAGTGCCATAATTCCCCCTCAGTGAAGTGACATTTCGTGGTGATAACCGCTGTTCCATTATTTGCTTAGCATTTTCAGCTTGCAGTAACTCACATGCTATTGCGCGCATTTCTTCAGCCGCTTTACCATTAGGTTCTATTTCAATAACCGATAAACCCGATTCTTCGCTGTCATCATAAATGTTACGGCAGTAATTAATTGCCTCTAATACGTCAATATCATAGGTACGACAGACATCTTTTGCTTCTAAAATTCGCCCAGCTTGATTAGGTAAATTAGGGCATTGAGTGATCACAAAGGCGGCGCGCATTTTAGGATTTATCATCATACAAGTAGACACAATATCATCCATGTGGCTGACGGTTTTAAGATCACGTCGTTTTGGCCTAAGTGGCATCAGTACATGTGATGCCACTGACATTGTTGCTCTAAGGGCAAGGTTGTCTTGACCGCCGCAATCAACCAGAACATAGTCATAATGCTGCTCTAGACTTAATAAATCATTACGGATTTTTCCATAAAGTTGCACACAGTTAATCGGCGGTAGTTGTGGATTATTGTTACGCGCTTGGATCCAATCTGATGTTGTTCGCTGTGGGTCGCAATCGACCATAATGACACTGGCTTTTGTTTCTTTGGTAAGAAATACAGCGATATTTTGGGCTAGACAGCTTTTACCACTACCGCCTTTTTCGCCACCAACTAGAATAATCATTTTACCTGCCCCTCATCATTGAGTGATATATCCTTACTTTAATCTTGTGTGGTATAGCCCGTCAATTAGCTGATTTTTGACACTTTTTATAAACTGTCTAGATGATTTTTTGTTGACGCTATTCTGTTGTTAGACAAAAAATTGACCCTGATGGATAGGCAGTGTCAATGTTGCCAAAAGGTTAATGAAATGAGCCGCTTGAAGCGGATATTTTAAAAAACGATTTTAATAAATTAAGGTGCTTGAATAGAATGATTGTTTTAATATAATCAAATGTAACTAATTTTTGTTTTATTATTTCAAAATAATATAAATAATTGTTTTATATCGAGGCAAAGCAGACATATGAATGAGCAGCAGCTATTGGAAGCGATTAACCAGACGATGCCTTTTGGTAAATATGCCGGGCGAAAGTTATTAGAATTACCCGAACCCTATTTAGTCTGGTTTCACGCCAAAGGATTTCCTGAAGGCAAGTTAGGTCAGCAGCTAGCATTAATGTACGAGGTGAAGTTGAATGGGCTTGAAGGCATGCTACAACCACTTTTAAATAAAAGCTCACAACGATTTGATTAAGTTAAACGTCGCTAAAGTTTGATTTTTCTTTACCCGTAAATTTGATTTAACTAACACAAAGCCATTTTTCTCAAATAGGGGTTTAGATAGATATGATGCATCAACACTGAGTTGGTTATAGTGTTGCGCAGTCGCCCATTGCTGCGCGTGTTGAAGCAGCTGAGTGGCTAAACCCTGGTGTTGGTAGCTTGGGTGCACATAAAGACAATCGATATATCCTCGGCTTCGGTATGCTGTTTCAAGACCAATAAATCCTAATACGTTTTTGAATTCATCTTCAATTACCCAAGCTTTGCTAAGTTTATATTGCTGATGCCAATACTTGGTTGAGCGAGGCGCTGCAGACCAAGCATTTTTTTTGGCATCATTATACCTAGGATGGTTAATGGCTTGCACTGACTGATGATAAATATGGCTGATATCAGCAGCGTGGCTAGGTAGAAAACTAACGATGTTTAGTTGGGTCATGGTATTTTATCGGAAGGGTTATAAAAAATCGGTCAACTCAGTTTAAGTTAACTTAGCTAGGGTTAACCGATTATTAAAGTATAAATTTTTTGCAGTATCAGCCGTAAATCGATGGTTACTTTTTAATAATATGACCGACAAACATAATTTCATCAAAGGTACGGTCCAGGCTTGCGCTTTTAAAGTCGCTCATCCACATTTGTTCAGACATTTCAACATTGTCGCCTTTAACAATTTCAACTTGAGGGCCCGCAGCCCAATAAGTTTTGTCGGCTTCTTTAACTTGAACATAGGTATAACCACCGCCATTCATAGTATCAATAACTTCGCCCTGATGGACAACACCTTGAGCCCAGGCTGATGAGACACCTAAGACAAGCATTGTAGTGGCGAGTGCTTTAAGTAATGTAGTTTTCATTAATGTTCCTTAATTGTTTTTAGTATTGGCGTCATTAAAACACGCAAGTCAGTTACCGTCTGTGATCCAAGCCAGAAATTATCTATGGCTAATGTAATTAATGTTAACAATTTGTTGCTGACCTATTTTGTAACCATACTGGCAAACAAAGTCAATAAATGCTTCAGGTAGGTTTTTACTTTCTACCGGTTGCTGCCACAGGGCTTTTAAAAGTGCACCATATCCCTCACGTCCAGTCGCTGTGTAAGAACTGGATACCCCGATATAAAGCTCATTAGGCTGTAATAGCACCCATTGCTCGTCTCGATACACTTCAATAAGGGTAATTCTGGCGCCTAAAGGTTGGGTCCCATCATAGCTATAACGGATCCCATATGGGTATGGAAAACTGCCTGCACCTGTGCCTATTACACCGTTATTGGTGGCGGCATTAATGGTCGATTCTAGCACCTCAATAATGTATTCTCCCTTAATTTGATAGGTCACCAAGGGTAATTCAAAAGGTAATATACGGCCAAATACATCGGCTACGGAAAGCTGCCCTTTACTGAGTGATTGCCTTACTCCACCGGCATTGTGGAGTGCGAAATCCAATTTAGGCTCAACTAATTGGGTGGCTTTAAACATGCTTCTACTGACCCAAGGCGCAATTTCACTGCCGTGGGGAAAATGTTTACTGGGCAGGCGAGTATGAATAAAGTCTTTTGGAATATGGGCCAATATTTGACTTTCTAATGCCACTAAAGCAGGACGATACTGTGATTGAATCACCTCATCAATGGCATTATCTTGTGAAGCGTTAAGCATGTTCGGATGCTGGCGAAGAGTATTGATGAGTGTGTGTTGTAGTGTGTCCGGTACCACCTCATCAGATGTTTGACTCACTTCCACCGTGTTACCTAGCATAAAGTAGTTATCACCAGTAAATTGACACACTTTGCCTTCTTTATCCAAACATAGCTCAAGTAGACCTATGGTTTCGGCATACTTTCCCGCGTGAAAAATAGGAGTGTTATTAACGGTTTCGCCGTAGGGAAGGTGAGACATACCAACAGCGCTAAAGTCACCTTGTAGGGTATGTGAATGACCGCCAATAATTAGGCTGATCCCATCGACTTTGCTGGCAAGTTCTCGGTCTTGATCTAACCCTAAGTGGCTTAATACTAGGATATGTTTTATCCCTTGTTGATGTAATGAATCTACGGTACGTTTAGTGGTTTCAATGGCGTTGACAAACAAGGTGTCAGGATCAGGTCTGGCAATCAGCGGCATTTGATCTAACGTAATACCAACAATGGCCATTTGCGTATCATAAAAAGGCTTGATTAAGGTTTTAGCAATGCCTTGCTCAACGTCGTAATCTAATAATTGAGGGTGATCACGCAATATACCTTCTTTTTGGGTTTCTTCTTGGCTTAAGTCCATATTACCGGCCATTAACGGAAATTCGATGCGATTTAAAAAGGCTTTTACCGGACTGTTACCTGCATCGATTTCATGATTACCAAGGACCATAGCATCGGGTTTAAGTAAATTGAGTAAATGGGCGTTTGCTGAACCTTGAAATTCACGAAAATACAGTGTGCCTTGGAAGCTGTCGCCACCGTGAAGAAATAAGAACGGCTGTTGTTTAGCATGTGCTTGCTGGCGCGCTTGTTCAATGCGATATCCCAGACGAGCATATCCGCCTGTATCGACTTTTAGGCTGTAAGCTTGCTGTTGATGTTGCAGGGTAAACTTGACCTGGCTTGGCTCAAAGTTAGAGTGGGTATCATTAATGTGGGCAATGGATAAACGGTAAGATTTTGACATTTTTTTCCTCAGCTGATTGCCCTTATGCTAGCATTTTTAGATCAGCAGGTACTAATTTACCTCACTCAACGGTATCATCTTAGGGATACTTTAGCTGTGATACCGTTAAGCAAGGATAAACTTAGCTTTATGATTCAGTTTAGCCTATACGCTATCTGAATCTTATTTGATTATGAATTAATGGGTTTCGCCATCATTTGATAGCACTATGCCTTTACTTTCAATTCGACGTAACCATAGCTTTCGCGCTAATGCTTGCATGTCTGGCGCTAAATCCTTGGAGTCGACAATTTCTAAACCAATTAACGTTTCGATAATATCTTCAATAGTGACAATGCCTTCACTTGAACCATACTCATCAACCACTAATGCCATTTTTGCATTACGTTTTATCATCATTTGAAACAGTGGCAGTACTTTTGCGGATGCAGGAATAACCAGTAAGCTTTTTAGCAGATCGCCAATTGGCATTTCTGGTGTCTGGCGGACCGAGAGCAAAATATCATTACGATTAACATAACCAATCACATTATCACGGTCACCTTCATATAAAGGAATACGAGTGAAGGGGCTGGTTAAGTGTTGGTCAATAAATTTTGAATGGCTAATGTGAGTGGGCAGTTTAAAAATTACCGTTCTAGGTGTCATTATATTAGCAACACTCATGTCTTTTACTGACAACATTTGCATTAATATTTGTGATTCTTGCTCACCCAACTCTCCATTGTCTTTGCCCATTTTGGTCATAGCGCTGAGTTCTTGACGAATATATTGGCCTTGTTCGCCTTTGCCTAGAAGACTGGTCACTTTTTGTGACATCCAAATAAGCGGAAGGGTTAATTTTTCCATCCAAAATAAACACACTGACACTGTTGGCGCTAGTTTACGCCAATGGTTCGCGCCTAATGTTTTAGGAATGATTTCTGATAAGAATAGAATTAAAAATGTTAATACTGCAGAGAATACCCCAAGCATTTCACTGCCAAATACCACAGAGGCTTGAGCTCCTGCAACCGCTGCACCAGCAGTATGAGAGATGGTATTTAAGGTTAAAATTGACACGAGAGGTGATTCGACATTCTTTTTTTGCTTATCAAGCAAAGCGGCAATTTTAGGGTTGGTTTCTCTTAAGTTGGCAATGTAACTGGGGGTTACAGATAAAAGAACCGCTTCAAAAACACTACAAAAAAACGAAATCGTAATAGCGATAAATACAATAAAAAACAGAGTTAACATATATGTGGTGAAAACTTCCTAATAGCAGGCAATATTGCCAAGGGCTATTATCATATATTCATGTTGTTAAATCCAGATATACTGGCTAAAACAAGTCGTGGCCTGTATAATTCGCCGCCCTGTTACAGGTTTTAGGTGTTTGAGGTTAGGCTAATGAGTGAAAAGAAAATCAATTTATTAAATCTTGATCGTAAAGGACTGCGAGCATTGTTCAGCGAAATGGGTGAAAAACCGTTCCGTGCCGATCAATTAATGAAGTGGATTTATCACTTTGGTGTTAGCGACTTCGAAGAAATGAACAATATAAACAAAGTGTTGCGGGGTAAACTTGCTGCGAGATGTGAAATTGTTGCACCTGAAATTGCCAGTTTTCAAAAATCAAATGATGGCACAATTAAATTCGCTATTGACGTCGGTCAAGGTCAAGAAGTTGAAACCGTTTATATACCTGAAGAAGGACGTGCAACCTTATGTGTGTCATCTCAAGTAGGTTGTGCACTTGAATGTACTTTCTGTTCTACGGGGCAGCAAGGCTTTAACCGTAACTTAACCGTGTCTGAAATTGTAGGTCAAGTTTGGCGCGTATCGCAATTTTTAGGTTTTCATAAGGATACCGGCGACCGTCCTATTTCTAACGTAGTGATGATGGGAATGGGCGAGCCGTTATTAAACCTTGCTAACGTTATCCCTGCCATGGACATTATGTTAGATGATTTTGGTTTTAGCCTTTCTAAGCGTCGAGTGACTCTATCAACATCGGGAGTTGTCCCTGCACTTGATAAACTAGGTGATTTAATCGATGTGGCGTTAGCCGTTAGCATTCATGCGCCTAATGACGAGCTACGTGATGTGCTTGTTCCAGTTAACAAAAAATATCCATTACAAGAGTTCTTAGCCGGCATTCGTCGTTATTTAGCTAAGTCTAATGCTAATCGTGGCCGAGTTACTGTTGAATATGTCATGCTCGATCATATTAACGACAGCACAGATCAAGCGCACGAATTAGCCAAACTAATGAAAGACACCCCTTGTAAGATAAATTTAATTCCATTTAATCCTTACCCTGGTTCGCCTTATGGACGTTCTTCTAATTCACGTATTGATCGTTTCTCTAAAGTCCTTGTGGAGTACGGTTTGACTGTGATTGTACGTAAAACCCGTGGTGATGATATTGATGCAGCATGTGGTCAACTTGCTGGTGATATCCGTGACCGCACCAAACGTTTAGCAAAAAAACAAATGCAACAAAACCAGATTTCAGTCACAATGGATTAACTCTTTGTTTTGCACAATAAATAGGCCATAAAATGAAACAAGGAATACAGTACATTGCAATAGTGGGTTTATTAGGTGCATCTTTAAGTGGCTGTGTTACCGAACGAACTTATACAGGTACAGACATACCTGTTGCAGAGCGAGATATTGATAAAGTTGCAGCAGCGCGTGAACGTATGCAATTAGGGCTCACGTATTTGCGTCGTGGTAATGGTGAGCAAGCTAAATATAATTTAGATAAAGCGATTGAATTTGCACCACAAATAAGTGAAGTTCATGTTGCTATGGCTTATTATTATCAAACTGTGGGAGATTTAACACGCACAGAAGACGCCTACGGTGATGCAATTAAAGCCAGTGATGCATCTGGTGATGCTAAAAATAATTTTGGTGTGTTTTTATGCCAGCAGAAAAAATATGCTCGCGCTGAAACCATGCTATTAGAAGCGATAGAAACACCCAAATATACACGAGTCGCATCAAGTTATGAAAATTTAGGTGTGTGCAGCCGTAATAACGGTGAACCAGAAAAAGCGCGACAGTATTTTAAGATGGCGTTAAAATACGATCCGCGTCGAGGCAACACATTAATTGGATTGACAGAGTTGGCCATGGATGATGCCGACTATGCAGACGCTCGCAATATTTTATCAAGATATCATCAGGTTGCGAATGAAACTGCAGAAAGCTTAGCGTTAGGGATAAAAATAGAACAGGAAATTGGCGACATTAACGCCATGAAACGATTTGGTATTACCTTGATAGCCAAATTTCCAACATCTTCTCAAGCCAAAGAATATAGAGCAAACTTGCTTAAATGATAAAAGAACAATTAGACGAAACTACTGAAGTAGCAGCAGTATTAAATGACATTGCCACCGTCGGGGCAATACTTAAAGCAGCGCGTGAGAAAAAAGGTGTTACTGTTGAGGCGGTAGCATTGCAGCTGCATTTGCGTCCCAGAATTCTGAATGATATCGAAGCTGATAATTTTACTAATATTTCATCTAATACTTATGCTCGTGGTTATATCAAGAACTACGCGCGTTTTGTTGACGCCGATATTGCCGCAATAAAGCAATGTCTTGATCAACAAATACCTGAATATGCCCCGCCAACAATGCAAAGTTTCTCGCGTAAAACAACCCGTCAAGCTAGGGATAGCCGAGTAAACTTGGTCACCTATGCGATTGTGATTATTTTGCTAGCTATGTTGGTGTTATGGTGGGTACAGAAATCAGATGTATTAACTGAGTCTAACTTCGCTTTACCAACAGTTGAAGAAATACAAGCTGAAACTGCCAATACTCAATCTGGGGTGTTAGTGCCGACTCAAAGAGATGCCGCGACTGGTTCAGCGGAGGCAATTGAATCTACTATTCCGCAATCTGAGCAAGTCGGTGCTACAGAGAATGAATTAATTCAAAATGATGCTGAAACTAGTCAAGGTGCAGGTGGAGTGAATCCAGTTGGTAACCTTGTTAACAATAGTAATCCTTCTAATAACAATAGTTCTGCTAATCGCGATAACCTAAGCGCGACTCAACAGTCTGATATCACTCCAGCAGCTTCTACATCACCTGTAAATAATACTGCTTCTAGCGCTAGTGCCTCAGTTGTAACTATGGATGTGACAGCCGATTGCTGGGTAAACCTTGTCGATGTCACCGGTAAAGTGTTGGTTGATGGCGTTAAAAAAGCGGGACACACAGTTGAGGTTACAGGTGAAGCACCTTTCAAGATGATTTTAGGTGCCCCTCAGTCGGTGATGTTAGCCGTTGATGGCAAAAATGTTGATTTATCTGAGTATACTAACGGCCGTGTGGCTCGATTAACGTTAACTAAGCCTTAGTCATAGTTTGGGTTTGCTCTTGTTATGCTAACTCAATTGCTTAATACATTCTGATAAATCAATTTTTTGCGCTGATTGAATAGCCAAATTGATGAAACCAAATTGACAAAAATTAGTAGAGCAATATTGCATGTATAACGAATCTCCAATTATCCGCAGACCTTCAACACGCATTTATGTTGGAAACGTCCCAATTGGTGACGGCGCACCCATTGCTGTGCAGTCGATGACCAATACTAAAACCGATGATGTAGCCGCCACAGTTGCGCAAATTCTTGCCCTTGAAAAAGTGGGTGCTGACATTGTACGTGTTTCAGTACCGACTATGGATTCAGCAGAAGCATTTAAACTCATTAAGCAGCAAGTGAATGTACCCTTGGTTGCCGATATTCATTTTGATTATCGTATTGCATTAAAAGTGGCTGAATACGGCGCAGATTGTTTACGCATAAACCCTGGTAATATAGGTAATGAAGCCCGTATCCGCAGTGTGGTAGAATGCGCGCGCGATAAAAATATTCCGATACGTATTGGTGTTAATGGTGGCTCATTAGAAAAAGATCTCATGGATAAATACCGTGAGCCCACACCTCAAGCGCTAGTTGAATCAGCTATGCGTCATGTAGATATTTTAGACCGTCTTAACTTTGATCAATTTAAAGTAAGCGTAAAAGCCTCCGATGTATTTCTCGCGGTCGAGTCTTACCGTTTACTGGCTAAGCAAATTAGACAACCATTGCACCTAGGGATCACTGAAGCGGGCGGTTTACGTTCTGGTTCGGTTAAATCTGCAGTGGGGTTAGGCATGTTACTCGCCGAAGGTATTGGCGATACAATACGTATTTCGTTAGCCGCAGATCCAATTGAAGAAATCAAAGTCGGATTCGATATATTAAAGTCACTGCGTATTCGTAGTCGTGGTATCAACTTTATTGCTTGTCCATCTTGTTCTCGTCAAGAGTTTGATGTGATAGCAACGGTAAATGAATTAGAACGTCGTCTAGAAGATGTCACCACTGCCATGGATGTGTCTATTATTGGTTGTGTTGTCAATGGCCCAGGTGAAGCCTTGGTTTCTCATATTGGCCTAACGGGTGGCAGTAATAAAAGTGGTTACTATGATGATGGTGAACGTCAAAAAGAGCGTTTTGACAATAACAATATCGTTGATGGGCTAGAAGCCAAAATTCGTGCAAAAGCTCGTTTAATGGCTAATCGAATTGCTATCAGCGATAAAACCGAATAATTTTGTGCCGATGCTTGACCTCAGGTTCTCCTGGGGTTGCAAGTATTGGTGATTTTCTATCAGCTAACTGAGATGCAGTTGGCTTAGCAACAGAATGGACGAGTTACCTGTGGCAAAACAAATCCAAGCAATTCGTGGTATGAATGATCTTCTACCCACCCAAAGTCCAGTTTGGCAAAAAGTTGAGTCGATTATTCGCTCTTCAGTCAGTGCTTTTGGTTATAGCGAAATTCGAACTCCAATTGTAGAAAGTACCGAACTTTTCAAACGTTCTATTGGTGAAGTCACCGATATTGTTGAAAAAGAGATGTACACCTTTGAAGATCGTAACGGTGACAGTTTAACGCTTCGACCTGAAGGTACTGCATCAACAGTGCGTGCAGGTAATGAACACGGTTTACTCTATAACCAAGAGCAACGCTTATGGTACATGGGGCCTATGTTCCGCCATGAACGTCCTCAAAAAGGGCGTTATCGTCAATTTCATCAGTTTGGTGTTGAAATTTACGGTATTGGCAGTGCCGATATTGATGCAGAAGTCTTGATGCTTTCAGCGCGATTATGGCAGCAGTTAGGCATTGAAGATCACGTGTCATTAGAATTAAATACCTTAGGTGATCCCGCAGAGCGCGCCGCTTATCGTGATGCATTAATTGCGTTTCTAGAACAACACAAAGATGTGCTTGATGAAGACAGCAAGCGTCGCATGTATACTAATCCACTACGGGTTCTCGATTCTAAAGACCAGCAAGTGCAGGCTTTATTGTCCGATGCGCCAGCGTTAATGGATTATTTGGGTGAAGACTCGAAAACACATTTTTCAACATTATGTGAACTCTTAGACGCTGTGGGCATCCAATACACCATTAATCCGCGTTTAGTGCGTGGATTAGATTACTACAACCGTACAGTATTTGAATGGGTAACTAGCAGTTTAGGCTCGCAAGGTACTGTATTGGCCGGTGGTCGTTACGACGGCTTAGTTGGCCAATTAGGTGGAAAAGATACTCCAGCAGTGGGTTTTGCTATGGGATTAGAGCGCATTGTATTGCTGCTTGAAACCTTAGAGCTTAATGATGATATTGCTCCAGAAGTTGATATTTATGTCACGGCAATGGGCGATAATTGTCTTGTTGAAGCCATTAAAGTCGCGCAAGAGTTGCGTCAGGGGCTACCAAGCCTTAAAGTCATGAGTCATTGTGGCGGTGGTAATTTTAAAAAGCAGATGAAGCGTGCTGATAAAAGCGGTGCACAATTTGCGTTAATTATTGGTGAGAATGAAATCACCAATAATCAAGTGGCTATTAAGCCGTTAAGAAACAATAACGAACAACAATTAGTTACCCGCAGTGAGCTGGTAGCTAAAATTGCAGAACTGATTTAGAAAGGGGAAGTGCGCGTGGAAATTTATAGCACAGAAGAACAACAAGTAGATGCTATCAAGCAGTTTGGTAAAGATTATGGCGTATCTATTATAGTCGGCGCGGTAGTCGGTTTAGGCGGTTTATATGGTTGGAACACTTATTCTGAAATGAAAGTGACCGCATCTGAAGAAGCCTCTGAATCTTTTGATAAATTGGTTGTTAATGCGGCTAACCCGACATTATTTATTGAAGGTGCAGAAAGCTTTGTTAAAGCTCATGACCAAAAAGGTTATCAAGCTTTGCTTGAGCTAATGACAGCAAAAGCTGCAGTTGAATCAGGTGACTTAGTTAAAGCTGAAGAAGCATACAAGCGCATTATTATAGCTAAGCCAGGCTCTGGTATTGATATGGTGGCTATGATCCGTTTAGCACGTTTACAAGCTGAGCAAGACAATGTAGGCACGGCATTAAAAACATTGGACGCTGTCACTGATGATGCGTTCAAATCGCAACGTGAAGAATTAAAAGGTGATTTTTTGATTCGTCAAGGCGATGTAGACAGTGCAAAACAGGCATATCAAACAGCAATTGATAATGGCGGTGCGTTAACTAATCCAGCATTGACAATGAAGTTAGATAACCTAAACAAAGCATAAGGAATTACCCAATGAAGTTATGGTGTAAAAATTTCCTTGCCGTTGGGTTAGGTATGGCCCTTATTTCTGGGTGTTCTTCAAACGATGTTGAAGAAGAGCCGGTTAGTGAGCTAGTCGAAATTCAAGCAAGTGTATTCCCTGAAGTGAGTTGGAGTACCAGTATTGGTGATGGCGTAGGTGATTATTACTCACAACTTCGTCCTGCAATACGTTATGGCAAAATTTTTGTAGCAGATCGCAACGGCAATGTGAGTGCTTATGATCAACAAACCTTAGAATTAGTATGGGAAAAGGATTTTTCTAGCGAGTTTGAAGAAAAACTGAATATCAAAACCAAAGGTATACGTTTAGCTGCCGGTATTACCACTGCACGTAACAAAGTTTTTGTGGGCGGTGAAACCGGTATGTTAGTCGCATTAGATGAAGCAACGGGTGATGTCGTTTGGTCTGCGCAAGCCAACGGTGAATTATTATCAGCACCCACTGTTGCCGAAGATGTCGTAACTGTTCACAGTAGTAAAGGTGCCTTTGAAGCATTTAATATTGACAGTGGCGAAAGGTTATGGAGCTATGACATGCAGCTTCCAAATCTAACCCTGCGTGGTACAGGGTCGGCGGCATATGAAGCTGGTGGATTTTTTATTGGTACTGCTGATGGTAAAATTGCTGTAGTAGTTAAAAACAGTGGCCAAATTGCTTGGGAGCAAGCTATTTTTACCCCAACTGGCGGTAATGAATTTACCCGCATGGCTGATGTGGATATGACGCCATTGATTTTAGGGGACAATTTATACGCCATTAGCTATAACGGTAACTTAGTGTCAATGGAGTTACGCACAGGTCGAGTGGTTTGGTCACGTAAGTATTCAAGTTTTAATGAACTTGCAGAAGCTGGTTTAAGTTTATACTTAGTGGATGATCGTAGCCGAATTTACTCGGTTGATCGCCGCAATGGCCTAGAGTTGTGGAGTAATTCAACCCTTAAAAATCGTGAGCTTACTTCACCAGCGATTATTGGGCAGTTCTTAATTGTAGGTGATTTTGAAGGTTATCTTCATGTATTAAATCGTGAAGACGGTGCGATAGTTGGCCGAGTAGAAGTTGATAGCGATGGCTTATATGGCCAACCTTTGGTTGTAGATGATAAAATTTATCTACAAACTCGCAATGGTACATTAGCTGTTGTAACCCTAAACGGTGACGGCAGTGTTGCAACAAACGAAGAAGTTGCCGCTGACGAATAATTTCGCAGCAGCAATTTTTAGACAATAGAGTATAATATACTCTATTAGAGCCCCTGGAAGCTTTCCGGGGGCTTTTTATTGAGAAGTATTTTAGAGGCAAAATCATGATCCCTGTAGTGGCCCTTGTTGGGCGACCCAATGTCGGAAAATCGACGTTATTTAATCGTCTAACACGTACCCGTGATGCATTAGTCGCCGACTTTCCTGGCTTAACTCGTGACCGTAAATACGGCCGAGCGTTTTTAGCTGGCTATGAATTCATTGTGGTTGATACCGGTGGTATTGATGGCTCAGAAGAGGGGATCGAAACTAAAATGGCAGAGCAGTCATTAGCTGCTATTGAAGAAGCTGATGTTGTTTTGTTTATGACCGATGCAAGAGCAGGCTTAACGGCTGCTGATTTAGCTATCGCTCAACATCTACGTAGTCGCGATAAAGTCACCTTTGTTGTGGCTAATAAAGTCGATGGTATTGATGGTGACTCTGAGTGTGCTGAGTTTTGGTCGCTTGGCTTAGGTCAAGTGTATCAAATGGCTGCGGCTCAAGGCCGTGGCGTTACCAACATGATTGATTACGCTTTAACACCTTATGCTGAAGCTATGGGCATTGTCCGTATCGAAGAGGATACTGGTGATGTTGTAGAGCGTGAATATACTGAAGAAGAAGCCGAAGCAGAACAGGCCCGTTTACAAAGCTTACCGATAAAATTAGCGATTATTGGTAAACCCAATGTCGGTAAGTCAACGCTTATTAACCGTATTTTAGGTGAAGAAAGGGTTGTTGTTTATGATGAGCCTGGTACCACCCGTGACAGTATTTATATTCCGATGGAACGTGAAGGT
Organism: Shewanella glacialimarina; assembly: GCF_020511155.1. Classification (NCBI taxonomy): domain Bacteria; kingdom Pseudomonadati; phylum Pseudomonadota; class Gammaproteobacteria; order Alteromonadales; family Shewanellaceae; genus Shewanella; species Shewanella glacialimarina. Next base: position 3,079,071 of record NZ_CP041216.1, on the reverse strand, counting down.
CGTGAGTATGTCCTTATCGATACAGCGGGTGTGCGTCGCCGCAGTAAAGTACATGAGGTCATTGAAAAATTCTCTGTTATTAAGACTCTCAAAGCCGTTGAAGACTGTAACGTTGTATTACTTGTTATTGACGCCCATGAAGGTATTGCCGAGCAAGATTTAGGTTTGTTAGGTTTTACCCTAAATGCTGGCCGCGCATTAGTTATCGCGGTAAATAAATGGGACGGTATTGATCAAAACATTAAAGACCGCGTAAAAAGCGAATTAGACCGCCGCTTAGGCTTTATCGACTTTGCTCGTATTCACTTTATTTCTGCACTTCATGGTACCGGTGTAGGCCATTTGTATGAATCTATTGAAGAAGCTTATGATAGTGCGACACGTCGTGTGAGTACTTCAATGTTGACTCGTGTTATGCAAATGTCTCAAGATGATCACCAGCCACCATTGGTGAATGGTCGCCGAGTTAAGCTTAAGTATGCCCATGCTGGTGGTTATAATCCGCCAATCGTGGTGATACACGGTAACCAGGTAACTAAGTTACCCGATTCGTATAAGCGTTATATGATGAATTATTTCCGCCGTTCATTGAAGGTGGTTGGTACGCCAATTCAATTACGTTTCCATGAAGGTGCTAACCCGTTTGAAGGCCGTGGCGAGAAGTTAACTTTAAGCCAAGAGCGTCGTCGCAAACGTGCTACTAGCCATATTCGTGATCGCAAATAAGATTGTGATTCATAAAAAGCCTGACTTGTTCAGGCTTTTTTGTTTCTTTGACATACCTATTTACAGGTCTGCTTATTGGGTAAAGCTTAATGAAGTTTATATACAAACAAGCTATCAGCTATTGCAACGGTATAATGATTCGAGGATAGTTAATATATTTTATATACTTTTGTGGGTTTAAATATTTTACGTAATTTTTTCAAGTCTCTATATATTTAGTCACTAGAGGTATTAATGAACAGACAATACCGAGTATTAATCGTTTTGGCTTTTCTCTGTCCAGGGGTCATTCATGCCGCGCCCGCTGCGAATGTTAAATCTTCAGTGAATCGAATAGAAAATAGTGCAAAAGTGAGAGAACAACTCATTTTACCTTATGTTTTTAGCACTGACACCATGGGAGTTAATTTTGGTGTGGGCGCGATGTTCAGTGGTTACTATCAAGACCAAATGTCGCTCGGGTTAACCGGTTTTACCGGTGATGTCAGTAGCGGAGTTGGTGGCGGAGTATGGAACTTTATGTTACCTAAAACCGATCGCTTTTTTTTAAGTGTCTACGGCATGATCGGCTATTATCCATTGCAGCGCGCTTATGCCGATACGAGAGAAAGCTTTATTGCTGAACATATTCCACTTTCAGGTAGTAATGATTCTTCTGCGGAGCAATATTTAGAGGCTAATGGCTCATCAAATTGGTTTGATATTAAATTAGAATACGCTCTACCTTGGGGGGCCACTGAAACTGACGGACTGGTCAATTATGAGATTAAAAATGGTTTATTAGTTTCAGCGCCCAGTGGTGGCGATGAATGGAACCCATTTTCTAGTGGTGCTTCGGTATTAGTGCTTAGGCAATTTAATCGCTACCAGAGTTTTGAATTTACAAATGACAAACTCGATGGGGCTGTCCATGCTATCGAGTTAGGCATTTTATACGACAATACAGATTTTCCGATCAACCCGTCTTACGGTAGCAGCCAATATTTATCTATTTCCCATGATGCAGGATGGCTAGAATCAGATAACCAGTGGTCTTTTATCAATATAGATGTTAGCAAGTACTTCTCTTTGGGCCCTTCTAAATATGCTAGCCAAAGGGTCATTGCTTTGAATTTCTGGACCGGTTACTCGCCGTCTTGGGAGTTAGAATATGATGACAATAATGATCGCCGAGTCACAAATAACGCCCCCTATAATGAAGGGGCTACTTTAGGTGGTTTTTATCGTATGCGCGGCTACGATCAAAATCGTTTTCATGATAAAGCGGTTATTTATGGCACTGCTGAGTATCGTTATACCTTGAAGGCCAACCCAATCGAAGATATCCGTTGGTTACGCTTTTTGCACTTAGATTGGTTTCAGTTAGTGGGTTTTGTTGAAGCTGGGCGAGTGGCAGAGTCGTATAAGGCGAGTGAATTATTAAGCGATATAAAATATGACTATGGGGTATCAATTCGAGCCATGATGGCTGGATTAGTTATCCGCACTGACTTAGCAAAATCGGATGAAGGCACTAATGTGTGGATAATGGTTGATCATCCGTTTTAATTCGCTTTTTTATTGTCACCACGACGATGGCGCTATGATGTTAATATTAGCCTAGCGCTCAAGCTGAACTATAACGGGTTAGTAAAGTCTGCTAATTATGGGCCAAATTAATGATCAAAAAAAGCTAACACAATCGTGTTAGCTTTTTTGCACTTAACTATTATTATCAACGCTCGATTCCACGCGATTTTGAACCACTAGTATTATGGCTAGGTTGTCTCTGTGGCGCAGTTCTCGCCGATGACTGCCTACTGCTATTTGCTTGCCTATTACTACTGGCCTGCCTGTTAATCTCTTGTCTTGCTGTCGGCGGTGCTACCTGATGGCTCGGCTTACTTGATATTTGTTTTTAAAGCTCTGATTACTCGGTTTTTGACGCGACAGCTCTCTGGTATTATTCAGCTCCCTCGACGCTTTAGCTGGCTGTTTGTCAGCGTTATTGGTTTGTGTACGCGTAACTTGTGTAGTCGTTCTGGTGTTTCTATCATTGTTTTTATATTGTGCAGGTTCCTTTTGGCGCTGCAGTTCGCGACTGACTCGGTCGTGTTGGCCAGGAGTAATATTGGGTTTAGTATTCAGCTGTTTATTGTTCAACTGTTTATTATTCAATTCTCTATTCTTTAATTGGGGCTCTTCGATATTGCCCGAGCGATTACCGGTGAATGCGTCATCTCGAGTCATTTTATTATTTGAATAATTTTGGCGTTCTTTGCCCGCTAGCTGTAATGATTGATTCACTCTATGCTGCGGTGAATTATCCACTTTATAAGCCGCTTGACTGTTATGTAAACGTGGCTCTTTGTTCAGTGTTCTGCTTTGTGCTTGCTGCGTGTTATTACGCATGCTTCTCGCCTGTTGGTGTTGTTGATAACGCTGAGGTGAATCATAACGTTTACTCACCGAGCTGCTGCGATAGGCTACCCCATGGCGATGGGTAGGTTGATGCTTCCAGCGCTTCGCACCACTGCTGTAGGCAATTTTACGTGAAGGTTGATAGTAATTGCTATGACGGTGATTAATCACAACCACTCGACGTTGAGACCAATGTACAGAGCCAAAGAAGTAGTTAAAATTAACATAGACGCTTGGTCCCCAATAAATGGGTCTGTGGTATGCATAGACTGGTCGGGTATACCAATATACTGGCGGATAAGCGTGCCAATACCAGTTACCATAAACCACTCGAGTGTCGTAGTAAGGCACATAAATCACTTCTGGCTGAGCAGGCTCAATAATGATCTGTTTCTCTACTTTGGTGACTCGCATATTGTCCATGTTATCAAAGCTATTAGCGTCATCCGCCTGGCGGCGCAAGGTTTGCACCATGGCTAATACGGCTTCTTCATCTTGCAAGAAGGCATCGCCTAGGTTTTGAACCCAATCAAGGTCGTCATTTAGCTTTTCCAATACGCTAGGAAAAGCGGTTAATGCGATAACACTAGGGTCCCATGACTGACCTTCAGCTAACTGCATTCTGGTGCTGACATCGACATTTTTTTGTTTTTTCACCCAGCGATTAGCCTGGACTAGCTCTAATGGATAGGTAGTGGCAATCAGAATGTGAGTTAATAGACTATCAGGGTATAACGCGATAGGGGCGAGTATTTGCGCAAGTTCAGCTTCTGAAATAGTCTCTTCAGCGATACCTTGTTGTCTTTGCTCAGATGTTGATTGAGCAGCGTGGGCACTAAACAATGTCATGGCAATAATGACAAATGACATCATCGCAAATATGCGTATAAATAGTGACGGTAGTGAGTTAGTCCATTTCATATTATCTCCAACACTCTGGCTAAGTTAGGGTGATAATACAAAACTGAAAATGAACATAAGCTGAAAGCAGAATTTTATAATGTAAATGTTAGGCTAAATTTTGCGCCGCCTAAATCGTTTGATTTACCGACATTCAGTTTTCCTTGATAGCTATTTACTAAGTCACTCACTATCGCCAGCCCAATACCGTGACCTTGCTGATAAGTATCAGCACGCGCTCCGCGTTCAAATATTAAGGTTTGCTGTACTTCAGTCAGTCCTGGTCCATCATCCTCTACAATGATATGTAAGGAATCTATGGTGGTTTCAACAGTTAGTAATACTTGATATTTTGCTGCTTTACAGGCGTTATCAAGTAAGTTTCCTATCATTTCACTTAAGTCTGTACTGTCGCCTTTGAAAATCGCAGCTTGGTCATTATGTTGCGAGAACTGGTAATCAATATCCTTGTGACTGTCATGATAAATTTTACTTAAGGTACGGACTAACTTTGTTGCGGTGTCGTCGACATTAACCCCTAAGTGCCAGGCATTTGCAGCGACGCTTTGGGCTTTTTTCAGCTGGTAACCAATAATATGATTGATATGATCAAGCTGCTCATGGCTATCTTGATTTAGTTCAGGTTGAGATTTAATCACAGCTAATGGAGTTTTTAAGCTGTGGGCTAAATCTGATAAGGCATTACGATAGCGTTTACGTTGTTGCTGTTCAGTATGCAGTAATACATTGAGCTGCTTTGCTAAAATGCTTAATTCATTGGGATATTGTTGATTAAGTTCAGTCAGTTTACCTTGTTCAACCAGGGTTATTTCATCGCTGAACTGGCGTAAAGGCTTAAGTGTCCATGCCAGCCAAATAGCTTGAATTGCCACTAAAACTAGCATCAATATACCAATCCAACTCCACAGAGTACGATTAAACTCACGCGCCTGTAATTGATAATCTGATTCATCTTTAATGATGTGGATTGTTATGGGAATAAGTTGCTTGTTAAGGGCAAAGCTAACGGTAAAACTAAACACAACATGTTTAGTTTTATCTATTTTAATCCGGTAAAACTGGCTTTCACCTACCGGTGGTTGTTGTAGCGTTGGTGTTTTAAGGCCGAAAAAAGATCCTGAAGACCATACCACTTTATGTTGCTCATTACTGACCAACGCATATAAGCCTGAGCCAATAACATTGAATTGATTTTCGACCAAATGGGGAGGCATGTTAACGTCGCCATTGTCTACTTCTGTGACCGCCAACACACTGTACATATAAGCATTTAGCTGGTTTTCTATCGATAAGGCGATTTGTCTCTCGAAGGCTTTATTGACCGTAAAACCAATTGCTGGCAATAACACCACTATCAATAATAAGCCGCTTAATACAAAGCGGGCTTTGAGTGAATGTCGCCAATGCCTAGTTGTTGTCATGGTGATTAATCTTGCAAAGAACGCAGGCGATAACCTTGGCCACGCAAGGTTTCAATCAATTGATATTGATTGTCGGGGTCGAGTTTTTTTCTAAGCCTGCGAATAAATACTTCAATAACATTAGAATCTAAATCAAAGTCTTGGTCGTAAATATGTTCAATTAAGGTCGATTTTGAAATGACTTCACCTTGATGCAACATCAAATATTCAAACAGTTTAAATTCAGAACTGCTTAGGGTGATTGGCTGTTGCAGAAGGCTTAACGCTAATGTTCGGGTATTTAATTGCAAAGGGCCGTTATTGATAACAGGGCTGGCTTGCCCTGCAGAGCGACGAATCAGTGCATTTAAACGAGCGGATAATTCTTCTACTTGAAAAGGCTTGGTTAAGTAGTCATCAGCGCCAGCATCTAAACCTTTTACTTTGTCTTGCCAACCATCTCTAGCCGTTAAAATTAAAATAGGGTAGCTGACCCCTTGCTGACGTAATTGTTCAATTAAGCTAATGCCGTCAATTTTAGGTAAGCCGACATCGATAATCGCCGCATCAAATAGAGTTTCTTGGGCTTGAAATAAGCCGTCCTCACCATCAGATGCAACATCAACACTGTAATTTGCCTGTTGTAAATGCTGGACTAGATTGGCTTGTAAGCTTAAGTCATCTTCAACTAATAATATGCGCATTATTAATTCCTCGACACCGCGCCGGTAACGGCATTTACGCTAGCATAAAACACTACGCCATCATTGCTGAGTAATTTAACACTATACTCTGGGTTGCCATTCACTTGGCTTGACTGTACCCGCAATACTTTGCCACCAAATTGGCTTTGAGCACGACTTGAGGCTTGTTGAGGGCTTCTTATCACTAAATTTTGCTGCTTATTATTTTGTGGTCCGGGTTGCTGCAACACGGCAAGGTTAAGCACAACTGACGATATTTGAGCGGAAATTGGCAAGCTAATGCATAGCAAGCTACACAGCAGGGATACCAATATCATTACGCTTTTTAAGGGAGCCAGATTCATGTGTTATTCCATTTAGCCAAATTAGTACGCGGTTGAAGTATTCACTGCGATCACAATAATGGTGAGTCATTTTCTGCAAAATCAATCATCAGTGTAAAAGATCCTCTTCAGTTTAGAAACAGTTAACAAACTATAAGATTGATTATCGAATAATGAAAATGAATACAGACTGAATATAAAATTTTTCTATTCGTTCAGCTTCGATTCATTTTGAATAGTCTTTAATGCACTTAAGCGAGAAGTCATTAAGGAATTATTATGCAGTCGAATTACTCAAGATTAGCGACACAAGTAAAGGGTGTTCTTATTGGTAGCATGATTATGGGCAGTTTATGCGCATCGTCATCGGTTATCGCCGATAATAATATATCTACGCCGCATGCCGTAAGTGAAGGTCAAGTGGTTAACAATCAAGCTGCGACTTTTGTTAATGAAGACAGAAAAAATCAAATTGAAAAGCTTAAGCAAAGCGCAAAGCGACTCAATAACAACCAAAGTGTAAGTAAACCATTATTGATAGACCGTGATGCACGTATTGCAGCATATCAACAAGGAACAATCGCGCTACCTGAGCTGAAGTTATCTGAGCAAAAGCCCGCCCTAACTAAGAATGCAACTAAACTGACTCAGGTAACTCAATTACAGGCTCAGCAGCAACAGCAAACCTATGTTGGTTATCGCGATTTCTCTGTCTATCAAGCCCATAGCCGCTTGTTTGACGATATTGATCAAGACGGATTCTACCAAACCTTTAGCGTGACATTCGATGCTGACGTGTATGGTTATACCCTTAATGAACCGGCCAATGTGTATGCCGAAATGTATTTAAGCCGTAACGGAGGGCCTTGGGAGTATTATTATACCACCGATGTATTTACCATTTATGGTGAATCAGAAGATGATGATTTTGAAGTGCTGACCACATTGAGCCAAGGGTATAAAACTGATTATTACGATGTGCTAATCGATTTATATGAGTACGGTTATACCGATGTGGTTGCAACCTTAAGTGCAGATCAATCTGATGGGTTATATGCCTTGGCATTAGAAAGCAGTGATCGTGATGTAATTTATCAAGAAGTCATCGTTGAAGAAGTGGTGATAGTTGAGGGGGGAAGTCTGTCATGGGGAGTATTATTACTACTATTTGCAGGCTTATTCAGCAGACAGGTGATGTATCTAAAAAATCATAAGTAATAAAGATAGTAAAGAAGCGAGTAATCGTTACAATCACCTTCATTTCGAACATTGCCACGTACTAAGTTTACAGGTGATGTTAAAAAAGTGGTGTTAATAGCCGCTAAATGTTTTAAAAAGAGAGTAAATAATGAGTCATAAAGTAATGAGCAATGTTGTTAAAGTTGTATTCACATCAGGTGCGCTTTTATTATCGGGTTGCCAACTACCTAATCCCTATACAGGTGAAGCTGAAAACAGCAAAGCAACTAACGGTGCCATTATTGGTGCAATAGGTGGAGCCGTTATTGGCGTGGCATCATCAAGTAAAAAAGATCGTGCTAAAGGTGCAGCTATTGGCGCCGCATCGGGTGCTGCGTTAGGTGGTGGTATTGGCTATTACATGGACGTGCAAGAAGCTGAATTACGCAAGCAGTTAAAATCGACTGGCGTAAGTGTCACCCGTAATGGTGATAATATTATCCTTAATATGCCTAATGATGTGACGTTTGCGGTTGATCAAACTGTACTGAGCACGCGCGCTAAATCAGTATTAAACAGTGTGGTATTAGTTGCCAAAGAATATGATGACACCCGCTTAAATGTCATTGGCTATACCGACAGTTCAGGTTCTGATTCTTATAACTTACGTTTATCGCAAGTGCGAGCCAGCGAAGTTGCTCAATATATTACTAGCCAAAAAGTCAGTGGCTCACGTGTATCTTCTACAGGTATGGGCGAATCAAGCCCTATAGCCAGCAATGCTTCTGAGCAAGGTCGTGCGCAAAACCGTCGTGTAGAAATTGTGCTTACCCCTATGGGTAAGTAATAAAGACTTAGCTTATCGTTAGCCAATTTTTATACAAATACAACTCATAAAAAGCCACCTTGCGGTGGTTTTTTATTGCAGTTAGCATCTGTAAATAATATTTTTCTATTAGTTTAGCAATAATGACACTCAAATTACTTTTGATATCACTTGCCCGTTTTTCAACTGGGTTGTAAGCCGGTCACCTGAGTTCACCTTGGTGGCATCAGTTAACACATGATCGTTGTGTTTGGTTATCGAATATCCCCTGGTTAAAGTTGATAATGGGCTAACAGTCTCTAAGTGGTGCACCGCTTGTTTGAGGCGTAACTCGGCATGGTTAAAATACTGTTTGGCTGCGTCATTAAAGCGCGTCTCTAAAAACTGTAAGCGATTAGCTTCAACTTTTAAACTATTCACAGGTGAGCATTGTTGTAGCCTGCTGTGTAATTGCTGTTGTTGCATCGCCAAACGGTTTAAACGATGTTGTAAGGCATTTTGTAAACGCATTTGCATTTCATCAAAACGTTGTTCAAATTGCTGTAAGCGTCTTGCGGGATCATGACGTTGCAGTTGATGTTGTAATTGATTTAACCGACTTGATTGATGTAACTGGTAATGGCGAATACTTTGACGTAAACGCGACAACATCAAAGCCAGCTTTTCGGCTTTATTACCTTTGTCTTTTGATAGAAGCTCTGCGCCTGCTGAAGGCGTTGGCGCGCGTACATCGGCAACATAGTCACTGATGGTGGTGTCTATCTCATGGCCTACAGCGCTGATTACAGGGATTGAACTGTTATAAATTGCATGGGCAAGTAATTCACTATTAAAGCACCACAGGTCTTCTAACGAGCCACCACCGCGGGTCAATAGTAATACATCCACTTCAAGGCGCCGATTGGCTGTTTGAATCGCATTACAAATTAACTGACTTGCCGGGCCGCCTTGTACTTGTGTCGGATAAACAATAACTTCAATAGAGGGATCTCGCCTCGCAAGTACATGCAGTACATCGCGAAGTGCTGCGCCCGTTGCAGAGGTTATTACGCCAATACGTTGGATGTTATCGGGCAGTGGGCGTTTAGTTTCTGCGGCAAATAGCCCTTCAGCTGCAAGTTTCATTTTTAGCGCTTCATATTCTTGCGCTAATAAACCATCACCTGCAGGCAACATAGATTCAATTAATAATTGATAATCTCCACGAGGCTCATAAACGCTTATCGCGCCTTTGACTAATACTTGTTGACCGTTAACAGGGCGAAAACGCACGGCTTGATTACGGCCTTTAAACATCGCACAACGAATTTGAGAAAAATTGTCCTTAAGCGTCAGATACCAATGACCAGAAGAGGGCGATGAGAAGTTTGAAATCTCGCCATTAAGCCAAATTTTACCCAATTGACCTTCAAGAATTTGCCTGACTTCGCCGTTTAATTTAGAGACGGTATAAACATTGTTTTTTGTGGCACTCATGACTGTTCTTATTCTAAGGGCAATAAAAAGCTATTTTCCATTTACCAACTGCAATTTGCAAGGTATAATCTCGCCGCAATATTTCACCTCAAATCCTACTTACTAGGGAGATGTTGCCATGCTACGTTTACTGAAAGATGCACTAACCTTTGATGATGTGTTGTTGGTTCCTGCCCACTCGACCGTACTCCCTAATACCGCTGTGCTTAAAACTCGTTTAACCAATAAAATCGAACTAAACATTCCACTTGTGTCTGCTGCTATGGACACCGTGACTGAATCTCGTCTTGCTATCGCTATGGCGCAAGAGGGCGGTTTAGGTTTTATTCATAAAAATATGAGTATTGAGCAACAAGCCGAAGAAGTTCGTAAAGTTAAAAGTTATGAGGCTGGTATCGTTCAAGACCCGGTTACCGTAACCCCAGCAACAACCTTGACCGATTTACGTGAGTTAACAGAGCGCAATGGTTTTGCCGGTTACCCAGTGGTGAATGATGCCCATGAACTTGTGGGTATTATTACCGGCCGTGACGTGCGTTTTGTAACCGACTGGAGTAAAACTGTTGCCGATATGATGACGCCAAAAGATCGCTTGGTGACTGTCGCTGAAGGCACTAAGTTAGATGAAGTGCAAAAATTAATGCACTCTCATCGTATAGAAAAAGTCCTTGTGGTTGATGGTAACTTTAAACTTAAAGGCCTAATCACAGTTAAAGATTTCGAAAAAGCTGAGCGTAAGCCGAACGCATGTAAAGACGAATTAGGTCGTTTACGTGTCGGTGCTGCGGTTGGTGCTGGTCCTGGCAATGAAGAACGTGTTGATGCCCTCGTAAAAGCTGGTGTTGATGTGTTATTGATTGACTCATCACATGGACATTCAGAAGGCGTATTACAACGCATTCGTGACACCCGCGCTAAATACCCTGATTTACAAATTGTTGGCGGCAACGTGGCAACGGCTTCAGGCGCTTTAGCGTTAGTTGAAGCTGGCGTAAACGCAGTGAAAGTCGGTATAGGCCCTGGCTCAATTTGTACTACGCGTATTGTAACTGGCGTCGGCGTACCACAAATTACTGCTGTATCTGATGCGGCCGAAGCTGTGCTTGCATTGGGTATTCCGGTTATCGCAGATGGTGGTATTCGTTTCTCTGGTGACTTAGCCAAAGCTTTAGCAGCCGGCGCATCATGTATTATGGCGGGTTCGATGTTTGCTGGTACTGATGAAGCTCCGGGTGAAACCGAGCTTTACCAAGGCCGTGCTTATAAGTCATATCGTGGTATGGGCTCACTTGGCGCAATGGGTCAGACTCAAGGCTCATCAGACCGTTATTTCCAAAGTGACAACGCTGCAGACAAGCTAGTTCCTGAAGGTGTTGAAGGCCGCGTACCTTATAAAGGTAAGCTGAAAGAAATTATCCATCAACATATGGGTGGCTTACGTTCATGTATGGGCCTAACAGGTTGTGCGACCATTAAAGATTTAAATGAAAAAGCGCAGTTTGTTAGAGTGACTTCAGCTGGCATGGGTGAATCACATGTTCATGATGTGACCATTACTAAAGAAGCACCGAACTACCGTTCAGGCTCTTAATCGATTAGTTTTCGATAACAGAGCGACACAAAGTCGCTCTGTTTGACACTATTTTAAATGGCTTAAACACTGTGTTTAGGTTATGCATTAATCAATATTTGAAGGTAATCCATGAGTAATATCCATGAGCATAAGATACTGATCCTTGATTTTGGTTCTCAGTACACTCAACTTATCGCCCGCCGTATTCGTGAAATTGGCGTTTACTGTGAACTTTGGGCTTGGGATGTAAGCGAAGAGCAAATCCGCGGTTTTGCCCCAAATGGTATTATTTTAGCCGGTGGTCCAGAAAGTGTGACTGCTGCTAATTCTCCACGCGCTCCAGAATACGTGTTCAACGCTGGCGTACCTGTTTTAGGTATTTGTTACGGCATGCAAACTATGTCTGAGCAGCTTGGCGGTAAAGTGATTCAAGGTGTAGGTGAAGGTGAGTTTGGTTATGCTCAAATAGAGTTACAAACTACTTCTGCATTATTCAAAAGCATTGAAGATGCTGTTAGCGCTGAAGGCAAGCCTCTTCTTGATGTGTGGATGAGCCACGGTGATAAAGTGTCAGCCATTCCAGAAGGTTTTGTTGCTGTCGCTAAAACAGATACCTGTCCTTTTGCAGCAATGGCCAATGAAGACAAAAGATTCTACGGCGTACAATTTCATCCAGAAGTGACCCACACTCGTCAAGGTCAGCGTATGCTCGAGCATTTCGCCCTTGAAATTTGTGGTTGTCCAGCCAACTGGAAACCATCATCGATTATTGAAGATGCGATTGAGCGTTTAAAGCAACAAATTGGTGATGATGAAGTTATTTTAGGTTTATCCGGCGGGGTAGATTCATCGGTTGTAGCCATGCTGCTGCATCGTGCTATTGGTGATAAATTAACCTGTGTGTTTGTTGATAATGGCTTATTACGCTTAAACGAAGCTGATCAAGTATTAGAGATGTTTGGCGATCACTTTGGATTAAAAATTGTCCATGTCGATGCAGAAAACCGTTTCTTAGATGCATTAGCATCAGAAGCTGAACCAGAAGCTAAACGTAAAATTATTGGCCGTGTGTTTGTGGAAATTTTTGATGAAGAATCAAAAAAATGCGCCAATGCTAAATGGTTAGCCCAAGGTACTATCTATCCTGATGTGATTGAATCAGCAGGTAGTGCTACAGGTAAAGCGCATGTGATTAAATCACACCACAATGTTGGCGGGTTACCTGCCGATATGAAGATGGGCTTGGTTGAGCCATTACGTGAGTTATTTAAAGATGAAGTGCGTAAAATTGGTCTTGAATTAGGCTTGCCATACAATATGCTTTACCGTCACCCATTCCCAGGACCAGGTCTTGGTGTGCGCGTATTAGGCGAAGTGAAGAAAGAGTATTGTGATTTACTGCGCCGCGCCGATGCTATCTTCATTGAAGAATTACACAAAGCAGATTTATACAACAAAGTCAGCCAAGCGTTTACCGTCTTCTTACCTGTTCGCTCTGTTGGCGTAATGGGCGATGGCCGTAAATATGATTGGGTTGTATCATTGCGTGCAGTGGAAACAATCGACTTTATGACCGCGCATTGGGCACACTTACCTTATGAATTCTTAGGTCGTGTATCTAACCGGATTATCAATGAAGTAGATGGTATTTCGCGAGTCGTTTACGATATATCAGGTAAGCCTCCAGCAACGATTGAATGGGAATAATGCGTCAGCATTAAGCCTACTTATTCATAAAAAAGACGCTTCGGCGTCTTTTTTATTTGCTAGAATAGCGCCGTACAATCATTGCCTAGGTTAATAAAGTGATAAACACCCCAGAAAAAGACACTCAAGAGGCTATCGACATTAAGTGGATGCGTGTTGCCATGCAACTTGCTGAGCTAGCAGAGCAGAAGGGCGAAGTGCCAGTGGGTGCTGTATTGGTCAAAGATGATGTGATGATTGCCAGTGGCTTTAATTTAAGTATCTTAAAGCATGATCCTACCGCACATGCCGAAATGGAATGTATTCGCCAGGCGGGTCAAATATTAGCTAACTATCGTATGTTAGATACCACCTTATATGTCACCTTAGAGCCTTGCACTATGTGCGCAGGTGCCATCATCCACAGCCGTATTAAGCGAGTAGTTTATGGTGCAGATGATTTAAAAACAGGTGCTGCGGGGAGTGTGATGAATTTATTGCAACATCCGGCATTTAATCATCAGCTTGAAGTCACTTCTGGTGTGCTTGCGCCAGAATGTGGTAATCAGTTAAGCGCTTTTTTCTCCCGTCGCCGAGCTGAGAAAAAAGCCCTAAAACAAGCTGGGCAGTTAGCTATCGAGCCCGATGGCATCAAAGGCCGTTAAGCATATTGTTTTAGCAAAAAATCATTTGTTAAATATCACAGTTTTTCTTTCCAGCCTCTACTATTTCAATAACTGATGGTTCAATAACTGATGTAACTAAAGCTATCAAAATAGACATAAAAAAACGGATGCCTAGGCATCCGGAGTTTGGAAAGAGAAGAAAATATGCTGTCTATTCTTGATACGTCTTTTTTGCAGTTTTAACATCACCCGCCTGCGAGACATAAAATTACTTGCTAGTGGTCTTTTCATAATGACTCCATATACATTTTCGACTGATATTGTAACATCAATACTAGCCCTTAGGGACTGTTGTTGAGTCTGCTATTGGTTCTATATTGTCGGCAATGGCTTCAGGCGTTGGCTCTGAGTCGATAATGTCTATTTGCTTAGTTTGATCATCTATCCAGACTAGCGTGTCATAATAACGACGAATACTATCAACGTAATGGACAGCTTCACTTCCACGAGCATAACCATAGCGCGTTTGTTTATAATATTTAGATTGCTGTAATAAAGGCAATACCTTTTTGACATCTCGCCAAGCATCGGGGTCCATTCCCATCGATTCTGTTAGTTTACGGGCGTCTTCCACATGTCCTAAACCAATATTATATGAGGCTAGAGCAAACCAAATTCGCTGATTATCTGAAATAGTATCAGGTAAGCGCTCCATCATATCTTTTAAATAAAATGCACCGCCTCGAATACTTTGCTCTGGATCAAGCCGGTTATCGACTCCCACGTAAGCCGCTGTAGGAAGCGTCAACATCATCATGCCCCTAACACCTGTCGGTGAGCGAGCCGAAGGATTCCAATGGGATTCTTGGTAACTGGCAGCGGCTAATTTACGCCAATCAAAGTCGCCAGAATATTGTTCAAACATACTGCGGTATTCAGGTAACACATTATCGATAGCACGGATAAAGGCACGGGTATCGACATAATCAAACCGTTTAACGTGACCAAAATACTTTTCGTTTAAATGCTCTAAGGTGCCCGCGCGCTTTTCATTATGCCAAAAAGCCAGTAATTTACTCATTAAACGATCACTTTCATCAGGTGGTAAAAGCCACACGACTTCAAGCTTCTCTTCTAAAATCATACCTTCACGTAACTCGGGTAAAAAACGTTGGTTGATTAACAAGCTGTTTGAATCTGCAATTGTATAGTTGATGTCGCCATTGGCCACTAAAGCGAATAAATCTTCGTAGTCTTTATCATTTACCTGATTCCACATTAAATCGGGATGATTTTTTTGCAACTGGGTTAACGTGTGTATAGAAGACGAATTAGACGCAACCGTGATTTCACCCGCTAGATTGGCAATATCCTTAGGTTCTGGGGTGCCTTCTTTATAAACCAGTACTTGATTAACCTTGTACATGGTTGGGCCAAGTTTAAATTGCTTTATGCGGTTGGGGGTTTTCGCGATACCGGCAGCAATAATATCGATCTTACCTTGCTTAAGTGCACTAAATAATTGTTTACGGTCAGTAAAAGGTACCATTTGTAATGGTACACCTAGATAATCAGCAAACTTGCTTGCCATTTCAAAATCAAAGCCTGACTCTCCCAACTCTTCCGAGTTAAGATAAATTTGTGGACCATAAAGCGTGCCGACACGAAGTTCAGTTTGCTTTGGTGCTGAAGATATAATGTCTTCTATTTGTTGTTTTTCGGCTGGTTGACATGCCGAGATAAAAATAACAAACAAAATGGAAAGTATTTTTTTTATCATATATTTCAATAGATTATTTAATAAAAAGGTTGTTGGGAATCAAAATAAATGGCTATTGTAAGCTCATGCAGAAAGAGTTAATCGCTAAGCTGTTGGGTATTTTATGCCGCCTACTTTAGCAGGAGTTATTAAAATCGCATAGTGTTGGTTAAAATAGCAGCGGTTATGCTGAGCTAAATGATGAAATTGCATTGTCAATGTTATGCCAATGTTACGATTAACGTGCTTAACAAGGCTAATTGCCGATAACCTTTAGTATAGAGGTTAGATTGATTTTTTGGGTTTTGCTCTGCTTTGTTGGCTCGATATTTTGTCTATTAGGAAACACTGTTTTCAAACAGCATGGTAGGTGATTTGTACTGTGCAATTCCCTATAATAGCGCCAATTCTGACCCTCCTATATAATTTATAAGGTGAATAGACGTGATGGAAATCATTCGCGGAGCCCCAGCACTTTCTGCATTTAGAGTTCAAAAACTCATCGAGGCCTGCGACAGCGCAGATCTTCCTGTGAAAAGTATCTACGCTGAATATACGCATTTAGCTGATTTAACTGAACAATTAGATGATAACGAGCGTGTTCAGCTTGAACGAATTCTTACCTATGGCCCTGCCATTGAGTCCCACGCCCCACAAGGACAATTAATTTTTATCACGCCTCGTCCTGGCACTATTTCGCCTTGGTCTTCTAAAGCTACTGACATAGCCCGCAATTGTGGCTTGAGTAAGGTAAAGCGTTTAGAACGTGGTATTGCCTACTATGTTGAATCACAAGTGTTAACGACTGAGCAATATGCCCAGTTAGTGAGCTTGCTACACGACCGCATGATGGAGGTTGTACTTAACGATTTCGCCGCTGCAGATGTGTTGTTTACTCGAACAGAGCCTGCAAAATTCAAAAGTATTAATATTCTTGCCGAAGGTCGCCGTGCATTAGAAGTGGCTAACGTCAAATTAGGTCTAGCCCTGGCTGAAGATGAGATTGACTACCTAGTCGAGAACTTTGTGCGTTTGAAGCGTAATCCAAACGACATCGAGCTGATGATGTTTGCTCAAGCAAACTCTGAGCATTGCCGCCATAAAATCTTTAATGCTGATTGGACAATTGATGGTGAAGTTCAGCCAAAATCATTGTTCAAAATGATCAAAAACACTTTTGAAGTGACTCCAGATTTCGTGCTGTCAGCGTATAAAGACAATGCTGCGGTAATGACAGGGCCTGTTGCGGGTCGCTTCTTCCCTGATCCAGATGGCGTTTATAACTACCACACAGAACCTATGCATATCTTGATGAAAGTGGAAACCCACAATCATCCAACCGCAATTAGCCCGTATCCTGGCGCGGCTACAGGTTCTGGTGGTGAAATTCGTGATGAAGGTGCGACTGGTCGTGGTTCTAAGCCTAAAGCAGGTTTAACCGGTTTTACGGTTTCGAACTTGAAAATTCCGGGTTTTGTTCACCCATGGGAAGATAATTACGGCAAGCCTGACCGTATCGTCACACCACTTGAAATTATGCTTGAAGGCCCACTAGGTGGCGCGGCATTTAACAACGAGTTTGGCCGCCCTGCGATTACAGGTTATTTCCGTACCTATGAGCAGCAAGTGTCTAGCCATAACGGTGTGGAAGTGCGTGGATACCATAAGCCAATCATGATAGCGGGTGGTTTAGGTAACATTCGTGATGAGCATGTGCAAAAAGGCGAAATTACCGTTGGCGCTAAGCTAATTGTATTAGGTGGCCCAGCAATGAACATCGGACTTGGCGGCGGTGCAGCATCTTCTATGGCATCGGGTCAATCAAGTGAAGATTTAGATTTTGCTTCAGTGCAACGTGAAAACCCAGAAATGGAACGTCGTTGTCAGGAAGTGATCGACCGTTGCTGGCAGTTAGGTGATGCGAACCCAATTCAGTTTATTCACGATGTGGGTGCAGGTGGATTATCAAATGCCTTCCCTGAATTGGTAAATGATGCAGATCGCGGCGGGGTATTCAATTTACGTAACGTGCCGTCAGATGAGCCAGGCATGAGCCCGCTTGAAATTTGGTGTAACGAGTCACAAGAACGTTATGTATTGTCTGTTGCGCCTGAGAATCTAAAGCAATTTGCAGATATTTGTGCCCGTGAACGTGCACCTTTTGCCGTTGTTGGTGAGGCGACTGAAGAAATGCATCTAACGCTTGCAGACAGTCACTTTAACAACAAGCCAATCGATTTACCGCTTGAAGTCTTATTAGGCAAAGCGCCTAAAATGAGCCGTGATGTGGTATCTGCTAAAGCGGTTTCACCCGCGTTAGACCAATCTAAAATTGATGTTAAAGAAGCTGTTAAGCGTATTTTAACCTTGCCTACAGTGGCAGATAAAAGTTTCTTGATTACCATTGGTGATCGTTCAGTTACCGGTTTAGTTAACCGTGACCAAATGGTTGGCCCTTGGCAGGTGCCAGTTGCCGACTGTGCGGTAACGGCATCAAGCTATGACAGCTACTGCGGTGAAGCTATGTCTATGGGCGAACGTACTCCGTTAGCTTTGCTTGATTTTGATGCATCTGCCCGTATGGCGGTGGCTGAATCAATCATGAACATTGCAGGCACAGATATTGGCACATTTAAACGTATTAAGTTGTCAGCAAACTGGATGTCTCCAGCAGGTCACCCTGGTGAAGATGCCGGTTTATATCAAGCTGTGAAAGCCATTGGCGAGGACCTTTGTCCTGAGCTTGGCATTACCATTCCTGTCGGTAAAGACTCAATGTCAATGAAGACGGCTTGGGAAGATAACGGCGTGCAAAAAACCGTGACCTCACCTATGTCGTTAGTGATCACCGCCTTTGGTGTAGTACAAGACATTCGTAAAACAGTCACGCCAGAACTTCGCACCGATAAAGGCGATACCGCTTTATTAATGCTCGATTTAAGCAATGGTCAAAACCGTTTAGGTGGCTCTTGTTTAGCTCAGGTTTACAGTGAATTAGGCGATGTTGCGCCAACATTGGATAAAACTGCTAACCTAGCAGGCTTCTTTGAAGTGATGCAAAAGTTAGTGGCTGACCAAGCTGTTATCGCTTATCACGATCGCAGTGACGGTGGCTTATTTACCACATTAGTGGAAATGGCTTTTGCCGGTAATACTGGCTTAAACATCGATTTAGCCAGCTTGAACGGTACAGATTTAGAGCGTTTATTTAACGAAGAGTTAGGCGCTGTTATTCAAGTTAGCCAAGATGACGCTGTTAATATAGCTGCTCTGTTTGAAGCTAAAGGGGTAACTTGCCATAACATTGGTGGCCTACAAGCCGCTGATATGATTAGCATCACTGATGGTCAGCGCATTATTTTTGCCGATACTCGCACCGCATTACGGACGTTATGGTCTGAAACCACTTACCGCATTCAAGCGTTACGTGATAACCCAGAATGTGCTAAAGAAGAGTTCGCTCTCAAGCAACAAGCTGATGCACCGGGCTTAACCGTTAAGTTAGCTTTTGATCCAAACATTGACGTTGCAGCGCCTTATATCTTAAAAGGTTTAGCGCCTAAGATGGCTATTTTACGTGAGCAAGGGGTTAACTCTCACATTGAAATGGCTGCGGCATTTGACCGTGCAGGTTTTGAAAGCCGCGATGTGCATATGTCAGACATTCTATCAGGACGTATTAGCTTAGAAGAATTCCAAGGCCTAGTGGCGTGTGGTGGTTTCTCTTACGGTGATGTATTAGGTGCTGGTGAAGGTTGGGCTAAGTCAATTCTGTTCAACAGTCGTGCCCGTGATGAGTTCAGCCGCTTTTTTGAGCGTGACGCTAGCATCGCTTTGGGTGTATGTAATGGTTGTCAGATGTTATCTAACTTGAAAGAAATCATTCCAGGTAGCGAACATTGGCCACGCTTTGTCCGTAACCGTTCTGAACGTTTTGAAGCACGTTTCAGTTTGGTTGAAGTGCAACAAACTCCATCGGTCTTTTTTGAAGGCATGGTCGGTTCGCGTATGCCTATCGCTGTTTCACATGGTGAAGGTTTAGCGGAATTCGCCAATGCACAGGCATTAGCAAAAGCAGAGGCGTCGGGCACTATTGCATTGCGTTATGTTGATGGCCATGGCCAAGTTGCTGCTCAATACCCTTTAAATCCAAATGGTTCACCAAATGGTTTAACGGGTGTGTGTACGACTGATGGTCGTGTAACGATTATGATGCCGCACCCTGAGCGTGTATTTAGAACCGTAGCCAACTCTTGGCACCCAGAAGAGTGGGGCGAAGATAGCCCATGGATGCGTATGTTCCGCAATGCTCGAGTTAAGATTGGCTAGGTAGTCTTAAGTTTAGCGCTGTAAATTGAACTAATAAAAAGGTGACTATTTATAGTCGCCTTTTTTATTTTTATCGCTAAAACATTCCATTACGACGAGTGATAGAACTGTTAGGCGTAAAAAAGCCCATTCAGTGATGAATGGGCTTTTTTGTCTCAATCATCGTATTGTTAAAAACAATGATTGGCTATTTTGCGCTAACAAAATATCAAATAGGATAAAATGAATTATTTCATTTCTTTTGCGTTGTACATCTCAACAAAAGCACGCTTGTATAAGTTGACAACGTTTTCAAATAATTTAGTCATAGCAACATCTCTTAGATCAATAAGTTCAGTAATTGAACGATAAAAACACCTTGGGCTTAAGATAACGACTCCCTGGCATGAATGCTGCTCGTTTTCTTAATAGGTATATCATACTGAGATTGAAGTTTGCGTTCAAACGAGTAAAAATGATTTTTGCCATTAGATAATCTAATTAATGATTTATTTCGTTGTTTGTTTTTATTTGTTTTGTTTTTAATTTAGTTGTTGATTTGTAAGTTTTTTATATATTTTATTACAGTTTGTAATATTTATATAATTAATCCATTATTATTTATTCTTGCTATTTCATACTTCCTGTTAACAATTGGCGTAAGTTGTGATTTTTATTGTTGATTAAGGTCGATGCGTTTTTTTCCTAGCAAGTGGCATGTTTTTGTCAATACCTAAAAGTGGGTGGTGATATATGTGATAGTCGGGCAGATGATTTTTTATGATTAAATTGTGAGCTGTCTGACATTAAATTCAAAGTTAGTAAGAGTCGGTTTTTTGCTAAGTAGATGATTATTTATATTAAAATTAGATTCATTCGAAAAATCTAATTGTCATCACATTTTTGATTAAAAAACATGACCTTTTGCTTAATTATACCTTAATATGTATACCGTTTAGAATTGGACTTGAAAACGCAGACAAACAGATTAATTTATCATTTTATATACATTGGTGAGTTGTTCATTGCGTCAATATGACTGTTTTCAGGTATAACGTCATTATAGCAACTATGTTGCTATGCAGTATTTGGTTGTACTGAAGTAAGGAGTCGCCAATGATTATTGAAGAGGTTGTTGAGCTATCGCGTTTACAATTTGCGCTGACAGCCATGTATCACTTTCTGTTTGTTCCCCTCACATTAGGTTTAGCTTTTATTCTTGCGATCATGGAGTCACTTTATGTGATGACAGATAAGCAGATATATAAAGACATGACTAAGTTTTGGGGTAAATTATTCGGAATTAACTTTGCCTTAGGTGTCACTACCGGTTTGGCAATGGAATTCCAGTTTGGTACTAACTGGTCCTATTTCTCACATTATGTAGGTGACATTTTTGGTGCGCCATTAGCTATTGAAGGCTTAATGGCATTCTTCCTGGAATCAACCCTAGTGGGAATGTTCTTTTTTGGATGGGACAGATTCAGTAAGCGTCAGCATTTAGCCGTTACCTGGTTGGTTGCGCTTGGCTCTAACATGTCTGCGTTGTGGATTTTGGTTGCCAATGGTTGGATGCAAAACCCTGTAGGGTCAGTGTTTAACTACGAAACCATGCGTATGGAAATGACCAGCTTTGCTGAGGTTATTTTTAACCCAGTTGCACAGGTTAAGTTTGTTCACACAGTTGCATCGGGCTACGTCGCTGGTGCCATGTTCGTTCTGGCAATCAGCTCATACTACATTCTAAAAGGCCGTGACTTACCTTTTGCGCGTCGCTCATTTGCGATTGCAGCAAGCTTTGGTATGGCCTCTATTTTATCTGTTATCGTGTTAGGTGATGAATCTGGCTATAAAGTTGGTGAAGCACAGCGTGTAAAGTTAGCCGCAATTGAAGCTGAATGGCACACTGAGCCAGCTCCTGCTGCCTTTACTGTTGTCGGGTTTCCTAACCAGGAAACAATGAATACAGACTATGCGATAAAAATTCCTTACGCGATGGGTATCATTGCGACCCGTTCATTAGATGAGCAGGTTACCGGGATTATTGATTTAATCGATGAACATGAAGTGCGTATTCGTAACGGCATGATCGCTTATTCCTTCTTAACCCAATTACGTGCTGGTGATGAAAGCCAGGAGCTGCGTGATAATTTTGAAGCTACCAAACATGATTTAGGTTATGGCTTTTTGTTAAAGCGCTATACCGAAAATGTGGTTGATGCAACAGAAGAGCAAATTAAAGCTGCTGCCAAAGATTCTATTCCTAGCGTAGCACCGATATTTTGGTCATTCCGTATCATGGTTGGTTCTGGAGTATTAATGCTGTTTATCTTTGCTGCTGCATTCTGGCAAAGTACGCGTCATCAAATCGCAGAGAAAAAATGGGTACTTAAAGCTGCATTATACGGTTTACCATTACCTTGGATTGCCATTGAATGTGGTTGGTTTGTGGCTGAGTATGGCCGTCAACCTTGGACCATTTCTGAAGTGTTACCGACCTTTATGTCAGCCTCTAGTTTAACGACGGCAGACCTGTGGTTCAGTATTATTTCAATTACCTTGTTCTACGCAATATTACTGGTAATAGAAATGTTCTTAATGTTTAAGTATGCCCGTCTTGGCCCTAGTAGCATGAAGACTGGCCGTTATCATTTTGAAAACCAAGATGCTTAATCAGAGGACCTAATTATGTTTGAGTATGAAGTATTAAGATTTATTTGGTGGGCATTAATTGGTGTGCTGTTTATTGGCTTTGCTGTAACAGACGGATTTGATATGGGGGTCGGTGCCTTGTTACCCATTATTGGTAAAGATGACACTGAACGCCGTATTATGATCAACACCATCGCCCCCCATTGGGATGGCAACCAGGTGTGGTTAATTACCGCTGGTGGAGCGTTATTCGCTGCCTGGCCAATGGTTTATGCTGTCTCATTTTCAGGCTTTTATGTCGCGATGATGTTGGTATTGTTTGCCTTATTCTTGCGTCCTGTTGGGTTTGATTATCGTTCAAAAATCGAAGATCCAAAATGGCGTAAGTCATGGGATTGGGCATTATTTATCGGTGGTTTTGTGCCCCCGCTGATCATTGGCGTTGCCTTTGGTAACTTGTTGCAAGGTGTACCGTTTAACTTTGATGAGTTTTTACGGGCTAAATACCATGGTGGTTTTTTTGGATTACTTAATCCATTTGGACTACTAACAGGCCTTGTCTGTGTCAGCATGATCATGATGCAAGGTGCTGCCTGGTTACAAATGAAAACCGAAGGTGAGTTACGTGTTCGTGCGGCTAACATGACTCAAATTTGTGGCGGTTTGTTAGTTGTACTATTTGCAACTGCCGGTGTGTGGCTAGCCAATGGTATTGACGGTTACGTGATTACTTCAACACTTGATTTAGCGGGGCCTTCAAACCCAACTAATAAAACGGTAGCGATTGAAGCGGGTGCTTGGTTAGTCAATTATGACAAATACCCTGTTACCATGTTATTCCCTGCATTAGGTTTATTAATGCCAGTGTTAGCGATATTTGCTAGCCGGTTTAATCGCAGTGGGTTTGCGTTCTTTTTCAGTTCATTGGCTATTGCGGGGGTAATTTTAACCTGTGGTGCTGCTATGTTCCCATTCGTTATGCCATCGTCACTTGAACCCAATGTGAGCTTAACCATGTGGGATGCAACCGCAAGCCAAATGACCTTAAAAGTAATGACGTTTGCAGCGATAATCTTTGTTCCAACTGTATTAAGTTATACGATTTGGACTTACTACAAGATGTATGGCCGCTTAAGTCGCAACTTTATTGAAGACAACAAGTCATCACTTTATTAATAGGAGTCATCATCTATGTGGTATTTTGCGTGGATTTTAGGTGTGTTGCTTGCTTGTTCCTTCGGTATCATCAATGCGTTATGGCTTGAAAATACTGAAAACATGGACCGTAATGCCGAAGAGTAATTGCTAGCCCTAGTTTTATAAAATGTAGGTTATTAACATAAAAAGCCGCTTTAGTGATAAAGCGGCTTTTTTAATGATAATTTATTTAGTCCCCATGCTGCCTAATGCAAAGTGGTTTATATTTGTCACTGATTCATTTAATTCTCACAGAGAGAGCTGGCTAGATTTTGGTTTCATAAGTAAACGGTACATCACAGGTACCCAGATGAGTGACAACATGGTGGTTAATAATGTTCCGCCCGCTATCGCAATTGCAAAGGGTGGCCAAAATCCACCGCCAGCAATGATTAACGGTAAAAAACCGCCGATAGTGGTGATGGTTGTCGATCCAATATGGCGGCCACAACTGCTAACGGTATCAACAATTAATGCCATATTGCCTTGTCTGGCCTCAGGTAAGTCCTCAAGTTCAGCCAGAATCACAATGGCGGCATTAATGGCTAATCCCATTAAACCCAATAAACCAATAATCACCGTAAAACCAAATGGGTAGCCAAACACAAACACCACTAATAACCCCAGTCCGGCCGATTGTATGGCGCTGAGTAAAATAATACCGGTTAGCCTAAATGAGTTAAATGACAACACTACTGTGGTCAGCAATAGCGTGACTACCACCACCACATTGGATAATAAGTTCCCCACAGCTTCATTTCGTTTGGCGCTTTCACCGCCGACTTCAATGCGATAACCCGAGGGTAAATTAATCTCAGCTAACTTTTGCTTCACGTCATTTAACACCTGAGCAGGTAATACACCACTGGTGATATAGGCTTCAATGGTATTGACCCGCTCACCGTTACGACGGGGTATTGCACCACGACTGACGCTTATTTCGTTATAAGATAATGCCGACAGTGGAATGCCTGTGCCTGAAGGTGATACCAGATTAAGCTCGGCTAGGCGGGTTGCTTGTTCGCGGCTGTTATCGCCAAGTCTGACTCTAATAGGTAAAGATTCAGTTTGTTCTAAAATACTGCCACCAATAATACCGGTTGTGGCCATTTGCACTTGATTGGCAATATCGGTCAAGCTAAGGCCGCTTATCAAACTAGCGTCTTCGTTGACCTGTAACCATAACTTTGGCGCTCCGGGTGATAGGGTGCCACGGGTATGAATAACATCTGGCGTAGCAATAAGCAGGGCGCGAACCTGATCGCCAATTTCTTTTAATGTGTCAAGATTAGGTCCATAGACTAATAGCTCCACTGGCGCATTAAAAGGTGGGCCTTGCTCTAACTTTCGCACCAAAATTTGTGCTTGAGGGAATGCAATGTCTAGCTCATTTTGTAGCTGTGGGATCAATTGATTAGCGGTTTCAAAGTCTGCAGCTTTAACCATTGCCTGGGCGTAATTAGTCGCCCCTTGTTGACGTTGAGTGAGGTTGTAGTAAAAAGAAGGCGTATTGCCGCCCACAACCCAGGTGACTTCACTAATATCAGTTATCTGTTGTAGCTTTTTATCAATTAAATCCACTTGCTGACGGGTGTTTTCAATACTCACCTGCGGGGCAAGATGGACTTCAATTTGAAACATATCCCTGTCAGACGGCGGGAAAAACTGCTCAGTCATTTGTCCTACAGCCATAAAACCACTTATCGGTAAAATACCCACCAACAATGCGGTTAACAGTGGTCGCTTTAGTGCAAATTCTAAACTGGCTTTAAAAGCATACCCCAACCGTGGAAAGGCCATCCCTTGTTGATACCATGCCGTAGCGGGCTCGCTTCGACTAAAGCGTCCAGCAAGGCCAGCAATAAGCGTATGAGAAATAATGTATGAACCTAAAAGTGCGAACATCACTGAAATAGCAATGCCGCCAACAAATTCACCCGCAGCACCTGGCATTAGCATAATAGGTGCAAAGGCAAGCATGGTGGTAATGGTTGACCCAGCTAACGGGAGCCATAAATGATGCAGAGTCTTCGATACGGCTTCTAGTTTACTCATCCCCTGTTGGCGTCGTTGCGCTATGGCATCAACAATCACAATGGCGTTATCAACCATGATCCCCAATGCAACCACTAAGCCTGTAACTGACATTTGGTGAATAGGTAAGCCAGTGTATTTCATACAGGCTAAGGTAAATAGCGCGGTTAATGGCAGAGATAACGCGACAATAAGTGCATTACGCAGACCGAGCGTGAGCATTAGCACTGCGACAATAATGACAAAACCTTGCAGCAGATTAATCACCAAATCACCTAAACGGACGCTGGTGTAACCTTGCTGGTCAAATAACCATTGTACTTTTATGTTTGCTGGTAAATTTTTTGAAAAAGTCTCAATGGTGTCGGCAACATGTTGTTGCCACACATCCACTCGGTGACTATTTAACATGGTCGCGCCAATCAGCACGCCTTGCTGACTATCTATTAATGCAATGCTGCTGGCTGGAGTTTTAGATTGCCTGCTAATGGTTGCCACATCACCCAAGCGAATGATTTGACCATCATCGTCGACTTTTAATGGTACTTGGCGAATGCGGCTTTGTGAATCGAGCTCACCAGACACTTCAACCAAGGCACGAAATTGATCGTTATTGATTTCGCCAGCTGAAATTTTGCTGTCAGCATTAGTCAGAATTTGTGCAATCGTGCCGGGCGTTAATTTAAGTTGGCTGATTTTATTGCCATCTAACTCAACCAATATTTCTTCTTCTGGTGCGCCATAAAGTCTGGCAAAATCAGTACCTGATAATAATCTAATTCGGCTTTCTAACTCTTTGGCATAGCGATTTAAAATATCACTTCTTACTGGCGAGTCGTCATCCCACACAACACCTAAAATAGCAGTACTGGCATAACCAAATTGATCATCTAATGTGCTGTTTTGTGCTTGTGCGGGTAAGTAACGTTTGGCGTCTGCAACTAAGTCTCGCGCCCTTGACCATACAGGATCGGTTTCTGTAATGGTGTCTTTAAGTTCCAGTTGAATCACCGAAATCCCTGGGCGAGAAGTAGACTGAACCAGCTTTAACTCTTCTAAGCGACGTAACTGAGTTTCTAACTCTTCCGTCACCAGAGCTTCTACGCGTTCAGCTGAAGCGCCCGGGTAGTGGGTTATAACGGATGCAAAGCGATTGGTGATATGCGGATCTTCTGTTCGCGGTAGACTAGAAATAGCACCAAGACCTGCCACAAGAAGGAGGGCGATAAATAAACTGGTAAGTCGACCGTTTTCTAAAAAGGCTTTAATCATAATGCCTCCGCCATCACGGTTTTAACAGGTGTCACAACCTGACCTACCACTAACTTATGTAAACCTTCCACAATAATGGTGTCGTCAGCGCTTATTGCACCTTTGATATAAGCTTGGTCTTGATTGGTATAGATAATTTCAACGTCACGACGTTCAATCGCATAGTGATTGCTGCCGCTCATGTCAGCTTGTTTACTTAATACAAATATGTTCCACAATCCTCTAACGCCATCAGTTAATGCCGAAATAGGCACCCAATAGCCGGCAACTTGGATGTTTTGATTGTATTCAAGATAGGCTATTTCACCATTAAGCACAGTGGCATCGTGGGGTAAACTTATCCGTAACTGCACTGTACGCGTAATGCTATCAACTTCAGCACTGATCCCCGCAATGATACCATTGAGACTTTGATCACCAACACGCACAAGCACTTGTTGTTGATTAGCTAACCCTTGTGCCACCGTAATGGGTACACCAATATATGCCTGTTGTTGATCATTACCAATTAAGGTGAACACCGGACTGCCTAAGCCAATAACCTCACCCACATTGTGATGCCTTTTACTGATTTTGCCGTTAAAAGGGGCGGTTAAGGTGGATTTTTCAATTTTAAGATTGGTGGCATATAAGCTGGCATTTAATCTTTGGCTGTTGGCCTGCAAGCCATTAACTTGTTGCTTGGTTTCATCTAATTGTTGTTCAGAGACGTAATTTTTATCTTTTAAGGCCAAGGTGCGTTTTAGGGTGCTTTGGGCAAGGTCTAGGTCAGCTTTTGTTTGTTGCAGGCTTGCTTCAAGTTGTTGTTTTTCAGCCTGAAGTAAATTTGTATCAAGTGTGGCAAGTGTTTGCCCTTTAATAACGCTATTACCACTATCGACATTTATGCCATTGAGTTTTCCCGCTAGCTCAAAACCAATACCTGTGGTGTTTGCAGAGCGAATCGTACCGGTATAGGTTTGTTCATGTGGATAATAATTGGATGCGACAATGTTTGAGACTGCTACCGTTTGATAACTAACAGACTTTGAATGTTGCTTAACCTCTGAGCCACAGCTACTGACGAGCAATATGCTTAATAGGCCTACCATATATCGATGCATTGAGCGGGTCGATTTATGTTCCATGATTGTATTCTCCAATGCTATCGAGCGTGTATTACACGTTAATAAAACAAGTCTATGTTTAGGTTAATGATGTAACGTTAGTGTTAACTAGACTGCCTAGTCTAGTTTTAAGGAACTAGACTGTCCAGTCCATTTTGTGATTAAATAGTGTTAACTGTTTAGCTGATGTGACAACATACGGGGAAAAGATGACAGAAGAACAAACATTGACCCAGAATAATCAAATGACATTATCTAAAAGTGAACAGAAGCGAGAGCAAATTCTGCAATCGGCTATTGATTTATTTTGCCATCAGGGCTTTCCAAATACGAGCATGGATGAAGTGGCTAAACACGCAGGCGTGTCAAAGCAGACTGTATATGCTCATTTTGGCTCGAAGGATGATCTTTTTGTTGCCTCAATAGAATCTAAGTGTGTAGTACATCAACTGACTGAAAATTTGTTAGTGGATGCTACCGATCCTGAGCGTGTATTAACTTCATTTGCTCAACATTTTGGTGCCATGATAGCGTCAGAAGAGGCTATAACCGTCTTTACTACCTGTGTTGCACAAGTTGATACTCATCCTGAAGTGGCAGCACTTTTTTATGATGCTGGCCCAAAACATATTTTAAATTTAGTCAGTGGTTACCTCAAAAAGGTTAATCAACATGGCCAATATCATTTTAATAACCCCCATGACAGTGCAGTACGATTAAGTCTAATGTTATTTGGTGAGTTGAGAATGCGTTTAGAATTAGGCCTGCCAACAGCGGATTTATTGTCTAAAAGGCAAGCGTACTTAACTGAAACAGCGATGATGTTTTTAAAAGCGCACAAGCTATAATCACTTGAGCCTATAAATAAGAGCCTGTAAATAATATTGTGAAGGATAAAATAATATCATCGTATTTTATAAAAATAGGATGATATTGAACCACTTTGTAGCACAATTCGTACTATTTTAAATACCACACTGTCCTCAGGCAGTATCAATCGACTTGTTACCCTAGAAAGGATGCTTTTAATGACTACTGCACTTCACATTAACTTACAGCCGAACCAATTTAAGCCAAATAAATCTAGCCCAGATTATTTATCCCAAATGAGCTTGCTACCTTTATTAGTGACAGGCGTTGTTGCAGGTTTAAGCTTAACAAGTATGAGTGCTTTAGCATCGACATCATCACCAGATCGTGCGCCTTTTGAATTCAATGTCGCCCGTACCAGCTCGCAAGCCGCCACTGTAGGTAATAATGGTAATGAATTAAAGCGTGATGTATGGAACGCCAAATTATCCGCGGCCATGCCATTAAACAAACAATGGATGATAGGCGCTAACATTGGTTATGATAATCTTGACTATGGCTGGCGTATTAACCAGCAAACTCCCTTAAGAACTAATACTGTGCCCTGGTCTTCTATTCATCAGTACAGCGCTGGGCTATCTTTGATTTATCGCCCTGATAATCAGTGGATGTTCATGTTTGCACCTAAAGTGCAATATGCCTATGCCAACACCGCATCATCTTCAAATGCTCAAAGTTATGGCGTAGTTGCTTCAGGTATGTACCGTTTTGAATCTGGCAATATGCTAGGTCTTGGTGTGGCTTATCTTAATGATATATCTGAGGTGCGAACCGTTCCCTATCTTGCGGTGCGTTGGCAAATTAATGATAAGTGGGTACTTGCTAACCCGTTCCAAGCCGGATTCAGTGGCCCTGCGGGTTTAGAGTTAACGTATCAGCTTTCAACCGACTGGGATTTTGGTGTCGGTAGCTCTCGTCGTACAGAACGCTTTTTAATTGAAAATGATGATACCACCATTGAAATTGAAGAGTGGGTTGGCTTTTTACGCGCAGGTTGGAAAATTAGCCAAAGCGTTAGCTTGAATGCCTATACTGGTTACTATTTTGGTGGTGAGATGGAATTAAGCGAGCCACAAACAACCGAAGAACTCAGTAATCAAGCCGCAGCGGCGTTGGCATTTAAAGTGAAATTTTAATTTTTGAGGATAATCATTTAGTTGTTATAAATGCAGTTACTCAAAACAAAACGCCGCGATAATACGCGGCGTTTTGTTTTGTTGAAATAACTTAAGTGCGTTCGGGTTAAAAGTAAGTCACTTCTTTTATTCGTTTGGCGCGGTTTTGTTGCTCGTATAAATGCCAAACCTGTTCAAAATCTAACTCCAGTTCCGTGACATAAAAGTCGCCAGAAGGGTAGGTTTTAACCACTTTTGCACCACGAATAATACCGCTAACAGAGGATTTAACGCTATCGTTAGTCAGTAGCCACTCACTGACATTGCTAACCGCATCAATCTTCTGCCCATATACTTGTTCTGCTAATTCACGATAAGCGGCCACTTTTGATGCTTGCATTGCCATCAATACTTTATGTGCTTCAATATTACTTGGTTGGGTAGCGAGTGGTGCATAACCAATAGCTGAAATTTTAGGAAAGTGGCTTGGAGCCTCGGTTTCCCATAGCACATACTTATCATTACTTGTACAACCCAGCATTAAAAAGCTTAGCACTGCAATTAGTATTAGATTTTTCATTGCTTGTCTCCTATCACAGTGTAGCGACTCTGTTTAACATTTTCGGTTCGATAAATTAATCCGTCACGGGTTTGTATTTTATTGGCTGGCAAAACATAGCCGGATAAACTTTGACCTGCGACAAAAGACTGCACCGCCGACACTACACGATTATTGGTTATATCCACCACACGGCCATTAAAATTCACACCTTCATTGGTGAGATTTAATGTTGACACTAATACATGAGATACAGGCATGTCAGCGGGAAGTTGTTCCCAGTTTCGGCTTAATATTAATTCGCCTTTTTCTGTCGCGCGCAGTGACGTTGACACATTAAGGTCAACTAAATTGAATTCATGGGCGTGAAATGCGCTCAGTAAACTCTGTTGCAGCTGAAGTGCTAACTCATTAGTTTGATTAAAGTCGCTACTCATTACTGGGGTAACAATTAATAAGGGTTGATCAGGACGCAGGGCATCATTTTGTAACACCAACTCATTGACTAATTTTTCAGCCCAAATATTAATTTGTCCCTTGGGCGCTAAACCCGACGCATTAATATCATAAACCAGTTTTTCCTGGTGCACGTCATCAGCGTCTTGATAACCCACTAGTTGGCCATTTTGTGCATAGTCCAAATTTGCTGCGGGGTTAAGCGTATTACCGCACCCAGCAAGCCCTATGGTGACTAGCATCAGAGCGAGAATAGAAAGCTTGTGCTGCATGATTGAGTCCTTCGCGTCTGTCTAAAAAACAATATTATTCAATTGATACTGATATATCGGCATCGGATAAGTATTCTTTACCTTTATAAAGCGCTGTTTACTTATAAAACTGAAGTCAATAAACCTCAGACCGTTTTAGGTAGACTTAAACTAGATAGAGTTTCATTAATTGTAACGGCGTTATTCATAGTAGCGCTAATCATAGTGGCGTCAGTCATAGTGTCGTTAGCGAAAGTAAAGATAGATTGGGCACAGTTTTTGCTTGATAAGTTGTTAGTAACTCACGACAGCGCTATTTCAGCGATGTAACGTGTTGTTTTGTGGTACAAGTGACAGATATCTGACGCAGGGTGAAATATGGTACATGCATTAAATAATAAGTTAACACAATACTCGTGGCCTAAATGGTGTCGGGCCTTGATGTTATTGCCTTTTTTATTGAGTCCTTATTCAATTGCAGAGCAAATTGAAGTGACAGGTACTGCCAAAGTTATGAATGGTAATATAGATAAAGCGCGCGAAGACGCCATTAACCAAGCATTGAATTACGCCAGTCTGAGGGGCGGGGTTAATTTTTCTAGCCAGCAGCAAATTACTCAAGGCTCGCTCACCCAGGATACCTTTTCAATGCAACGAATGGGCGCGGCCAATAATATTGAATTGCTCAGCGAGTTAGTCAGCAATGATATTATGACGGTTATTTTGTCGCTTAATATTGATGATGAAAGTGAAACAGAGCAGTGTCAGGCACAGTCCTTAAAGGCGGCTATTATGTTACCGCAGGCAGATATAGCTGACAGAACTCAGCTAAGTTATGGTCATTTATCCGATTTTAATAAAGCTTTTACGCTTCAATTTGGTAAAGCCATTAATCAACAATCAAGCGCTAGTTTCGCTAAGGTACATGCTGATGAACGCTTAGATACCGCCAATGAACTGGTTAATTTCAAAGGCTATAGCATCCCTAGTTGGCTTGGTGAAATCACCGATAGCCAATATATATTGAAATCTTACATTACTGATATGTCGACAGAGCCTTACACCAGCAGTTTTATGGGCTTTGTTGATGAAGTCCCCTCACGTCAATTTAGCTATGAACTAACCCTATATCATGGCATCAGCGGTGAAGAGGTGTGGTCACAAACATTTGCTACCACAGCCCCCTGGGAGTTTGAACGTCAAGAAACCGTAATGCCAAACAGCCAGCGTTTTTGGTCTTCATCCTATGGTCAAGCAATCACAAGCCAGCTGCAATTAAGTGTTATGTCACTTGATAACGCACTCAAGTGTCGCCCGTTGCTAGGGCAAATTATCGCTAGGCAAGGGGATCGAGTGATTATCAATTTAGGCCGTAAAAATGGCGTTAAACTGGGTGACAAATTTCAGTTGGTTTTGCAAAAAAACATCCCCGATCGTCTTAATATCATGCGCGCTGTTGTGACTAAAAACCGCACTGAAATAGTGATAGATCAAGTGAGTGAAGGCACAGCCACCGCGATGATTGAACACGTTGATGCCGCCGATAACATTCAGGTTCACGATATAGCCATTAAACTCTAAGTGTTTAGGGTAAATAAGACAAAAGGTGAGCAACTTTTGTCTTATTTAAATCAGTTTAATAATTAAGCAATTAAATCCTAACGATTTTAATCGCCTATAAGCTCTTTTCATCAGGCTGAAAACCAGTATAATCAGTTTCGTCTTCCTATAGCTCAACAGGATAGAGCAGCCGCCTCCTAAGCGGCCGATCGGGGTTCGAGTCCCTGTGGGGAGACCATAACACCTCTTTTTATCTTAAAATCAAACTCTTAATAAAATCGCCAAAAGTGGTTCCGCCTATGTGCCGCCTCTGGAAACCCCTTTTTTGGAATTTTTTAAGCACTCTTCAAAACTCCGCTTTTTGATAGTTTGAACTCAATCATGGACATTTAAGCGTATTTCCAATAGTTTTCTATTAAATCAACGTCATAAAAATGGATTTTTACTGTGGTTAATAAACAGATCGCTCAAGCTCAACTGCTATTTCCAAAATTGCAGTATCCTCTTTTAAGTACCTACATTGACCTTTTTGTGAAATACATAACTCAACACGATATTTGTGTTTTAGAATCTGATCTTGAAATTATGTCTATTGCGTTGGGGCAAACGACACGTCAGCTTTTCAGGGCTGTTAATTCAAAAGAAAACGTTGCAGATAAGCTTGAAAGTTTAATTTGTGATGGGCTTAAACTTAAAGTCGAAACAAAAAGAAGGCTTACAACAAGCCAAACAGAGTTATCAAAAGAAGCCAATAAAGATGTTGTCGATGTTGTTATTTCTCATTACCAATCCAAACTCGATGAAATTGAAGCACTAAAACGGCAGGAGATTCTTGAACGAAAAGCTAAAGTTCTATCTGAAGCTAAAGCAAAAGCTGAAATGTTACAGAATCAACTTAGAAAAAAAGCAGAAGCATTCAAAGCAAGCCGTGTTGATTTTGAGGATTTTGAAGTCAGAAATATTCAAAAGAATTCCCGTGTAGATAAGCTTTTGACTCAACTGCGTAAGAATGCAATTACTCCTGAAGAGCTTAAATGGTTAGATAGTGTTGGTTTTTCAACTGAACTTGTTGTACAGAAATATCACCTTCAACTTGCACACGTTCATTTTCAAAACTGGAAACAAAAAAGCCTACCTTGGGAGCTGGTTAATGCCAGTGCTGCATATAGAAAAGCTGAAGTGCTGACTAAAATAAAAAAAGCGCTAGATGAATCATATCCGTTTAATATCCCTAAGAATGAAAAGAAGTTAAAATCTGCTTTATTAACCACATACGGTGGCGTTTGCAGAGACTTAAAGGATTATGTGAATTCAATTAAACTTGGTTTAGAAGCACATGAAGTGACACCATTAAATTTCAGGCCATGTACTTTGCTAGGCGCTGTTTACCTTTCAACGGGTGAGTTTGACTTAGGCCATAAGTGGTATGACAAAGCAAAAGAACGCGGGTTTAGCCAAGACGCTTACGACAATGACATTAAATCTGTTTATTTCAGGGCAAGCGATGAAATGAAAAATAGGTTAAAGCAAAACCTCATCGCTACTGGTCACAAATATAAATGGTTATAAATCTATACCGCCACACCCAGTGACGGTATGTTGGTTCCTAATAAATGTGCCGTTGTAATTCCCAACTCAGCCATAACATGCTCAATATCTAAATGAGCATAGTTGCAGTGTGTGATACTGGCTTTTGTCTAAATTCTTAGGGCTATGGCCTAACAGCTTACTCGTCGTTTGAATGTTACCGCCTCGCATGACGCTCCAGCTGGCGATGGTTCGCCTTAAATCGTGAATGGTGACAACTCTTTTTGAAAGCATAGACCTTTTTCTATGCAACGAAGCTCAGTACGTTCTGTAATGCGATGCCAAAAGCTGCCTTTACCTGCCTGCGCTCACTCGGGAATACAAAGCGTTCACCTTTGGCTGCTTCTTGGCCTCCTCTAGTCAGAATATTCATCGTTTATTTAGTTAGTGGCACGGTATCGGTTTTTAACCTTCATTTTGTAAATTTACTTATGATTTAGCACTACGAGACTATCGCAACATGATGAATTTTAAGTTAGAGTTTACAAAAAAGTACGAAATGGATTTCTATGAAAAAACTATCATTACTTACCATCGCTATTATTCAGGTAGCGTCTTTAATCTTTAATACCTCACAAGCGGACGAAATTTGTGCTTTTGGCTATTGTACGGCTGATGAGGTTTCTAAAGAGTGCAAAATTGATATCTCAGAGATTATCAATAATACAACTAGTCACCATAATGCTCTAATAAGAATTATTCTCATTCAGCAACTGGAAGAGCTTGAGCAACTAAGAGCGACTATTATTGATAATGAATACTCTAACTCTCTTGCCGCTATAGATCATTTTATTTACCAAATTTTGCAAAATACTTTTCTTCGGCAGCAAAAAATTAATGGCTGGCCTAATACAACAGAACAGGAGCGAGCGATAAAGTTAATGCAAGCTAGTATTAATAATACGCCATTGAATA
The DNA here is from genome assembly GCF_020511155.1 of Shewanella glacialimarina. Taxonomy (NCBI): domain Bacteria; kingdom Pseudomonadati; phylum Pseudomonadota; class Gammaproteobacteria; order Alteromonadales; family Shewanellaceae; genus Shewanella; species Shewanella glacialimarina. The sequence goes on along the minus strand of NZ_CP041216.1, from coordinate 3,043,590 downwards.
TTAGTCCGCAGCAGAGTTTAGAATCGGCTGAAATTCTTTCTGAACTACTAAATCATAGGTGAAATGATGCTCTATAAAATTTTTCCATACGGCTATAAGCTAATTACTGCCAGTGTAATAATGTGTGTAATGTTTGTCGGCGTAGTTAATGATAGCTGTGCAGTAACTAGGCAAGAACAATTTGAAAAACCTTGTTTAGGGCAGAAATGCCCTGAATGTGGAATAGAAATATATAGATTAAATTCCAAAGGAAGTGATGAATTAAATCTTGAAAATTGGAAGGAGAGAGTATCCTACCTTCACGGCTTGATTGACATCAGGACTATAATGATTCAAGACACTAGTCTTATAGCGCAAAAAGCGGTAGATAAAGTTATTTTTGGAAAAGTTAAAATACTGTTAGATCATCGATACAACAATTCAATTGCTAATGATTACTTTAATGCACAAAGCTTAAGTGATATCCGCAAATTTAAAATTGCTTTTGAAGCCTTTCCTTTATTCATTTCTGAAAAGGAGCAGATGGAATTAAATGAACTTTATGATTCAAATGGATTGTAAAATATCAGCTAAATTTGACTAATTTATTGTACAGCTCTTTTTTTTCATCTTCTGAGAGCTGTTCAATCTCCCTCATTAACTTATCAACTTTCGATTCATGTTGAAAAGTTCCAAGCAGATGAGCTGTAGTAATACCCAATTCAGCCCTAACATGTTCAATATCTAAATGAGCATAGGTACTGTCTGTAATACTGGCTCTTGTTTAAATCTCTAGGGCTATTGCCTAGCAGCTTACTCGTCGTTTGAATGTTACTACCTCGCATGACGATCCAACTTGCTATGGTTCGCCTTAAATCGTTAATACTGTCAGCTCTTTTTGAAAGTGTAGGCCTTTTTCTGCACCACGAAGCTCTGCGCGTTCTGTGATGCGATGCCAAAAGCTACCTTTGCTTGCCTTGTTTGATTTGATCCCTAAAGCCTTGTGATTGTTAGTCCGTATTACAAAATGAACTTTGAGGTAGCTAAGAAATTTACCAACAACTTAATTTTTATAAATAACGCTTGTGAAACAAGTATGTTACATCTTAAAATAATTCGCTTAAGTTATGATTTATTGAGTCTTTTATTAAGTTTGACTGACAAAGTTTAAAAGGAATTAAAATGAAGAAAGCAGTTCTAGCAACACTTGTAACAAGCATTTTGACGCTAACTGGATGCGCATCAGAACCAAGCCCTTGGGCTGGAATTCCACATGAGGAAATTAATGCATGGAGTGGTATTGGTGTGCAAGCCTACGATGCTAAATCACTTAGACGCAATGGGTTTACTCCATCAGATGCAAGCGGTTGGGTTCAAGCTGGAATTCATTCACCAAATGATATTGTTACTTGGCACAGAGCGGGATTTTCTCCCCGTGAAGCCTCTAAATGGTTGAGCAAAGGTTTTACTGTAGAAAAAGCACTAGAATTTAAAAAACAAGGTCTTACTGTAGCTGGTTAATTATTTGCTCTAGTTTTGCTTGCAGCTCTCTTTTCATCCGCAGAGAGCTGTTCTATTCCCCTTACCAATCTCTCAACCTTAGACTCTTGCTGAAAAGTCCCCAGTAAATGCGCTGTGGTAATACCTAACTCAGCTCTCACCTGCTCAATATCCAAATGCGCATAGGTACTGGCTCTTGTTTAAATCCCTAGGGGTATGGGGGATTACCTTATGACCTAGCAGATTTATGGGTGGTTTGAATGTTACCGCCTCGCATGACGCTCCAACTGGCGATGGTTCGTTTTAAATCGTGAATGGTGGCAGTTCTTTTGAAAGTGTAGGCCTTTTTCAGTGCCACTAAGCACTGCGCGTTCTGTGATGCGATGCCAAACCACTCAGCCCAAAACTTTCAATACTTCAATGTGTATAGCGACTGGTCTTTATTGTATTTTAAAGCGCTATTTACATTTTTGATAACGTGACCTGACTTTTATCAGCGGAAAATATCGGCGATGCAGAACATGAAATGGATAATTTTGAATGGTTTTCTTAACTTAGCTATGGCTAAATTAGATTGACCATGTCAAAGTCAGCAGGCGCTCATTATTGGTGACCTGATAAAAAGGACGACAAAGTATGCTAAATGCAGATGATGTATTGATTAGAAATAATGTTAAGTTAATCGGTAAGGGCAGTAAAACGCTGTTTCTTGCTCATGGTTTTGGATGTGACCAAAACATGTGGCGCTTTTTAATCCCTGAACTGGCAAAGCATTTCAAAATGGTATTATTTGATTATGTTGGTTCGGGTGCTTCTGATATTTCTCAATACAGCAAAAAACGCTATAGCCAACTTGAAGGGTATGCTGAAGATATTATTGAGATTTGTGAAGCGTTAAAGCTCACTGATGCTATTTTTGTAGGTCATTCGGTCAGTAGTATTATTGGTGCAATAGCTGCAATTGAGAAACCGACGTTGTTTTCGAACTTGATCATGGTTTGCCCATCACCGTGTTTTTTAAATTTTCCTCCAGAATACCTGGGTGGCTTTGAAAAAGAAGATCTTGAAGAATTATTGAACCTAATGGATAAAAACTATATTGGCTGGGCTAATTATTTAGCACCATTAGTCATGGGAACCAATAACTCTGATGATCTGATTGGCGAGTTATCTGGCAGTTTTTGTTCTACTGATCCTGTTATTGCCAAAAACTTTGCTGAAGCGACTTTTTTATCTGATTATCGTTATCTTTTGAAAGAGATTAAACAACCGTCATTAATTTTACAAAGTGAAAATGATGCGCTGGCATCAACCTCAATTGGTGAGTTTATTGCCAGTGAAATAGCCCATAGCCAGCTTAAAGTTATTCCAGCCGATGGCCACTGCCTGCATATGACGCATCCTGATGCTATTATTAAATCGATAATAGAATATGCGAATTAACTACCTTGAAAACACTTAAGTTGGAGGGGGATACCTCGATTGGTTTCTCTCCGGATAGTTTCCCGTGTGGGGTATTAGTGACTGACCCCTCAAGAATGATTACCTATGTAAATTCATATTTTACCAGTGAGCTAATGTGGCCGCCCGGTGATCTTATAGGTAAAAGTGCTGATGTTATATTTACTCAATCTTCTCGAATATTTTTTCAAAGTTATTTAATTCCAACACTGTTACATGAAAAGATTTGCGAAGAAATGCAGCTGATTATATTCAATGCTGTAGGAGTGCGTATTCCGATAACGGTGAACGCACGTTTAAGTGAGGATGGCTGTATATATTGGAGTTTTTTCAATGCATCTAAACGAGACCAGCTCTATGAAGAATTAATCAAAACAAGAAAAACATTAGAGGATCAGGCCGAAAAGTTGATGTTGCTGGCGTCTACAGACGAGTTAACCGGTTTACTCAATCGAAGGGAAATGAAATATCGAAGCACTTTAGCCCTTGAACAAGCTGCAAGGTCTAAGCAATCGGTAGGTTTGTTAGTACTCGATATTGACCATTTTAAAAAAATTAATGACACCTTTGGCCATTTAGAAGGTGATCGAGTGTTGAAGGAGCTAGGCGGGTTATTAAAGGGATTTTGCCGTCAAACAGATTTTGTCTCTCGATTTGGCGGAGAAGAGTTTTTGATCATGTTACCGGATACGAACAAAAGTGATACTGAATTATTTTGCCAGCGGCTGCATAAGTTAATTGCTCAAATTAAAGTGGGTGATATTGGATTAACAGTCAGTATAGGGGTGAGTATTAGCGCAAAAGATATATCATTTACAAGTTTATTTACTCAAGCTGATAATGCTATGTATCAAGCTAAAACACTTGGCAGAAATAGAACCGAATTGTATTTTAGTGCTTGAGTACAGTTATAGACCTTACCGTCATGATTAAGGTTTTACCATTAAATATGGATGCTTCTTCGGCTTGTATTTAGATTAACATTTACAGCAATATCTACCGCGATCAAGCTGCCTTTTAACGCAGCGACTTATTATCAATTCATTAAATTGCTCTGCCAGACCATACTCTTCACTATCGATAAAATTAAGTTAAAATTGACAATGCATTTTACCGAGCAGTATAACCTCTAAATTTATAGCTTATATTAGCGTCTATGTTCGTGGCTCACACCCTTGTTTGGTTAAAGTAATTTGTTATGACATAATTACTTAGCGTTAAAATTATCCTTTCGTTGTATTGTTATAGGCGAACTATTTTGACACCTGTCGGATAATTTTATAAACAAGACTTGCGAGTTACTGTTTTGAGAAATAGTATCTAGCTAACTTTGATTAATCTTGTAATAGGCTAACTTCAAGCGACTGATTTGTTAGTGACTTTCACTTTAAAGTAATACATCGAGGGCAGTGTCAATGACTGATCTTTTTGCTAAGAATGTTGATATCATCAGCCAGCGTTGGCCGATTCTTGCGTCGGCACTTAAATTTGAATCTATCGATCATTTTGATGCTCACCTTGTGGAGGGGAATAATCAAACTATCAGTGTTGACGGTATTCAGCTTAGTAGCCGCCATAACCGAATAGCTGAAGCTAAGTTACTGATTAACCAGTTGCCTTTAGTTTGCGACAATGTGACTGTTTATGGTGTTGGGATGGGAGATGTGATGAGTTTGTTGATTGATAACAAACAATTACAATCAATCGAAGTGGTTCCACTCAATTTGTCACTGTTAGCATTGCTGTTGAGCTTTACTGACCAAAGTGAGTGGTTAAGCGACCCTCGAGTTACGGTTGCTTATAAAGTTCATCAGCATAAAATAAACCAGCCAAATATTGTTATTACACCTGATTTGTTACTCGCTAATAATGAAAATGCCATCTTACGCGATCATTTAGTACTGGAAAATAATCGTGCTTATGTGAATCGTCAGCATCAACCCGCTAACCCTGAAGTACAGAAGCGTCTAAATGAAAATGCACAGGCGATAGCAAATGACCCTGACGCATCGACATTAATTCTTCCCCACGGGCAATACAAAGCGCATTTGATTGGTTCAGGCCCCACTTTAGAGAATCATTACGATTATTTACGCGCACAGCGTAAGCTGCCAATTGGCCAGCGATCACTAATGATTGCAGTGGATACCGCACTGAAGGCACTCATTCATGAAAATATTATTCCTGATATTGTGGTGTCAATAGACAATAAAATTACCCCTGCGCATTTTCCTGACACAATTCCGTCGTCGATTACGCTGGTTTATTTCCCCACCTTGTCATCATCAATACACGGGCAATGGCCAGGGCCAAAGTTTATTGCTTATTCCAAAAATCCTATTTATGACACGCTAGATAAGCAGTATCCGAAGCTGAGACTATTTACCAATGGCAGTGTTATTCATCCTGCGATTGATCTAGCGGTATATCTTAAAATTAAGGAGATAACACTTTTTGGCTGTGATTTTAGCTACCCTGGCAATAAAACACATGCATTTTGGCACGATGGTGCCCTAGGGCCTTCCATAAATAATCAAAATCACCATTGGGTCATTAATGGACATGGCGAACGCGTGGCAACGGATCTGAATTTCAGGGGATATTTACGCAGTTTAGAGCACTATATCAGCGCTAAGCAGCATGTGAGATTTTATCAATCTAGCCTAGATGGAGCACGTATACATGGTGCTCAGTATAAGGATTTATCACTATGACATTATGTAGTCCAAATACCTTAATAGAGAAACTTATTGCCACGGCACATACTTTAAGACTCGGCCATGAGGCTGAAGGGGCGCAGCGCCTGCGGGAATGTTTAAATCACTTAGAACCTATGCTCGCTTTCCTTCCACATTCAAGCCAAATACTCGCGCTTATTCCAAGTATGTTGGCTGCTCAAGAACGTCATGACTGGCTAGGTTTAGCCGATTACTTAGAACACGAACTTCCAGAATTGCTTACAGTCTAGATGCGTTTAAATACGCGTTAATTTGATGTTTTTAAATCAATCACTTTACATACTTTGAGCGGTTGTAATGTAAAGGCAACTGTTCCCCAAGACCAACCTACTCCAAACCCCGACAAGAGTAATTTAGTCGGTTGACGCAGCAATTCATCTTGCAGACTTAAGCACAACGCTAAGGGTATTGATGCCGAGCTAGTGTTGCCTATGTCCCCCATTGAGATAATCAATTGCTGCTGAGTTATGCCTATTTTGTCACCTAAGCGTTTTAGCATCATTTCATTTGCTTGGTGCATTACGCAGTAGTCTATATCGTCTACTTGCCAGCCTTTATGGGTTAAACAAGCATTAACTGAGGCGGGTATTTCTCTTAGGGTGAATACAAATACCTGCATACCATCCATAAATAATTCTGGGGCGCGATTTGGCGTTCTAGCACCACCATTTGGTTGAATAAGATAAGGTGCGCCTGCACCGTCTGAGCCTAGTGAAAAGACCATCTCATCGCAGTTGTCACGCTTCTCAATAGCGATAGCACTGACTGCGTCACCAAATAATGATGATACGGCTCGGTTACTTTCGCTGTACTGATGACTGGTAGTATCACCTACAATTAATAACGCTTTACCTGTTGGTAGCCCGCTGAGTAATTGCGATGTCTGCCACAATCCATAAATAAAACCTGAGCAACCTAAATTAACGTCAAAAGCAATAGTGCCTTTATTTAACCCCAGTTGATGTTGTAGCTGTATCGCATTGCCAGGTAATGGGTAGTCGGGAGTTTGAGTCACAAAAATAATCAGCGATATTTCATCGCGATCCCAAGCTAACTCGCTTAATAACGATTCGCATGCGATTAGCCCTAGATCTAATACCGTCTGTTCTGGTGGTGTTACCCGTCTTGAATGAATGCCTGTAGAGGCAACAATTCGTGCCATTTCTTGGCTAGCAACCTCAGAAGACTTATCAATATTTTCACAAACTAATTCAGGTAAGACACAGACAATGCCAGCAATTGAAATCTTGTTAACAGTAGTAATGGTCATTTCTTATCCCTGATTTTTTCACTATATAGAAAAGGTTAGTGCAAATTTGACGCAAGCATGACACTTTCAAGCTATATTATTCAATGTTATAGTTAAAACCAACATTATTCGTTTATTTCAACAGGGTTATCTATGAAAGCTGTGATAAAGTCAGTCAAAATTGCAGGTATGCAAGCCGCTGTTCCTCCCCATAGACATTCATATGTTGAAACACCAGATATTTTCACTCAGGAGGAGGCGGATAAAATTTATGCCAGCACAGGCATACATAGTCGCCGAATCCTGCCAAAACATCTATGTGCATCGGACATGTGTATTGCCGCTGCTGAAACCTTATTAAAGCGCCTTAATTGGGCACCAGAGTCTGTTGATGTATTGGTTTATGTCTCGCAGGATCCTGATTATGCATTACCCGCAACGGCATGTTTAATGCAACACAGACTTGGTTTGTCTCAGGATGCTGCATGTCTTGATGTGAGTTTAGGTTGTTCGGGTTTTGTCTATGGTACCTGGTTGGCGAGTCAAATGCTTAATGGCTCTGATGGTCAACGGGCGTTAGTGCTGTGTGGCGACACTTCTAGTCGTCATCTTTTGCCTGATGATCGCGGTACTCTTCCTCTTTTTGGCGATGCGGGCGTAGCAACAGCATTACAATTTGATGAGAATTGGACTGACTCCTACGCTGTTTTTGGCACCGACGGCACTGGCGGGCAGCATATTGCAGTAAAAGCGGGTGGGCGACGAAACCCCACCATGCCAGAACTTGAAGCCAGAAGCAGTGAAGAAGAACAAAAGCTATATACAGAGTCTCGACTTTATTTAAATGGCGCTGCGGTATTCTCCTTTACATTGAAAGTGGTGCCTAAGTTAATCAGAGAGTCGTTGGCTTTAGCTAATATTGAAGCAGACAGTTTAGATATGGTCGTTATGCATCAGGCTAATCAGTTTATTCTTGAACATTTGCGTAAAAAAGCCAAAATTCCAGCAGATAAATATCTCATCGACATGGCCGACTTTGGCAACACATCCAGCGCCTCTGTGCCGCTAGCCATTTGCCATAAGTTAGGTGATTTTTTCGAAACTGATACAAAAAAAGTCATGTTAGGCGGTTTTGGTGTTGGTTGGTCCTGGGGAGCCATTATTACCGATATTGGCCCAATACTTGCGCCACAAATTATAGAGATAAGTGATGATTTTGAGCCATTAACCTTGGTGCAGTAACTATAATGAATTTAACTAATAAGTTATATGTTGTTACCGGTGCTGCGGCGGATTCAGACATTGGACTCGCTATATGCAAAAAGCTGGATGAATGTGGCGCAAAACTCATTTTAGTGGGCCGGCGAGAAGCGGCGCTTATTGACACAAAACGTCAATTAACTCAACAACATCATCAAATAGCCCCTTTTGATTTAAGTCACCTTGAAGATATTCCATCATGGGTTAAATCGCTTATCAACCAATATGGTGCAATAGACGGCTTAGTGCATAGCGCCAGCTATCAAGGCTATAGCCCACTAAGAACTATTTCACCTAAACAGATTAGCCAATATTTTGATGTTAATTTTTCAGCTGCTGTGATGTTAACTGCGGCTTTTTCTAAGGCAAAACATTTTAACTCTGGAGCCAGCTTTGTATTTATTGGTTCAGCAGCAGGTCAAAGAGGCCTAAAGGCTCGAACCCTATATGCAGCATCGAAGGCGGCACTATCATCCATGGTGCAATCAGCGGCCTTGGAGCTAGCCAGTAAAAAAATTAGAGTTAATTGTGTTGCGCCAGCTGTGGTAAGTGGTGCAAAAGCTGAACTTCAATTTTCGACTTTAGGCGAACAGCAAAGCCAACTATTAATCGATGCCCATCCATTAGGGTTAAGTTCGCCACAAGATGTGGCTAATAGTGTTTATTTTCTGCTGAGTGGCTTAAGTGCTAATACAACAGGTATTACCTTAGCCGTTGATGGTGGTTTTCTTGCCGGTTAAACCACGGGTCGCATTTTACGGAAATAACTCCCATGGTATAGGCGCTGGACATATTATGCGTCTATATGCGCTTGCACAGGCAGCGCAGGTTTTTTTTGATATCACTTTTATTTATAAAACCTGTAGTTTGCCTTTACTCAATAAACTGCATCAGGCTAATTTCAACACGCAACAAATAGCAGCGCCATTATCGACAGATGAACTTTTACCACATGCGTTTACCGCCATTATTGTTGATGATTATGATCTGACAACAGATGAGTGGTTACAACTCAATCAACTTACTATTTTTATCGTTAAGCTAGATGATGCCTTAGACCATCAGCCTATTTGGGCGGACTTTGTCATTAATCCGGCCCCCAATGTCAGCCTTGAAGAGTACCGACAACGAGCGCCTAATGCGACTTTTTGCTTAGGGCCTCAATACACCTATTTACGTAAAGAGTTTGCTGCTCAAGATTATATCCCAATAGCTGAGCGCCCAGATTTACTGATCGCCTTAGGGGGTACAGACCCAAAATCTTTGGCACTGCCCCTTTCAAGAGCCATTATTGATGCACTACCTGAAGCGCATGTCCGCTTGTTGATTGGTCAAGTTCATCAGCAACAGCGCGCTTTAGAGCTGCTGGCTAAACAGCATTCAAACTTCTCGATTATTTGTAACCCTCCATCAGTTGCTCAAATAATGATGCAATCAGGGTTAGCCATATCTGCTGCTGGTGGCACATTGGGGGAGTTAGCAAGCCAAGGTGTACCTACGTTAGCGTTAGTGACGGTTGATAATCAATTGCCCGCACTTGGCTCACCGCTGAATAACAGCTGGTATTATGCTATCGATACGCGTGCTTTTGACTGTAACCAAGCTGATACTCAGATTAATAACGATTTATTGAGTAAAATCAAAGTCGATGCTGTAAACCTCTGGCATGATAAATGCTTGAGACAAGACATGAGTGACATTGCTCGTCAACTGATTGACAGCCAAGGCTGTCAACGAATAATTAGACAGTTGATTGTCAGCATACAACAAAAATCGGAACTTTAATGATAGCGATACAAGCCATTCACCCGACCCATTATTATGACCTGGCCACCTTTGAACTTGAGCGCGTAGAAGTGTTTGAGAAAAACTGGATATTTGTTGGCTTTAAAGATCAAGTGGCTAAAAATCATGATTTTATTACCCTTAAAGTGGGTAATACCCCAGTTGTGGTGCAAAATTTTAATGGACAAGTTAGTGCATTGCTTAATATTTGTAGTCACAGAAGAGCACAGCTTCAAAGAGAAGCTTATGGTAATAGAGCTCTTATATGTCCTTATCATTGTTGGAGTTATAAAAGCGATGGCGCATTGGCTGGCGTTCCACAAAATCGTACTGATTTTGGTCTAGATGAGGCTGCTAAAAAGGCATTATCACTGAGGGAGTTTGCTTTAGAAAGTTGCGGAGAGTTGCTCTTTGTTCGCGTCGCGAAAGCAGGCCCATCACTTGAAGATTATCTTGGGCCGTATTATGCCATTTTAAGCCGTATTTCAGCTGAGTTTACCGATCCCGTTCAACAAGGTGATTTTCGGTGGAATACCAATTGGAAAATCGCCTGTGAAACGGTACTAGAAGTTTATCATGTCGCCGGTGTCCACCCGGAAACGTTTGCAAAATTTGCCAAAGCAGAATGTGATATTGAGTTTTTTAATGGGCACACAACAGGTAATACTCCGCTACAAGATACTCCCAAAAAATGGTGGGCAGGGGCGAGAAAGCACCTAAAACTTGAGCAAAGCAGCGAGTTTACTGAATATAATCACTTCTTTATTTACCCTAATTTGGCAATTGGATTAACCAATGGCTCATTAATGTCGCTACAAACCTATGATCCGTTAACATCCACCCAATCGCAACTGAACTTTCAGCTACGAATGATAAAAAGACTGGATGGCAGTGCCACAAGTGATGCTGTAAAAGCGGTCATTAAAGCTAACTTTACCGAGTTTAATCATACCATTTTGGAAGAAGACCGATTAGTGGCTGAATCTTGCCAAGCGAATATGCCTGCTGTTAATACACCAGGCATATTGGGTAAATGTGAAGACAGGATCCGACATTTTCATGACGCCTGGCGTAGCGATATTAAACCGCAGTTAAGTTCGGGAGAATAAGTATGTTTGCTTCCACAATTAATATCGATGGCCGAGAAATAGGCCCACTGCATAAACCGTATGTTATTGCAGAATTATCAGGTAACCATAAAGGTAATTTAGATCAAGCCTTGGCGATGATTGATGCCGCAGCGGCAACAGGTGTTGACGCTATCAAAATTCAAACCTATAGCGCTGATACCATAACGCTTAACCATAATGGCCCAGAGTTTAGTATTGAAGGTGGCCTTTGGGCTGGTCGTACGCTATATGATCTTTATCAAGAGGCTCACACCCCATGGGCGTGGCATAAAGCGCTATTTGAACGAGCAAAACAAAATAATATTACGTTATTTTCATCTCCCTTTGACCTTAGCGCAATTGAACTGCTTGAATCCCTTGGTTGCCCAGCTTATAAAATTGCTTCTTTTGAAATTAACGATATTGGATTGATTAGCGCTGCAGCAAAAACCGGCAAGCCAATCATTATGTCAACCGGTCTTGCTACACTGGAAGAGATTGAAGAGGCTGTTGAAGCTGTTGCCTTAGCTGGTGGCACGCAGTTGGCATTACTGCATTGTATTAGCGGTTACCCAACGCCGATTGAAGATTGTAATTTACGCACTATTACCGATCTGTGCCAGCGGTTTGATTTTCCTATCGGATTGAGTGATCACACCATTGAAAATACCGCATCTATTACCGCGGTAGCGCTTGGTGCAAGTGTTATTGAGAAGCATTTTACACTCGATAAAAGTGATGGTTCAGTAGATGCGGCATTTTCATTAGAACCTGATGAATTTGTTCAATTAAAACAACAAGCGGATAAAGTGCACAGTGCACTGGGCGTTGCTGGCTATGAAGTAAAACCCAGTGAAGCAGGTGGAAGATATTTCAGGCGTTCCTTGTATATTGCGCAGGCGATTAAACAAGGCCAGAAGTTTACCGCTGACAATGTGCGTTCAGTAAGACCCGCTCATGGGCTACACACGCGCTATTTACCTCAAATAATTGGCCAAATTGCTACCCAAGATATCGCCTTTGGCGAGCCGATGAAAGAAGCTTATCTGTCTTTTCCTTTACTTAAAAAGGAGAAATAAATGCGCGTCATTTGCATTACGCAAGCTCGCATGGGATCGAGCCGATTACCTGGCAAAGTGTTAGCGCCAATAAATGGCCGCCCTATGTTGGAATATCACATTGGCAGAGTTAAGCAGTCAACACTGGTTGATATTCATATTATCGCCACCACTACTGAGTCGACAGATCAACCCATTGTTGACTATTGTGAAGCCAATCAGCAGCCGTATTTTTGTGGTGACGAACATGATGTACTCGATCGCTTCTATCACGCAGCATTAACGGCGGAGGCAACCGATGAGGATATTATTATCCGTCTCACGGGGGATTGTCCGCTTATCTGCCCCAGCCTTATTGATGAGGCAGTGAAACAACATCGTCAAGGGGACATGTCACAGTACACACACATTAGCCTCGCGTATTTCCCCAGGGGGTTTGATGTGGAAGTATTTAGCATGGCAAGCCTGTTAAACGCCTATAAAGAAGCGACGACTCAGCCACAACGAGAACATGTGACCCTTTACCTTTACAGCAAACCCGATGCACATATTGTACCGATAGAAACCGGACAATTAGCATGGGGGCAGTTTAGGCTTTGCGTTGATGAACAAGATGACCTTCATCTTGTTGAACAACTAATTGAGCATTTAGGTAATGACTGGCTTGAGGCGAGTCCTGACAAAATTTGCACTTTGCTGCTTAATAATCCGCAGCTTGCAAAGATAAATGCCCATGTGGCACAACGCACAGCACATTAACATAAACAAATACCTATTTTTGCCGATACACTATTAGCGGCACTGTAAATAAAAAAACACGACAAATTAGAGGTGAATAAGATGAACAGACAAGAATTTTTAAACAACTTAGAAGAGATATTAGAACTTGATGACAACACCTTAAAAGGTGATGAAGTATTGATGGAGCTTGAGCAATGGGATTCATTAGCTTTTCTGAGCGTGATTGCGATGGCTGATGAGAATTTTGACATCATCATTCAAGGTGACAAATTAGAAGAGATCAACACAGTAGCGGATCTTATTGCACTGGTTGAAGAACATTTAACTGCATAAATAACTAGTCGGTACCGAGATGATCTTTAATCCTATGGATTTCAGCGGTAAACGAGTATTGATCACTGGCGCATCGGCAGGCATTGGCCGCGCATGCGCCGTGTTACTCGCTAAATTGGGCGCAACCTTGATACTCAATGGTCGCGACCTGGTCGCTCTTGAAAAAACAGCATCAAGCCTTGAAGGTAGTGGTCATGTTTGTGCGCCATTTGATATGGCCGATACCGATAAACTCTCTGATTGGGTCAAATCATTAGTTAAAGAATACGGTTATATTGATAGTTTTGTTCATTGTGCAGGTATTCAAATAACCAAACCTATACGGGTATTTGACCAAGCATTTTTTAACGAAACTATGCATGTCAATTTAGCTAGCGCTATGGCTATCGCTAAAGGTTTCAGGCTCAAGCGTGATCGCTCTAAGCAAGGTGCGATAGTTTTTGTGTCCTCAATTGCGGGGCTTATTGGCCAAACCGGTAATACTGTTTATGGCGCAAGCAAAGCTGGTTTAATGTCGCTAACTCGAGGGTTATCGATGGAGTTACTGCGGGATAATATCAGGGTTAATTGTGTTGCGCCTGCACTCGTTGAAACAGAGATGGCACAACGCACCCAAGACAGTATGACCGAAGCACAATATCAGCATATGCTTAACCAACACCCTATGGGATTAGGGCAGCCAGAAGATGTGGCCAATGCGGTAGCCTTTTTACTTAGCGACGCTGCTAAGTGGATAAACGCTGTCACACTGCCAGTTGAAGGCGGCTATTTAGCAAATTAAGAAGTAGATAATGGCGTTAAATTTTAAACGTGTAGATGTCAGTGATGCAGAGTTATTGCTTAAGTGGCGTACCGATCCAGAGATCACTAAACACATGTTCAGTGATCTTGAAGAGCCATCATTAGACAAACAAAAAAACTGGATACGGTCACTTGAAAAAAATGACAACTATCGTGGTTATATGATCCAAGATGATGGTGTTTCAATTGGCTTTTTGTGTTTTACCGATATAGATAGACAACACCAACGCTGCAGTACGGGTTCTTATATTTATGAGCGTCAAGCGAGACTCAAATATGGTGTCACTATGCATACTTATATTTGTAACTATGTTTTTTACCAGCTAAAACTCAACAAAATTGTAAACTATGTACTGGATGCAAATGAAAAAGTGGTCAAGCTACAAACATTGCATAAAACGCGTTTAGTTGGTCACCTAAAGCAACATATTTGTAAAAATGGCCAGCTACTGGATGTGCACATTTTTGAGCAGCTAAAACAAGATTGGCTAACCCAAAAGCAACATTTTAGCTTAGATAAAATATCAGCCGCTTTTAATGATTGGAATAATATATGAGTAACTTAGCCGATATCATCCTCAATGAGACCCGTCAAATTATTGAAAATAAGGCCGAGGTTTGTCCTGAAATAACTGTCGAGTCAGAGTTTTTAGTCGACTTACCAATGGACTCTTTGGACTTAGCAACATTGATTGTGACTTTAGAATTAACAACCGGAATTGATCCCTTTCGTGATGGATTTAAGACGTTTCACAGCATTGCCGAACTGATAGCGCTTTATGAAGGTGCAGCAGTTTAATGTTTGTTATCGATGAGCAATTCTCATTAATTGAGCCGGGCTTACAGTGCTGTGGAATTGATTTTACTCCCAGTGCTGACTGTAAAAGCAAAACGTTCATCGAGCTTAATGGCGCTGCTGACAACGCAACTAGCCCGCTGGTGTCGAAAATGATCCAGGCGATGGTTGATGCACAACAAGCTGATATCCCGGTTATTTTTAATCGAACTAATCAAGGTATTGATGACAGCAATCTTCCAACAGGTTTCGCTATTGGACTATTAACATCGGGTACGACCGGGCAACCTAAGTTAGTTTTTCATCGGCTAAACAAATTGATGCCTAAAAACGCTAACAATACCGAGAAAGTGGCTAGCAGATGGCTACTTTGTTATCACCCAATGAGCTTTGCTGGTTTACAAGTCATTTTGCAGGCTATTGTTAGTAAAGATACGTTGATTGCCGATGTTGATGCCAATCTTCAACGCAAATCCGAGCTTGCGATAAAGCATAGTGTTAATGCCATTAGTGCGACTCCTTCAATGATGCGGGCGTTATTAATGAGCTGGCATACAAAATCACCACCATTGGCCGTTATTACTCTGGGCGGAGAAATAGCTGACCAGCGCACCTTAGATGCTATCAAGTTACAATGTCCTAGGGCTAAGGTGCGCCATATCTACGCAACCACTGAAGCTGGTGTCATATTTTCAGTTAAAGATGGATTAGCGGGCTTTCCTCGAACTTGGCTAAAACAAGAGTTTAATGGCTGGCAATTAAGAGCTACGCATACATTACAACTAAACAGGCGTAACGAGTCTATCGACACCGGTGACTGTATTACTCTCACTGATGACAGAGTATTATTTACCGGTCGAGAAGATAGTTTAGTGAATGTAGGTGGTGTTAAGGTTAATCTTGAAACCTTAGAGCAAAAAATTATTGCATTGGTTGGAATAATTGACGCAAGAGTCTACGCCAAAGCTAACCCTATTACAGGGGCACTTATCTGTGTTGAGTTATGTGCTGAAGATCAACAGATTGCTAAAGAAGCACTTAAAGAACTTGCTGAACAATTAGAACCTGCGGCACGACCTAGAATTATCACCTTTAGTGAGCAAATTAGTCTTTCTGCGACGGGTAAAAAACAGAGGTTGATTCAATGAAACACATTATGGTCACAGGCGGTAGTCGTGGACTGGGTTTAGGCACAGTTATTCACTTACTTAATCAAGGTTATAAGGTCTCTACCTGTAGTCGCAATAAAACGGCGGCGATCGACGACCTAGTAAATAACAACGAACATGTTAAGTGGTTTCAGTGTGAAGTCGGTAATGCAGATCAAACCGCTGCATTTGTAAAATCAGCCTGTGAATGGGCAGAAGTACCACTTTGGGGGCTAATCAATAATGCCGGCATTGCAAAAGAGGGGGTGTTAGCCACCTTTCCTAATGTAGAATCTGATGCGTTATTGCAAGTGAATTTAAACGGTGCGTTGTACTTTGCTCGTGAGGTGCTAAGGGTATTCTTAAGGCAGAATAGTGCGGGGCGAATTATCAATATAAGCTCAATCATTGGTAGTCGAGGTTATACTGGTCTTGCTGCCTATTCTGCGTCAAAGGCGGGGTTAGATGGCTTAACCCGTGCGCTTGCCAGAGAGAATGGCCGCCGAAATATTACCGTCAACTCCATTGCTCCTGGTTATCTCGACACTGAGATGTCGTCGACACTTTCAGATAAAAAACGCGACCAAATTATCCGCCGTACACCTATGCATCGTTTGGGTACAGTTGCAGATATAACCCCTGCAATCAGTTTCTTGTTGTCCGATGACGCGGCATTTATTACTGGGCAGACGCTGACGATTGACGGCGGTATTACCAACTAGGACTTCACCTATGGCTATAACTTCATGTCAGCTTTGTAACCGTCAGCAATGGCAAACATTTTCAGATATTTCATTTGGGATATGGGAGGAAAGTAGCACAATACTTTCCCGTCAAAACTCAGTTTATCCTCTATCTAAATGTAAACATTGTGGACACGTTCAGATTAGTAGTGAATATACGCCAGCATTATTTGAAAAGTTGTATTTTCACTCTACCCAAGAAGCTGTCATGTGGCATGAAACTCTAGTGGGTGATAATAGTCCATACGAAGAGATGATAGACTTTGCATTAAATGATTCGACACCTAAGACTGTCGTCGATTTTGGTTGTGGCGAAGGAAAACTATTAGCTGCTGCCAATAAACGACTGCCAGACAGTACACTAGTCGGTATCGATTTTAATGACCGTTTTTCTGAAGATAATATTCACTATCTCTCGTTCGATTTAAATAATCTCGCTCAGTTGCCAAACCAACATTGGCCAGAGGGTATTGATTTAGCGATGGCTTCGCATGTATTAGAGCATGTAATTAATCCAGTTAACTTCTTACAGCATATCAAACAACAACTGAGCCCAAATGGGGCAGTGTTTATTGAAGTCCCTGACTTTTCACAATGCCATATCCTTCAATCCATTGGTATGAGTAATTTAGTTAATTTACAGCATATTCATTACTATACGGCAGACTCTATAACTTTTGCAGCCAAACGGGCTGGATTTAAAGTGGTCAAAATTAGTCGTATAACAACAGGCTATATACCCAGATTACAGGTATTACTAACCCCAGATGAAATAGTCCAATCTCATCCATCATCTTCTTTATTTGATGCCGCGGATGTGATCAAACATTATCAAGCACAATGTCGTCAACTACGGACTAATTTAGCCGATGCATTGCGTGAGAGTATAAGCCGAGATGGTAAGGTTGGTATTTGGGGGGTAGGGGCTGATTTTTATAATCTGATGACTGAGCACGCTGATATAAATGACTTGATTAAGCAAGGCAATATTGTGCTGTTTGATTACGCACTAAAAGATAGAATACTCCAGCAGCAACCCATCTTATGCAGTAGTCAAATTCCTTCGGCCAAGTATACCGTTTTTATGAGCCCTCAACTTGCAGAAACAAGGATAAAGATGCGATCACTTAGCCAAGATTGGCATAATGTTGTAGACCCTTTTTATACCGGGAATGATTAAGATGAGCACGATAGTTGCGACGCAAACATCATGTAAAGTATGCGGTCATACCGTATGGCAGCAAATAGATACACTGACTTCCGGCATTTGGGATAAGCAGGCTAAAGAACTCAAAAGGCAAGTGCTCCGTTTCCCTATCGGACAGTGCCAGCATTGCAGCCATGTTCAAGTAACCATCCCTTATACTGACGCAATATTTGGTGCACTTTATTTTTCCAATGCGCTAGAGCCTGATATGTGGTGTGATACTCCTGAAGGAGAGAAGTCTCCCTATGAGGAGATGTCAGAGTTTTTCGCATCCTATATAAAAATGGGCGCGCATATTGTTGACTTTGGCGCGGGTGGTGGTGCGACGCTGAAGCATATTGATAGTCAATTTAAAGAGTTTTCAATCAAGCTTTCTAGCGTAGATTTTCACGACCACATACAATCGAATACAGTCGAACATATTACTGCTAACTTAAATCAACTGGATACAATCCTGCCTCATTTTGCTAAATATCCAATCAACATCGCAATCAGCACACATGTTCTTGAGCACATAGTCGAACCTGTGCGTTATTTAACGCAAATGAGCGAATGTTTAGTTGAGGACGGTATTATTTTCATCGAAGTGCCAGATTGCAGTCCTGATGCCTTTACAGATAACTTGGGAGTGACCAATATTGTTCATGGCCAACATATTCATTATTACACTAAAGACTCTCTCAAGTTGATTGCTGAAAAAGCGGGTCTGAAAATTATCAATCAACAGCAGCTAACCACAGGTAATATTCCCAGATTATTGTTGCTATTAAAAAAAGTGACCACGGCGCAAATAAGTAATCATAGCGTTATAAAACACTCGGCAAAGCTTGCTGTTGAACAGCGTTTTTCTCAATATAATAGCTACTTGAGTGTTCTATTTAATCAGATCCAGCATAAACTAACGCAGCAAGAAAAAGTCGGGTTATGGGGCATAGGCGGGGACTTCTATTTATTAATTCAATCGTATCCTTCAATACTCAAGGCAATAGAGAATCAACAAATAATGCTTTATGATTATGAGCTTGCAGGTCACACCTTTGCGGGACAAGAGATTTTATCTAGCACTGGATTAGAACTGGTGGCTAATACTGTCTATATTGTGCCAATTTATGCGCCGACAAGAGAAAGAATGACAAAACTGTCTCAAAATTGGCACGCTCAAATCATCGATCCTTATTAAGAGTTTGAATGAGCGTGGCAACAATGAAATCCTATTCACTTGCCGTTACTTCTGGGCAAAGTGAAATAATAGCTATTTGATAAGGCTTAAAATGTCAGTAAGATTACGGACAATAAAATCCTGTTCACTTTCTGTTAACTCTGTGTAAAGTGGCAAAGTTAAACAATGACTATAATAAGCTTCCGCTCCAGGGCAATGACCAGGCAGGAAGCCTTTTTGTAGATAAAAAGGCTGAAGGTAAACAGGGAAATAATGCACGTGAACGCCAATTCCAGCTATACGCATTAGGTTGAAGACAGACTTACGGTCGATATTTGCAGGCAAGCGCACAATAAACAGATGATAGGCGCTGTGACAGTGATTAAGAGGTTGAATAAATTTAATATCTAACTTGTTAAGTAGTAACTCATAACGTTTAGCCAATTGATTACGTTTATCAACAAACTCACTTAAGCGTGTAATTTGACTATTACCTAATCCTGCTTGTAAATCTGTCATCCGATAATTAAACCCAAGATTATGTTGCTCATAGTACCAATCACCTTCATCAGGTCTTAGCATCTCATCTGCGGATTTAGTTATGCCATGACTGCGGTACGATTGCATTGCTTGAGAAAGTTGCGGACAATTTGTGGTCGCAACGCCTCCTTCTGCTGTGGTGATGATTTTAACGGGATGAAAACTGAAAACGGTAATATCACTAAATAGACAACTACCAATAGGTATATCAGCATAGTGTCCACCAATAGCATGCGCGGCATCTTCAATGATTTTTATACCATAAGGACTTACTAGCTTAGATACGGCCTGCATATCACAACTATGGCCAGCCATGTGAACAGGAATAATAACCTTGGGTAATATTCCTAACCTAGCGGCCTCAAGAAGTTTTTTCTCTAATGCAACGGGACACATATTGGCTGTTGACGGATCCACATCAACAAAATCGACGTCCGCGCCGCAATAGAGCGCACAATTGGCCGAGGCGACAAAAGTGATCGGGCTTGTCCAAACAATATCTTCCTTACCAACCCCTAATGCTAGACAGGCTGCGTGCAGCATCGATGTTGCGCTATTTCCTGCCACGGCAAAATTGGCCTGAGTTTCGCGACAAATATTAGCTTCAAACAGTGGTACTTGAGGGCCTTGGGTTAAATAATCACTATTTAAGACGCTAATGACAGCTTCGATATCTGCTGCATTTATATCTTGTCGTCCGTAGGGGATCATTAAACACTCTCCTCATCCAAGTTTTTTATTTCAGCGGTAGATAAAAAATGGTGGTTATTACCAGAGTGATATTCAAACCCCGGTTTAACCAGGGAGCCATTTTCGCCGAGTTGATTAATTGAGTAATCATGCTCACGGTCGAAGAAGGAAATACTTGGTGTTATCACGAAGTGATCATCAAATTCGATGGTGTGATGTGAATCATCAGCAGGGCACATAATTTCATGCATTTTCTCACCTGGGCGAATACCAACAATATCATGCTTAAGACCTGGGCCGTAAGCTTCAGCTAAATCAGTAATATGCACCGATGGTATTTTAGGTACGAAGATTTCTCCGCCTTGCATACGCTGGAAATTCTTTAGTACAAAATCAACCCCATCTTGCAGGGTGATCCAAAAACGTGTCATATCCGGGTGAGTTATCGGTAGTGATGTTGCGCCATTTCGGATTAATTGCTGAAAAAAGGGCACAACCGAACCGCGCGAGCCAACCACATTACCGTATCTAACCGCTGAAAATCGTGTTTCGCCTTCACCAACAATATTATTACCGGCGACAAACAATTTATCGGAAACTAACTTGGTCGCACCGTAAAGGTTTATCGGATTAGCAGCTTTATCGGTAGAAAGCGCAATGACTCGCTTCACCTTGTTAGCAATAGCCGCTTTAATGACATTTTCGGCGCCATGAATATTGGTTTTAATGCATTCCATCGGGTTATATTCAGCTGCAGGTACATGCTTGATCGCCGCGGCATGAATGACATAATCCACATCCTTAAAGGCCTGCATCATGCGATCGCCATCACGGACGTCGCCAAGAAAGTATCGCATACAGGGGGCATTATAGACCTGCTGCATCTCATACTGTTTGAGTTCATCGCGCGATAAAATAATCAACCGCTTAGGCTTGTATCGCTCTAAAATTGTCTTAGTATATTTCTGACCAAATGAGCCCGTACCACCTGTTATTAGAATCGATTTATTATCAAACATGTACTCTCCAAATTGTTGTCTTCGTCGCCCAGCTTTCTTTTTATGTAGATATTAAGCTGGCAAAAGACAACTTTTTCTTGTTAACCCAACAAACCGTTAAAGCAATTTCTGCACCATAATGGGTTTAATTACAACAGTTACTCATTAATCTATTCATATCTATAGTGCAATTTTGGCAAGTAAACCTATATAAACATCTGTAATCTTAGTAACTTAATTCTAATTGTCTAACCTTATTTTTCTTATAGGGCATGAAAATTAGCTATTTGGTTAAATTTCTAAAAAAATGTCTATAAAATAAGTTTTGTCTCTCCTTGTGGCATAAATATCGCAATTAAAAGGAAATTTTAGATAAACTGTTTAAATTAGATTGATTAGTCGATTAACAATGACAATTAATTGACAGAAACTGTGGACAATTAATCGCTGAGGGCACCATGCTTAATACACCATCAGAAATAGCCAAAACATTTGCCATAAGTCAATTTAACGAAGGTTACTTATCCAGTGTTAATCGACATACCTTCGAAAAAATTGACTCAGTTTCTTTGTATGACGAAAAGTTTAAGGACGCTTTTAGCGCAGTTGACACATTACATGTCATCATAGGTTTAGACTCTGGCCTATTAGCTAATTACATTATGGAGCGGCCACTCGCTAAGGGGAGTAAATATATTTTTGTTGAATTGCCTGAAGTTTTGGCTCTGCTGACAATCGATATCCCCCAAGCTCTGCAGGACGATTTGTGTGTTACTTCATCAGAGCGTTTTTCTGCCCTCATCAAAGAGCGTGAAAACAATATTTATATTGTGAAGCAAAAATTCAAAATTCACCGTGCAATAGCCGTAGCTGGGAATTATCTGGAGTCGTACTGCGGACTTAACGCTCAAGTTGAAACCGCACTTGATCATGAGTATTTCGAACAAAGCATTGGGTTTAATCAGAAAGTCTTTGTAAGGGCACAGCTGGATAACTTAGCCGAAAATCTTATCCCAGCTAAAATTTTAAAGAAAAAGTTTGTCGGTAAAAGCTGTATTGTATTAGGTGGAGGGCCATCTTTAGATAATTCTATCAATTGGATTAGAGACAACGCATGCAATTTAGTGGTCATAGCAGCTTCGAGAGTTGTTGGCAAACTAACTAGACTTAATATCAAAGCTGATATTGTGGTATCAGTAGATCCGCAATCTCACAGTTTTGATGTCAATAAAGAGTTTATGCAGCTAGAACATGATGCTTTACTGATTAATTCCTACCATGTTGCACCACAAATTATGGGCCAATGGAGGGGGGCTGCACTCTATACTGGTCAGCGTTTACCCTGGAACAACGATAGCGACGAAGACAATATAAAATCAGTTGGTCCGACCGTAACCAACAGTGCCATTGAAATTGCAACCGAAATGGGTTTTAAGCAAGTTTTGCTGTGTGGTGTCGATTTTTGCCATTCTCAAAAAGGTGTGACGCACACTCAGGGGACCTATGGTGCAAGTTTAGGTCCTAACATTGGTGTGATGCTTGAGTGGGTGGAAACCTATTCTGGTGAGATGGCCGAAACCCCGATTCAGTTAATGCATGCAATAGAGTCATTACAAGCTTCTGTGGCATGTCAAAAAAATACCACTTACATCAACTTATCTAAAGATGCTGCCAAAGTAAAAGGTGTGCGATATCAAGCGTGTCATGATATTAAGCTTAAGCCAATAACGGATAAACAGCGGCAAATGTTAAAGCCTGAAACTTATCAGATATCTACACAAGAAAAACTTAAGTACCTAAGTGATACCTTAGATGCTCTTACTACAACTCAAAATAAACTGCTACAACTTAACGTTTTAGTATCAGAAGCATTAGTACTTAATAACAAAATAGAAAAAAGTCAGAAAAAGCCTCAAGCTATTCCAGCATTGGCAGATAAAATCGATAAGATAGAGCGGAGTATTAATAAAAAATTTATTTTACTTGCCCATCTTATTAAATTTTATGGTTATTATGAGTTCTCGCACTTTTTATCTACAAAGAAAAAGGAAGAGTGGTCACAGCAAGATGTTGTTAACCACACTCGCATTTACTACCAAGCATTTAAAGCCATCTCTATTGAAATATCAGCGTTAATAGCCTCTGCTGTGCAACGTGTTGATTCTCGGATTAATGAATATCAATCCATAATTGATGTAACCGCTTTATGCAAACAGTGGAATAACGATAAACAATGGGGGAGATCTGTTCTCTGGCAGGCCAAGCAGCCTCAGCAATTCGCAAACTTAGCCACAATCGAACTGGAACAGATTAAAAAGACTCAAAAAAAGTTCTATGACCAATTTATAATCAAAGAGTTTATCGATGATACAGGTGAGTCTATCGTACCATTTATAGATAATGCTTTTAAAAAACTGCAAATATTGCTGCATAATAAGCATTTGCTCGGTATCTCTAAGATTGTCGAATACACTTTCCCCTTTATAACAACAGACTCAGAGGTTTCTCGACTTTACCATTTGGCGCTAAGTTATCAGAAAATGTTAGAGAAAAACCCTGAAATAGCGTTAGAAACAATATTGAAAATTCCGATAGATCTTTGTCATGAAGCTGAATTAAAGCAGATCATCAAGCTGGCTTTGCAACTGAATAGACTTGAACTTGCTACTGCGCATCTTGCAAAAATAATCCACTATAGCGATGAATACTTACCACAATATGCTCATGCTTTAAGATTGAGTGATAAACCGCAGGAAGCGTTAAATATTTATCTCGATTATTTAAATAAGTACCCTGAGGATATTCTGGTATTGCTAAAGTTAGGTATTTTTCTCGCTGAAATGAACCAAATTGATAGCGCTAAATCATGTTTTCAAAATGTATTGAACTTAGATGTCAAAAATCAAGCTGCAATGCGTTATCTGCAGCAGATTGGTGGTTAATAAACACAATCAATGCTGTACAGTTAGTTATCGATAACCATAATTTCCTTTGTCGCCAGTCAAACCGTATAATGGCAGGCGAATAAATTATACATTTCAATAGTGGGGTCGTGTGGGACATACTTATATTTCATTTGAGAACTATAAACGTAAATGGATTTTTAACCATAAAGATTTGCCAGTTAGCGAAACGGATAAAGTGATGATTAAGCCTTTATCTGATAAAAGCGCAATGGAAGTCTGGAATAAATGGATAAGTAATAAAAGTAGCCGAGCAGAACAATTCGCTAAAGGTGATTGGCCGGTGAAACAGGATGCATGGAGCGCGACTGAACACTGGCAAGCGGCCTGGGATGCGAGTGATAATGCATTACCTGAAGCTATCATTGAGCATATTCAATGGAGCGATGATACAACAGTTTATTTTTGTTATGAAAAGTACCAGATTATCGAAACTCGCTGGGATGTGTTTGTCCGTAATTGGAAATGTTTTCTGTTTTTTGATGATGGCCCTTTATTGGTTTCTCCTACCCAAAAACAAGCGCTTATGTTTGAGCAAAACGGACAATATAAATTAGGCACCCGCGGCTAACTATCCGTTATTTTTCGTAATTTTAGCTCAGCTAAGTTGTGCTTAGTTTAATTCAAATATTTATCCTACAAGAATATTTAGTATGAAATTATTATCCTATTTAGGTTTAGTCGCAGCTTTATTCGTTAGTCCAATTCTGCAAGCTAAAATGGTATCTGGCATAAACGTGCCCGATTCCATCGTCGTTAATCAGCAATCTTTAGTCCTTAATGGTGCAGGGGTTCGCAGTAAGTTTTTCATGGATTTGTATATTGGCAGTTTATACCTTGCATCTGTTCAATCTGAGCTGGAAAAAGTAATTGAACAGCCCGTTGCGGTTATCCGTTTGCGTATCACTTCAGAGATGATCACCTCAGATAAGATGACCGATGCCATTAAGGATGGGTTTGATGAAGCTACTGATGGAAATAGTGTGCACTTACAAACTG